>JAPLNJ010000251.1 GCA_026692885.1 Planctomycetota bacterium | reverse complement strand
GAAACCCAATTCCACCGGGGCGAGCCCGGATGGGGACCCGACATGCCAAGCTGGAACAAAAGCCGGACCAGATTTCACCATGGCAAGGACTCTCTGGGATACAATTTTGCGCGGGCCAGGGCCGGGGTGAGGGGTGACGCGGCAAACGGGGAAGTTATTTCGTGAGCGTTGCTAGCAGCAGGTAGTTCGTGGTCTCCTCTCTGGCGACGAATTCTACGGCAAAGTCGGGCCGGCGCGAACCGGCTTGGATTGGCTCCTGTTTGACTCGCGCGGACGACTATGCGAAGCAGACGGCTTCGGAGAGCCGTCTTACGGGGATGTTTGACCCGCGCGGACGACTATGCGATACTGCTTGCCACTTGCGGGTCTTGTTTCATGACGATCGTTCGCCAACACCTTGAGAACTTGGAGACCAGCCATGCATCAACCACTTCCCTGCACGCGACGTGATTTTCTGGCTACTTCGGCGGTGGCCGGTTTGGGACTCATGACCGCCGGCCGGCTGCCGGCTGCGGAGTTCAAGACGAAACTGCACAAGGCGCTGCTCGGCACGCCGACCGAAGCCACGCTGACCGCGTGGAAAGCGGCCGGATTCGAAGGGATCGAATCGACCGATTGCAAGGCCAAGCCCGAGGCGGCTGCGGCGGCTCGCACGTTGGCGGCAGAATTCGGCATGCGGATCCACTCGGTGCTGTACGGCTGGGCGAACTTCAACAGCAACAAGCCCGAACAAGTCGCCAACGACATCGCCGCCGTCGAGACCGCGCTGAAGGCCGCCCAAGGCTACGGCGCCGACGCGGTGCTGTTAGTGCCCTGCCGGATCGGCGGCATGCCGATGCCGGAAGCATGGGAATTCGACATCGAATTCGACGAGAAGACCGGGCATGTCCAACGCGTGGTCAAGGGCGACAACTCGAAGTACCAGGCGTACATCGAGGCCCAGAACCATGCTACGGATACCTCGCGTCAGGCCGTCGAGAAACTGATTCCCGCGGCCGAGAAGGCCGGCGTGATCATCGCTCTGGAGAACGTCTGGAACAATCTGTGGGTCAAGCCGGCCATCTTCGCCAATTTCGTGGCCTCGTTCAACAATCCGTGGGTCAAGGCTTACTTTGACATCGGCAACCATGTGAAGTACGAGAAGCCGGAAGTCTGGATCCGCGCGCTCGGCAAACTGACGGTCAAGTGCCACGTCAAGGACTTCAAGCTCAACCCCGACGGCCACGGCGGTAGCTTCGTGCATCCGCGCGACGGCAGCATCAACTGGCCCGAGGTGCGCAGAGCACTGGACGACGTCGGCTACAACGGCTGGATGTCGATCGAGGACGGCGGACTGTCCCTGGAGGAGTTCAACCGCCGACTGGACCTGATTAACGCGGGGCAGTAGCGACCCGGTCTGGGATGCGGACCGCAGCGAATCACTGACTGGGGCAGAGTCACAGGAATGCCCCAGTCGGTGCGCGGTAGCATTATTGAGTCCTGCGCAGTTAGTGGAACGGCGAGCTGGGAGGGCGAATCGCCACCGAGCCATGGGCCGCGTCCGGCTTGGCAGGAGCCTCGCCCTTGCGCACGTCACGATTTTGGACCCGGCGTGCGGTTCGGGCAACTTTTTGTAGGTGGCTCTAAATCTGCTTCTGGACTTGGAAAAGGAAGTGATTTCCTACGGGGCGAGCTACGTTGGCCTGTTGCCGCAAGTGCGCCCGATGCAGTTGCACGGTATCGAGATCAATCCCTATGCCCAGCAACTGGCCCAAGTACTTGGAACTGGCACTGAGAAGCCCCTCCTGTCGGAGTTTCATCGAAGGAAACGCCACCGGTGCCAGCAGTTCCATGAAGAACATCACCCAGGATACGATTCGCGGAATCCCAATTGCCCTTCCGCCTCTTGACGAGCAACGTCGCCTCGCGGCGATTCTGAAGGACCAGATGGCCGCCGTGGAGCGGGCGCGGGCCGCGGCCGAAGCCCAAGTTGACGCACTGCGGGCGTTCCGATCCGCACTGCTTCGAGCCGCGTATTCGGGCCGACTTTGACGGAACGGGGACCAACTTGGCATGGCCCGAAAACCAATAACCGCGTTGATTCCCGCCGAGCGGATCGAACGCTTGATCTTATCGCTCCGCGGGCCGAATCAACGCCGTAGGCGTTCAACAACAAAGCCCAGGGTCGCGCAGCGCACCCTGGGTTGGCGGCGCCGTCACCAGCCAAACCCCAACGGGGTTTCACACATGGGTCACGCGTCGCGGTCGCCTTGTGGAATCCCGTCGAGGTTCATGTCGTGGGAGACGAACCGGTCACAGTTTGTGACCTCCAATCCCGCGGCCAAGATGCCCTGCGGCGACGGCCGCTTGCAGCGGACATGATGATGCTCCTATTTGGGAAAAATCGCGGTCACCACAACTAGTTGCGACGGCCCCGGAAAACCGGCAAACGCCGAGAAGCGTGCTGCGAACACCGCCGATCAACCAGGCACAGGAAAGCGGCCCTCCGCTATTCTTTTTCAGATTGCTTTACAGATTGCTCAGCATGCATTAACGTTATGATTCTCCAGCCGGTCGCGTTAGATCGTGCCCCCCCCGTTTGTTCCCCGCCTTGTGATTCCCTCCTAGAGACTGCAGCACCACAGTTCGGTCGGGTCTCACAATTACTGTATTTCTGTTCTTTTTTCTGTCTTGTTCACAGGAAGGCATTCTATGTTGAACGCACTTGCATTACGGCGGCATGATGGTCTCCGCTCACGAGTTCGGATCGGCTTTACCCTGGTGGAATTGCTGGTCGTCATCGCGATCATCGGGATTTTGGTGGCCTTGCTCTTGCCCGCGATCCAGGCAGCCCGCGAGGCATCGCGCCGTGCCCAGTGCAGCAACAATCTCAAGCAATTGGGGCTGGCTTTGCAGAACCATCACGATATCTACAAGCGACTGCCGCCTGGAGGAGCTCAGGATCAATCACCGTTTGGCACAGCCGCTGGCGGGGAAGGCAGCTCATGGCTGGTCTACATCCTGCCGTACATCGAGATGGGGACGATGTACGACAGCTTCCAGTTCACCGGCGGTTCAGGCTGGGGCACCGGCGCCGCTACGAACAACTACAACTTGGCCAACAACCTCCTGATTCCCGGCTACCGTTGCCCATCATCGCCGTTGCCCGCGTTCGCTTCGGGAACGGGCTTTAACGGCACGAATCCGACACTTCCCACCTACGCCGGAGTGTCGGGCGCAATCAACGGATTGATTCTCGGCTACGCGGAAACCAGAACGAGCACGGGCGGGGGTGGTGCGGGCTGTTGTACGGGCGGCATCGTCGCGGCCGGCGGCGTGCTGTACCCTAACAGCACGACCAACTACAGCGCCATCACCGATGGCACCAGTAATTGCCTGGCCGCAGTCGAACAGGGAAACTTCATCATTACCACCGATGGCGTCAAGAATGCTTGGAACGCTGGATCGGGTGATGGCTGGTTGATCGGGGTCAACGCGACGTCTTCACCGCCAAACTTTAATAATGGCGGCGATGCACGGGCCTTCAACACGACTACGATTCGCTATGCCGTCAATCAAAACGGCACTTGGCCGCCGGGAGGCAACTGTGGTGGGATGGGGGTCTGCGGTAATGTCGGGAATAACATTCCTGTTAATTCCGCCCATCCGGGCGGTGCGATGGTCGTGCTTTGCGACGGGTCGGTTCGCTTCGTCGCGGATGCGACGCCAGCAGCCACGCTGGCTCAACTAGCCACCCGCGATGATGGCAACCCGATCGGCGCCTATTAGAGCATCGCGGAAGTGATTGCCAGGCGTCGTGATGGGGCCCAGGCGGGGACATTTGTTCCCGCTTCTGTGGCGGATGTTACGATCTAAGGGTGGGACTTGGGAGGTTTCCGATGATTAAGCAAGTCGTCTGCGTGGGTTTCCTTGTCGTCTGCCTCGCCATGTGCGGCTGCGGCGGAAAGGCCGAACTCAAGAAGTATTCCGTCAGCGGAACGGTTACAATCGATAGCCAGCCGCTCTCGGAAGGGGAGGTCTACTTCCGAACCATTGAATCCGCAACGATCGATGCGATCCCGATCAAGGCCGGGAGATTCCAGGGCGAGGCCCAGGCGGGCTCACGCCGCGTCGAGATTGTTGCCTTGCGAGAAGTCCCGCCGGACCCCGCCGCAGTGGCCATGTATGGCGACAAGGCGAAAGAACTGGGCGCAGGGCGAGAGAACTACATTCCCCCCAAGTACAACACGGAGAGCACGCTTACGGCGGAGGTCAAGCCGGGAGGCCCCAACGAATTCAAGTTCGACGTCACCTCGAAGTAGTCCTGACCCCCGGATTATTCGCGTAGGCCGGAACGAGGTCGCGCAAGGCTATGCCGGAACGGCGCAACCGACGCTCGCAGGAAGAACCCGCTTGGTGCAGATGCCATGCGCCGGAAGCGACCGAAGTTCCGGCAGTGTTTCCGGTTGCTTGTTCCGGCCTACAGGAGTTGTGAACATCTTCACGCCTCTCTCGTTCCCACGCTCCGAGGCTGTGAAAGAATGTGCGAACACGATTCGCGGTAGGGTGGGCCCAGTACTCGCGGCCCACCAATTCCAAGGAAACGGCCTTGCTTGCGACGGTGGGCCGCGAGTACTTGGCCCACCCTACGATTTTTTCACAGCCTCTCCGCGTGGGAACGCAAATGTTTTGACGCTCCGCGTCGTCTGCCCACTGACGCAGAGCGTCCGTGGCTTACGTTCCGACGCAGAGCGTCGGAACGAGAAAATTGAGGACTTGGACAACCGCAAGATGTTCACAGCAGTGCCTTACAAGCCCTACCCGTTCCGCAGTCTGTCCGTCTCGGCAAACATCGTTCCGCTTGGGCGGAGCGTAGGCAGCCGGCTTCAGCTTCCACAGCCTGCCATAGCCAGCTATCGCTACTTCCTTGTTCAATCGGTAGGCCTGCTCGAACACGCTCAAAGTCAATGCCCAGACGCCGCAGCTTCAGATTCATTCGCGTCGATGGGTTAGGCCCCTGCTGCGTGTCAGCCCTGGAATCACTAGACTAACCCGCGACTGACGGGCCCGGACACTTTCACCTGTTGCGATGCCAACCCATGACCCCGCAAGAATTCGTCGCCAAATGGCAAAGCGTTACGCTGTCGGAACGGAGCGCGTGCCAACAGCACTTCCTGGACATCTGCGATTTACTCGAACAGCCCAAGCCGGCGACGGCAGACCCACAAGGAGCCTGGTACACCTTCGAGCGGGGCGTGAAAAAGACCGGCGGCGGTGACGGCTGGGCGGACGTTTGGATGCGAGGCCATTTCGGCTGGGAGTACAAGGGCAAGAAGAAGGACCTGAAAGCCGCCTACGAGCAACTGCTCTTGTACCGGGAATCCCTGGACAACCCGCCCCTGCTGGTGGTCTGCGACCTAAACCGCTTCGAGATCCATACCAACTTCACCAGCACGGCGAAAAAGGTCTACACGTTCGACCTGGAAGGACTCGCCGCGCCGGAGAATCTGGACGTGCTACGGCGAGTCTTTACGGCCCCCGAATCACTCCGGCCGGGTCAGACCAGCGAGGGTATCACCAAGCAGGCGGCGGAGTTGTTCGGCCAACTCGCGGACGGCATGCGAGTACGCGGAATTCCGGCCCCGGACGCGGCCCACTTCCTGATGAAACTTATGTTCTGCATGTTCGCCGAAGACATCGACCTACTGCCCGGCAAGCTGTTCTCCCGGCTGTTGACCGGCGCCAAGAAGGAGCCGGCGCGGCTGTCCAAGTTGCTGGCCGACTTGTTCCAAGCCATGTGCAACGGTGGCAACTTCGGGGCCGACGAGATCCTGTACTTCAACGGCGGCCTGTTCGATGATGCCAAGGCCATCGAACTGAGGGCAACGGAAATCGAAACGCTGGGCACGTTAGCCGGTTTCGATTGGAGCGCGGTAGAGCCGTCCATTTTCGGCACGTTGTTTGAACGCACCCTCGACCCGGCAAAACGCTCCCAGATTGGCGCCCACTACACCAGCCGAGAAGACATCGAGACGCTCGTAAAGCCGGTCGTCATGCAGCCCTTGCGGCGTGAGTGGGAAGAAGTCCAATCCGAGTGCGACAAACTGACAACCGAGATTGCGGCATCCAAGTCGCCAGCCGTCAAGAAAAAGAAGATCAAGCAGCGCGACAAGGCGTTACGAGACTTCGTCGAACGGTTGGCGCACGTCACGATTTTAGACCCGGCGTGCGGTTCGGGCAACTTTCTGTACGTGGCTCTAAATCTGCTCTTGGACTTGGAAAAGGAAGTGATTTCCTACGGGGCGAGCTACGTTGGCCTGTTGCCGCAAGTGCGCCCGATGCAGTTGCACGGTATCGAGATCAATCCCTATGCCCAGCAACTGGCCCAAGTGGTTATCTGGATTGGCTTCCTGCAGTGGATGCGTGACAACGGTTTCACCCCGCCCCGAAATCCGGTCTTGGAACCTATCGAAAGCATTCGGCGGATGGACGCCATTTTGGACCTGACCGACCCGGATAACCCGAAGGAACCCGAATGGCCCGCGGCAGATTTTATCGTCGGCAACCCGCCATTCTTGGGCGGGAAGATGTTGCGCATGAACCTTGGCGATAAGTACGTGGACGCCGTATTTCAGGTATGGGACGGGAGGGTTCCGCGGGAATCGGACTTGTGCTGCTACTGGTTTGAAAAGTCGCGACGACAAATCGAGGACACGAAATGCAATCGAGCTGGGTTGTTGGCGACGCAAGGTATTCGCGGTGGGGCAAATGTGAAAGTTCTGCAGCGAGTCAGTGAATCAGGATGCATCTTTTTTGCCATCAGGGACAGGGACTGGGTATTGGACGGGGCGAACGTCCATGTTTCCCTCGTTGGATTCGATGATGGTCGCGAAAATCAGAGAAGCTTGGACGGCACGCATTGTACGGCAATATCTGCGGACCTTACCGCAGGACTGGGATTGATTTCCGCCCAACGTCTGCCGGAAAACGACGACATGAGCTTCATGGGCATTACGCCTGCCGGCGCTTTCGACATCGATTTCGAATTGGGAGTAAAGATGCTGTGTGCCCCGAACGCATGTGGCAGATCAAACAGCGACGTGATTCGTCCGTACCAAAACGGGAAAGACCTGAATCAGAGGCAAAGGCACCAATGGACGATCGATTTTGGGATCAACGGTACTCTGGATTGGGCTGCGGGATATGAACAGCCATTCGAATACGTGAATAGCGTCGTCCGACCTGTACGGGAGACGAATAACCGTGAGACATACAGAAAGAAGTGGTGGCTTTACGCCGAGACTCGCCCGGCAATGCGAACAGCGTTATCTCTTCACCAGCGGTATGTCGCAACTTGCATGGTGGCGAAGCATCGAATCCTAACGTGGCTTCCGATTGTTTGCCTGCCCGCCAACGTGGTGATCGTTTTTTCTCAATCAGACGACTACTTCCTGGGAATCCTCCATTCACATATCCACTACGTTTGGGCCTACGCAAGGGGTACTCAGTTAAGGGAGAAAGAGAGCGGCGATCGCTACACCCCGACAACCTGTTTCGAGACATTCCCGTTTCCCAAACCGACCGGCGACCAGCGTGAGGCGATTGCTGTAGCGGCGAAAGAGTTGGACCGTCTCCGTAGCAACTGGCTCAATCCTCCCGAATGGACACGGCAAGACGTGCTGGAGTTTCCCGGCTCCAAGTCTGGCCCGTGGGCACGCTACGTCCACGAACCTGATCTGCTGGGCATCGGCACGGTTCGCTACCCGCGGTTGGTGCCCAAGGACGAAGACTGCGCCAAAGAACTGAAGCAACGCACGCTGACCAACCTCTACAACAAACGCCCCACCTGGCTGGACTTGACTCACAAGCAGCTGGATGCCGCCGTTTTTGCCGCTTACGGCTGGGACCCGGCGATGAGTGACGATGACCTCCTGGCCGCGCTGTTGGCGCTAAACCTGAAGCGAGCGAAGGAAGGTCTCGACGGATAAGCGGCGAGCGGTAGACTATCAGACATCGGGACGGCCGACCGGGTTCGAAACCGGACGGCCACGGCATCGGACGCCAAGCCGATTCCGTCGTGGGAGTAGCGGAAGGGGCGGCGGGGGTGAACGGGAAGCCGGCTGCCGACAGTGGCGTGGCGAGGTGGTCTGTTCGTGGCCAGCAAGGACAGCGTACAATACGTGGACAGGTGCAGTGACGGAGAACCGCTCCGGGGCGTTCTCTTGGAGCGAAAGAACCATGCGGTCGGGGATCTAGCCAAATGACGATTCCTCCCTTTGACAGCATTCGGAACACCCTGCCGCCGCACTTGGGAGATCCTAGAAATCCCGCCGATCTTTCCCCGTATCCCTGCACCGTACAGGAACTCTGCGTTCGCTTCGCCACGTCGGCGAAACGCAAGACCATCCTCGAAGGGTTCCTTGACCTTCGCGCGGAACTGCTGACGTTGGGCGTTCGTGGCTTTCAGTGGCTTGACGGCAGTCTACTGGAGGACATCGAGACGCTGGAATCCCGCGACCCGGAGAACATCGACGTTGTTACGTTCGTTGCTTCCCCAGACGATTCGGCTAAACTGTTTGCAGCGATCAAGCCGAAACCTGAGCTATTGAGCCGCCATCACGTCAAGGGCACGTTTCTTGTCGATCATTTTTGGGTGCCGCTCGGTTGCCCTCCACGTGAACTTGTCTACCATGCCCGTTACTGGTACGGACTTTTCTCGCACCGCCGCGGTGGAGTGTGGAAAGGAATGCTCGTCGTCGAACTGGCGTCTCCGGCAGACGATGACGCGGCCCGCAAAGGCCTGGGGGGCAAGCCATGAATAACCTAACGTACCTGCAGATCCAAGCCATCGAACTGCGTAAGCTCCTGGATAGTGCCGCCGCCGACCCGATTCTGGAGCCGCAGCTACGGGAACGGCTCGCTGACGCCGAGGAGGCGTTGCGGGCGTGCCAACATCAACCAGGCATTGTTCTTCCCAAAGAGAATGTCATTCTCCCTAGGGCCGCCATCTTCCTTCGAGGTGCCGGCGTACTAGGATCTGAGGGCATCCGCCCGCTCTTGGCCGGCGAAGCCTTGATCCAGTACGAAAAGATGTACACCGCGCAGGCGTTGCACGACGAGCGCGAGGCGGCGAGGGACGCGGGCCGGCAGCGTCGACCGCGTGGCACCCCTGATCCGCAGCTATTGTTCACCGGCACGCCAAGGGGATCATTTGGTTTTGAGTTTGTCCCGCAAGCTGCAGAGGACTCATCGCTGCTCGGCGTGCATGCACGGTCGCTACGTAATGTGGCGGAGGCTCTGGTGTCCGTGGCTGAAGCCGCCGATACTTCACTCGACCAAGCTATCAAGAGAATTCCGCCTCGTGTGATCCAACCGTTGACGCAATTCCTGAAAACCTTGGCACAGCACGGCGCAGAGCTTCGGCTTGCATTCCACGACGGGCCATCCAGGTCATTGACAGGCGAACAAATAGGGATTGCCGCCGAGCGGCTCGTAAGGGACGTTGAGCAGGATACTGTTCCAATTTCGGGTGTCTTTCGGGGTCTAACTCACGAGTCCGGGATGTTCGACCTAAAGACCGACGATGGGTTTGTCATTACTGGGTCGGTCGCCGACAACCTCGTCGAGGAGGATCTAGACCGATTTGACCTATTGTTCAACCGCCGATGCGTCGCAGAACTCCAAAAAACCACGGTCAGAAAACTCACCGGGCCGTCGACACCCACCTATGTATTGCTGGACGCCCACGAAGAGGTGCAGCATCCTCCCAAAGCTGTCGTCTCGCGCAGATCGAGCATCCGCGACTGAACTGTCGCGGTGATAACCAGGGGCCTGGGCGCGCCGATTCGCCCCAATTGAATCGAGCGAGAAGCCTCGCAAACGTGGCGAGCGACGGGCTAGTCGCTTTGTCTTACGAGTCTTTAAGGTCGCATTTTGCGACCTTAGAGACCGGACAGGGGCAACACTCCCACACTCGGTTGCATGACCTGACCGGCGCCCTGGACGCCCTACCCGACCTGCAGCCCCTGGAATCGACCCCGCAAGCACTGCAAGCGACTGGCACCGATGGGAATTGCCGGTCGGCAGGTCAGGAGGCGCAGCGCGTAGCGCAGCAAACTGCCCGCGATGCGGTACGAATCCACGCACTGCCATGCGACGAAACAATGGATAGCCAAGAAACACAATCGTCGCCTAAGTCTAGTAGTTTTAAAGACTTAGGCGACGATGTGCGGAGGTGTGCGGACGGATGCGAACAGAGGCGCCGGTGGGAGTTGAACCCACGGTGGCGGATTTGCAATCCGCTGCCTTAGCCACTTGGCGACGGCGCCAATCAATCTCGGAAACTTAGATAATCTCGCCCGTTCGGTCAATAGGACTCCTCCGGTTTGGGAAAAAATGCCGGAATCCAACGATCGCCGCAGGCGCAGTGGTTGCTCGTCCCCATCCGGGTCGACCGCCGGCCTCGATCGGAACCTTGCGCAAAACGCTAGCAGGGTGGCTGGTGGCTGAGCCTAGGCGTAGCCCCAGCAACAGTGGACTGGGGCTTCGCGTAGGCTCAGCCACCAGCCACCCGGATTACTGCCAGCACCGACAGCCGTGCGCAAGGTTACGACCGTCGGCCAAGACCGCCAACACAAAGCTTGCCCAACTGGTGCACGCCGCACAACCATCGCCTCAATGTAGATCGGGGCCACAAGACTCGATGTTTATTCCTGGCCAGGCCCGACATCGAGCCGAGTTGCGGAGCAATTCGGCCACAAAACAAGGAGTGACCGATGGGACTTCTGCAACTGCTGTCGTTTTGGAGACCCAGCGAGCGACTTACCGAGATCGCCCAGCGAGTCGCGGAACGCAGCCAGGGAGAAGTCGCCCAACGCGTCGCTGGCCGTACGGCGGGGATGTCCGCTGCCGAACGACGCGGTTACATCCGGGCTCGGTCCGCCGTCATCGTCCAGCGCGAAAGCGATGTCGCCCTGGCCGAAACTCAGCAACCGCGTGCGGCCGACCGCACGGCCCTGGTCGAATTCGCGACCAACGCCGTGATCGTTGCCGTATCCTCTGCGACCGTCACCTCGCGGCAGAGAACCGCGGCGTAACGTGGTTACAGGCGGCAGTTGACGATTGGCGTCTCCAGGATGGCGGAGGCGCCGAGCGACTCCAGTTTCTCCATCACGGCAATTACGTCTTTACGCGGCACCATCACCCGAACAGCGTACCACTCGGGATCTTCCAACCGATTGACCGTCGGCGATTTGAACCCGGGCGTGATCCGCTCCGCCTCCGCCAGTTTCGCTTGCGGAATATTGTACTCCAGCAGCGAATAACTGCGGGCAATCACCACTCCCTCCAGTCGCCGGACCACGCGGTCGGCCATGTCCCGGTGCTGGCACTCGCGGTTCTGGATCAGCACGGTTTCGTATTGACCGATTTCCGCCAGGATCCGCAACCGGTTGGCGGCCAGCGTGCTGCCGGTTTCCACCAAATCGACGATCGCGTCCGCGACGCCCAGCGCGACCATCACCTCGACCGAACCGGAGATCGTCACCAGATGGACTTCCGCCCCGTGACGGCGAAGATACGCCTCAGTAATCTGGGGAAAACTTGTGGCCACGCGACGGCCCTGCAGGTCGGCGGGCGAACGCACCGCAGCGTCTTCGGGAACGCACAGGGCCAGGCGGCACTTGCCCACGCCCAGGGCCAGCCGTGTTTCCACCTCAGCACCGGCCTCGCAGATCAGATCGCTACCCGTAATTCCCATATCGATGGCGCCCTCGGCGCAGAGCACGGGAATATCATCCGTACGCAGGAAGGTGATGTCGATGGGCATTTCGCTGACGCGGGCGAACAGACTGCGATCCTGCTGGCGAAAACTCAGCCCGGCCTGCTTCAACAGTTCCGCGGCCTGTTCCGACAAGCGGCCTTTGCTGGGAATCCCAATGCGTAGCTTACTCATGATTTGCGTGCAGCCTTTTCATCCAGACCCGACATGCCAAAACGCCGCGCTAATTCCACCTCGACCTCGCCCCACCCGACGCCGCGGTGACCGAGCATAACGCACAGGTGGTAGAGCAAATCCGCGCCTTCGCGAATCAGATGCAGCCGCCCCTCCTCGCCTGTTTCATTTGCCGCCTCGATCACTTCCTCGGCCTCCTCGCGAATCTTGGCGCCGATCTTGGCCACGCCGCCCCGGAAGAGCTTGGTCGTGTAGGAGTGTTCGGGCATCTGCGCCTTGCGGTCTTCGATCACGGCCATCAGCCGGGCGAGAATCGTGTCGTGTTGAATCATGGAACCCTCTTGACTGGTGTGAAGCCAAATATGTTAGGCTGATGGCCAGCGGCTGGCAATGACCGTCCAGCCTGGCCGGAACGATCCGCCCGACTCGCGCCGGCGACTTCTCTGGACGCATCCGGACAGTTTACAGATCCGCCTTAGACCAAAGCCACGAAGAAAATTCATGAATTCACACGCTGTCAGCCCCCAGGGGACGACTCCGGACCACACGCCGCTGGACTGCTGGTACCTCACGGGACCAACGGCCAGCGGCAAGACCAGCGTCGGCGTAGAACTCGCGCTGTTGCTGCAGGCGGAGATCATTTCCCTCGACTCGATGGCCCTGTATCGCGAAATGGATATCGGCACGGCCAAACCCACTTCAGAAGAACGCGCCCGCGTGCCGCATCATCTGCTGGACCTGCTGCCGCCGACCGAGGACTTCAGTGTCTCCAATTACTTCCAGGCCGCCCAGACCAAGATCGCGGAGATCCGGCAGCGGGGCCGCGAGGTGCTGTTTGTGGGCGGGACGTCGCTGTACTTGAAGGTGCTGCTCCGCGGGATTTTCTCTGGGCCGCCCGCCGATTGGGAATTTCGCCGACAGATCGCCGAGGAACTGAAAACCGTGGGGCTGGAGGCGTTGCACGAGCGGCTGAACCTGGTCGACCCGCTCTCGGCGGCCCGACTGCATCCGCACGATCAGCGGCGGATCATTCGCGCACTGGAGGTGCATCGGCAGACCGGCCAACCGATCAGCCACCTGCAAACGCAGTTCGAGGAAGGCTCGCCGGCCGAAGCGTGTCGCGTCTTCGCGCTCGATTGGCCGCGAGCGGAGTTGCATCGCCGCATCAACGCCCGGGTCGACGGTATGTTTGCCGCAGGTCTCGTGGCCGAAGTACGCGGCATCCTGGCGCGTCACGGCGCGCTGAGTCGTACGGCCAGCCAGGCGTTAGGATACCGTGAGGTCATCGAACATCTGCAGGGCGTGCGCGATCTGGCCGCCACGATCGATGCCGTGCAAGCGCGCACCCGACAGTTCGCACGCCGCCAGCTGACGTGGTTTCGCAGTTTGACGGAGTGCCGGTCGCTGCTCC
>JAPLNJ010000250.1 GCA_026692885.1 Planctomycetota bacterium | reverse complement strand
TGGACCCGTCGGGGCTGAACGCCACGCAGGTCACCTGGCCGAGTGACTCAAGTTTTTCACAGCAGGCCGTTCGCGTCTTGCGAGCGATGTCGTAGACCAGCAAAGCCCGGTCCATCTTGCCGACCGCCAAGAGAGCGCCGTCAGGGGAAAACGCCAAGGATTCCACGCCCCAGCCCAAGTCGCCGAATCGGCAGACCTCGCCGACCTTGTTCTCTTCCACGCCCGGGATCACCAACCTGGTCTGGGCTTTCCCGCCGGCCACGGCAGCATCCGCAGGGGTGGGACCGGCCGCCAAAGTCTTGGCAAAGTCAGCGCGGTCTTTGGGCGGCGTTTTCAAGTAGTCCACGTCGGCCTGGCTGAGCTGCTCCAGATCGACGGTGTGCCAGACCCACTTCGCCGTGTAGATGGCGCCCAGGACCAGTGGCACGCCGAGTAGCAGCAGGACGGCTGGCAGCAGCAAACGGCGTCTGCGCCCGGCCGGCTTCCCACCTTCGTGCTGAACCCGCGCTCGGGCCACGTGCAGGCGCGCCTGGAGCACATCGCGTTGGGCTCGCAGATTCCCGAGGGTCGCGTTGAGCTGGGCCAGCTTGACGCGCAGGTCTTCCAGTTGCTCTTGCTGCTCGGCCAGGGGGACCTCCAATTGCTGGACGGTCCGTTCGCCTTCGTCTTTCCGGGCGAGCGCCGCTTGCCGCGCAGGCTCATCGGAGGCCACCTCCGCCGCTTGGGCCGCCTCGATCGCGGCTGCCCGATTCGCGTCTCGCTGAGCGGTCAGTTCCCGGTACACGGCCTCGGCTTCGCCGACCAAGGCCTGGACCTGGTCACGGCGCCGCTCGTACTCGGCGACGGCGCCGCGCATGAGCTGTTCCGTCTTCTGGACCCGGGCGGCCAGCCCAGGTGCATGGGCCTGCAGACGGCCCCACATCCGATCGCGGGTCCGTACCCAAAAACTCGTTTCGGGCCGTTGCAGCAAGTGCGCCGGCAGCAGCGGTGCGTCGTCCAGCCGGGGCGCCCGGATCACCGCCGTGGGTGGTCTCTCCCTCACGACCTCGACGTCCGTGACGAAGACGGGCGGCTGGCTGGACTCTTGGAACGAAGGCCGTGGTTGCCCCGTGCGGAAGGCCTGCAGATCGGCCAGCACTTCCTCCGCAGTTTGCTGGCGTTCGTCCGCAGACTTAGCCAACAGCTGTTCGAGGATGGCGGCCAAGGCGGCCGGCACGTGCGGGGCGACTTCCCGGAGCGCGCGGGGCCGCTCGTAGACGTGCTGGAAGATCATCGCCGTCGGGCTGTCCGCGGCGAACGGCAGACAGCCGGCCAGCATCTGGTAGGCCACCACACCCAACGCATACAGGTCGGAACGGCCGTCCACGGCTTGCCCGCGACCCTGTTCCGGCGAGATGTAGTCCACCGTGCCCATCACGACACCCGTGGCCGTGAACTTCCCGTTCTCAGCGACCGACTTGACCAGCCCGAAGTCCGCCAACAACACGCGCCGATGCTCCGCGTCGATTAGCAGATTACCCGGCTTGATGTCGCGATGCACCAGCTTGCGCTGGTGGGCGGCCGTCAAACCCGCCAGCGCCTGTTCGAGAATCGCCAACGTTTCGTGGCAGGATTCCTCGCCGATGAAATAGATCTGAATGATGTTCGGATGAATCAGCGTCGCGGCTGCCGAGGCTTCCGCGTAGAACCGGCGGACGAAATCCTCCTGCCTGGCGAGTTCTGGGGGCAAGACTTTGATGGCTACCGTGCGGCCCAGTTTGCGCTCATAGCCTTGGTACACATCCCCCATGCCGCCATGGCCGATCCGGCCGATAATCTCGTAGTGGCCGAGGGTCCGAAAGGGAAGCTCGCTGAGATCCGCGTGGGCCGGGGCCCGTGAGGATGCTCCCGCCGTGTCGACCCGATCGGCCGCATCGATACGTGGTGGGGTATCGGTCCGGGACTGGCTCGGCCGCGATCCGCCAGTCGCAACCTTCGGCGACTCCTCGTCGGATGGTGTGGCGGTCAGGCTTTGCTCGATGGCCGTGAGGAACTGCTCCACGGTGTCAAAGCGGTTCGCGGCGTCGTAACCCAGCGTAGTCTCGATGAGCAACTTGATTCCCGCCGATGCTTGGGATGCGGCGCGGGGACTGCGGAGAAACGCCGACACCGACACTCCGACGGCTAGGCGGCAAAGGATGCTGCCCAGTTGGTAGACGTCGATCCGCCGAGCATCCAGGGCGACACCGGCACTGCGGAGCACGGTCTGGGCCTCGCCGATGTTCGCCGGCAACTCGACGGCCGGAAGGCCTTGCAGCTCGGGCGGGCAGACCTCGGGATCGCTGTCCGGTCCGCCGAATCGGACTGACGCTGGGCCAGCGCCGAGACAGGCCCGCCGCTGATCGTCGAAAGCTACCGCCGCGATGCCTACGCCACGGTGGAGCCAGCGCTGCTCGACGTGCAGTGTGCGAACTTGTTGGGCGAGTTGCCGCACGACCTGCAACGCCAGGCCGGGCGGCAGGAGGGGCTCGCGCGCCAGGATTTCAGCGAGCGATTCATTCGGTCTGATGGTGAGGCTGTCGACAAGCATAACCGCTGGGACCTCCGCCTTCTGCTTACCGTCAATGTAAGTGGCTGGAAAAGAACAAGTCCGTAGTTTGATCGTAGGACGGATTGGCACTTCGGCCCGATGTTTCGGGGCCGAAGTGCCAATCCGTCCTACCACCGATCTGCCAGGTTATTTCTTTACTAACCAACCTCGCTCGCCGGCAATCCGGCGTGGAGTTTTCCCGGAATGCACCCGGTTTCCGCAGTCTTTTGCCTTAACGCTATTGGAACAGTCTGGCGGGTTCGCGTCCAGCGCGAAAGCGCCCAACGGGCCTTGATCATCACGTTGCGAAATGCTCGCAGTGTCGTGATCGCCCCCGAGAAGCTCCCGACGTAAGTCGGTGGGAGTCAATGTCGGGTTAGAATAGTCGCCACTGTCGTTGAGTTACTGCATCCACGAGTTGAGCCGGTACTGGCAAGGAGCACGTCATGTCCCAGACTGCGTTTACACG
>JAPLNJ010000249.1 GCA_026692885.1 Planctomycetota bacterium | reverse complement strand
ATGCGGGCAATACCGACCTGACCCTGGATCCGCAACGCGGACCTCTGGCGCCGACGGCCTTGTCGATGACGAAGGTCATCAGCATCACCGTGAACCCTGTGCAGGATGCGCCGACCCTCCAGATTCCGACGACGGCCAGCGTGAACGAGGATGCAACCCTCGTGTTCGCGGGTCACGGGAACGAGGTGCAGCAGCTGACGTTTACCGGCGCGGGCGCCCCGGACACGTTCACACTGACCTACGGGACGAATCTGACTACCAATTCGATCGCCTGGAATTCGATCGGGACCACGCTGGCGGGGAACGTGCAGACGGCGTTGGACGCCCTCTTGGGCGCGGGCACCACGGTGGTCACGGCGAGCTCGCCGGGCTTGTTGGCGACGATTACGTTCCAAGGCAAGCTGGCCAACGCGAACCTGACGCAGTTGACGGCTAGCACTCTTACGCCGTCGGGCGGGACGGTGGCGCCGTCCACGTTGCCGGAGGGCAGTGGGAACGAAGTGCAGACGCTGACGTTGGGCGGGCTGAGCGGCACGGCGACGTTGTCGTTCGGCGGGACCAGCGGAGCGGTGCTGACTGCGCCGTTCGCGGGTCTGCAGGTGTCAGAGTTGCAGGCGAACCTGGAGGGCATCCCAGGTCTGGCCGGCAACGTGACCGTGTTGGGGGCGACGGGTGGTCCGTTCACCTTGGTCTACGGGAACGGCTTGGCGGGGCGGAATCTGCCCCTGTTGGGTACGGCCGTGACGGGAGTGGCGACGGCGGCGGCGGCGCCTGCGTCGGATGGCGTCCGGGTGGATGCGGTCCAGACGCTGACGCTGACCGGGGCGTCGGGCAACGTGACCCTGTATTACGACGGCGCGGCTGGGACGACGACGGTGCCTGCGGCGGCGTACACGCAGGCCAACGTCCAGGCAGCGGTGAATTCGATCGCGGCTTTGAGCGGGAACGTGACCGTCACGGGGAACGGCCCGTTCACGCTGACCTTCGGAAAGAACCTCGAAGGGCGGAGCGTGTCGCCGGTGGTGGCCGCTTGGAGCGGGGGCAGCACGCTGGCCACGACGGCGCCGGCGGTGTGGAATGCGTTGCTGGTGAACGACGTGGATCAGGCTTACGATCCGGATTGGTTGGGGCAGGTGACGTTGAACGTGGGTCAGGGCGTGCTGACCTTGGGCAGCACGGCCGGGCTGACGTTCTCGGTGGGAACGGGCGCCAATGACCGGACGCTGCAATTCACAGGCACCCTGGCCGATTTGAACGCGGCGTTGGTGGGTCTCACGTATCGCGGCGACCGGGATTACAACACGGGCGATCCCGAAGATGGGATCCGGACGGACAAGTTGGTGGTGACGGTCAACGACTGGGGGAACGCCGACCTGACACCGGACAGCCAACGGACGTTGGCGGCCGGATTGACGGGCACGCACACGGTGACGCTGACGGTGAACCCGGTGCAGGATGCGCCGACGATCCAGGGACCGACGACGGCCAGCGTGAACGAGGATACGACGCTGACGTTCGCGGGGCACGGAGACGAGGTGCAGCAGTTGACGTTTACGGGTGCGGTGGGCGGAGACACGTTCACGCTGACCTACGGAACGAACCTGACGACCAATCCGATCGCTTGGAATGTTAACGGGGCGACGCTGGCGGGGAACCTGCAGGCGGCGTTGGACCCGATTTTCGGAGCGGGAAACACGGTGGTCACGGCGGCTTCGGGCGCATCGGCGACGATCACGTTCCAAGGTAAGCTGGCTAATGCGAATCTGACGCAATTGACCGCCAGCGCTCTGATGCCGTCCGGCGGGACGGTGGCGCCGTCCACGCCGACGGAGGGCGGTGGGAACGAAGTGCAGACGCTGACGTTGGGCGGCGCGAGCGGCACGGCGATCCTGTCGTTTGGCGGGGCCGACGGGGCCGTGTTGACGGCGCCGTACACAGGTCTGCAGGTGTCAGAGTTGCAGGCGAATCTGGAGGGCATCGCGGGTCTGGCGGGGAATGTGACGGCGCTGGGGGCGATGGGCGGTCCGTTCACGCTGGTGTACGGGAACGTACTGGCGGGCCGGAATCTGCCGCTGTTGGGCACGGCCGTCACGGACGCGGCGGCGGCAAACGCGGCGCCGGTGTCGGATGGGGTGCGCGTCGACACGGTGCAGACATTGACGTTCAGCGGGGCGTCGGGCAGCGTCACCTTGTGGTACGACGGCGTAGCGGGAACGGCCTTCACGACGTACGACCAGGCGAACGTGCAGGCGGCGCTGGATTCGATCCCGGCTTTGAACGGGAACGTGACGGTCACAGGCAGTGACCCGTTCACGCTCAGTTTCGGAACGGGTCTGGAAGGGCGGAGCGTGTCGCCGGTGGTGGCGTCGTGGAGCGGGGGCAGCACGCTCGCTACGACTGCAACCGCTGGGTTGGGCGCGTTGCTGGTGAACGACGTGGATCAGGCGTACGATCCGGATTGGCTGGGTCAAGTGACCTTGGACGTGAGTCAGGGCGTGCTGACCTTGGGCAGCACGGCCGGATTGACGTTCCTGGTGGGAACGGGGACCAATGACCGGACGCTGCAATTCACCGGCGCGCTGGTTAATCTGAACGCCGCCTTGGCCGGCCTGACGTATCGGGGCGATCGGGACTACAACCTGGGCGATCCGGACGATGGGATGCGGACCGACCAGTTGGTGCTGACGATCAACGACCTGGGGAATACCGACTGGAGGCCGGAAGCGTCGCGGGTTCTGGATGCTTTGCGGACGGTGCGGCACACGGTGACGCTGACGGTGAACCCGGTGCAGGATGCGCCCACGATTCAGGGTCCGACGACGGCCAGCGTGAACGAGGATGCGACGCTGACGTTCACGGGGCACGTGAGCGAGGTGCAGCAGCTGACGTTTGCCGGCGAGTTAGCCGGGGATACGTTCACGCTGACCTACGGGACAAACCTGACGACCACTCCGATCGCCTGGGATTCGATTGGAGCGACGCTGGCGGGGAATATGCAGGCGGCGTTGGACTTGCTGCTTGGCGCGGGGAACACACGGGTCACGGCCACTTCGGGCGCGGCAGCGACGATTACCTTCCAAGGCAAGCTGGCCAACGCGAACCTGGCGGAATTTACCGCCATCAGTCTGGCGCCGTCGAGCGGGACGGTGACGCCGTCCACGCTGACGCAGGGCAGCGGGAACGAAGTGCAGACGCTGACGTTGAGCGGGGCGAGCGGCACGGCGACGTTGTCGTTTGGCGGAACCAACGGGGCGCCGTTGACAGCGCCGTACGCGGGTCTGCAGGTGTCGGAGTTGCAAGCGAATTTGGAGGGCATCTCGGGTCTGGCGGGGAACGTGCTGGCGCTGGGGGCCATGGGTGGTCCGTTTACGCTGGTCTACGGGAACGGCTTGGCAGGGCAGAATCTTCTCCTGTTGGGCACGGCCGTCGCGGGAGCGGCGACGGCGACGGTGGCACCGGTCTCGGATGGGGTGCGGGTGGACGCGGTGCAGACGCTGACGCTGAGCGGGGCGTCGGGCAACGTGACCTTGTGGTACGACGGGGCGAGTGGGACGAC
>JAPLNJ010000248.1 GCA_026692885.1 Planctomycetota bacterium | reverse complement strand
GTTCCTGATACTCCCCTAACCCAGGGCGGCGCTACGCGGCTGACGCCGCTCCGCTCTGCCCTGGGCTGTTATGTGGCTGCCCCTATCGGGGCGAAAACTTCTGTATAACGACGAGGGCTTGTCCGGGGGATACTTCCGTTTCTTGCTACCTACACGCGGAGCCCCTTCCTCCCCCGCCTCGCCCGCGGCGGCTTCGCCGCGGGCGAGGCGGGGGAGGAAGGGGCGAGTTGGGCCGCCTGGTGTAGCGAGAAACGGGAGCCTCCACGGGGCGAGCCCGTGGCATCCAACTCGCAGAACAGGAACCTTCGGCCAGCGATTAGCGGCTGGCTTGTTGAAATGAGGAAGGAAAATTGGTCGCGTAGCGACCTCATGAACGTAGCCGTGGGTTTCAACCCACGGTGGGAGTTCCTCCGAGATGCTTTAGTCGCGTAGCGACGGCTGAACTGCCGAGCGTGTCAGAGGGCGTCGCTTCAATCGTCGCTACGCGACTTGTTCGGATGCTTGCGATGGACGTCCGTGGGTTAAAACCCACGGCCACGATCAGCAGCCGCTACGCGGCATTCAGTCCTTCCCCCAGGCAAGCCGGGGGCATTCGCGGAGACTAGCACTGACTGTATTTCCCAGCGTTCCGATCAAGGCCTGAACGGATTAACGGATAGCCCTCTCGTCTTGACCGGGGACGGCGGTCAACTTAGATTCAGGCAGTCGGATTCCTGACAGAGGGAATCCCTGTACGCTCGGGGCGGTGACAAAGCTAGGCGAGACGACCTCCTTACCCAGGAACCTGCGCGATGGAATACCGAGCCTTTGGGCTGCCAAGACACGGCAATACGCCAGCAGAGTGTGAGGATACTTGGGCGGCGGACCAAGCCGGCCACCGTTTCGCCGTCGCCGATGGGGCCACGGGAAGCGTGTTCGCGAGGGACTGGGCCCGGTTGTTGGTGGACCACTTTGTCGCCGCCGACTGCGACGCGGACCAATGGCCTCAGTGGCTGCCTCAAGCCCAAGCGGGTTTTATCGCGAAGTACCGTGGACGCGAGTTGCCGTTCTACACGATGGATAAGCTGCAGCTAGGCGCAGAGGCCACTTTCTTGGGGCTGGTCGTGTCGAACCTGTCTGGACAGTGGCTGGCGATGGCCGTGGGCGATAGTTGCCTGTTCCATACCTGTGGCAACGAATTGCGGCAGGCGATTCCCATCCAGCGTTCCGCTGAGTTCGGAAACCACCCCCGGCTGGTGAACTCGCGGATGGCCTGGGAGAAGCTGCAGCCACCCTACGCCGTCCCCGCCTGGGGCACGACGCAGTCCGGTGATCGCTTGTGGCTGATGACCGATGCGCTGGCGAACTGGTGCTTGGCGCAGCACGAGCTGCATCAGGAGCCCTGGGAAGCGCTGGAGCAATTCCTGGAGCCGTCCGCGACCGAGTTGGACTTTTCCACCTGGATCGAAGGACTTCGCGATGCCCGGCTGCTGCGTAACGACGATGTGACGCTCCTGGCGGTTAAGGTGTAATCCGGCTAATCCGCTGCAGGGTTGTCGCGTCGACGCGGGCAACTGCGATTTGCTCTGAGCGGCCGTAAGAGAACACGTCCGCAGATTGACCGTAGGACGGATTGGCACTTCGGCCCCGAAACGTAGGGCCAAAGTGCCAATCCGTCCTACCACCGATTCGCTAGGCTATTTATTTGCAGCCGCTTAGCGGCAGTCGCCCGGCCGTGTTCTACTTGCTGGGAGGTCTTTGACAGGGGCCCCCAAGTCCGGTAAAGTGATGGCGTCGCAGCCGTTCGGGAAAGTCAGATCGGGGGCCCTCTAGCGGGCCGAATTCGCTTGTGCGGTCGGCGACCGGCAATGCATGTTGCACGTATTTCCAGTCCTTCGCCTATCCAGTGACGCGGTTGGCAGTTGTGCTCGGGAGGGAGGTCGCAGTGTCCACTCCATGGCCTCAAGCAACGGATTACGGGGAAGCGATCCAAAACCTCCCGGTGCATTTCCGCGACCCGGAGATCCGCGCCGGGCAGGCCGTCACCGACGCCAGGGGCTTGCCCCTGGTCCGCACCGGCAACTTTGCGGCGGTGTTCGAAGTCAACAGTTCGGCGGCCTCACGCAAGTGGGCCGTACGCTGCCTGACCAGGCCGGTGCGCGACCTGGAAGAACGCTACCGCCAGATCGCGATTCATCTGGAGCAACAACGGCAGCGGCTGCCCTTCATGGTTGGTTTTGAGTATCTCTCGGATGGCGTACTCGTCGGGGACCGCTGGTATTCCTTCGTGAGAATGGAGTGGGTCGAAGGTTTGCGGCTGGACGAGTTCTTGGCGGATTGCCTGTCCAAACGCAACTACCAGTCCACGCTCAACCAGTTGTGCGGAGCGTGGTTGCACTTGTCCCAATGGCTGCGACAGGCCCAGGTGGCTCACGGCGATCTGCAGCACGGAAATGTGATCCTGGTTCCGGTTGCGGAGAACAAGGGCCACGACTTGATCCTGATCGATTACGACGGGATGTACGTGCCGGCCCTGGCCGCGACGCCGCCGGACGAGGTCGGTCACCCGGCGTATCAGCATCCGCAACGGCTGACCAAGGGCGGCTACGGTCCGGAGATGGATCGTTTCTCCCACTTGCTGATCTACTGCACCTTGCGGTGCCTGATGGTTGGCGGGCGCGAACTGTGGGACGAGTTCCACGACCCCGACCAGTTGTTGATCAGCCGGCGAGATCTCGAGACGCCGCAGGAATCGCGCGTCTTCCGCAAGCTGTGGCGGCTTCCCGATCCGGCCGTCCAGACGCTTGTTGGTCAGGTCATTCTGGCCGCCAAGGCGCCGTTGGCCCAGGTGCCCTTGCTCCACCAACTGGTGATCGATTCCAAGGTTGTGCCCTTGACCGAAGTCCAAAGGCGGCAGGTCGACCAATGGATGACGCCGCCGACGGCGAGTCCAGCACACCACGTCGCCGCGGCGGCAATTGGAGCCCGGCCGTTCCGCGTGGACACCGGCACGAATGGCCCGTTGGCGGACGACCGGCCCGCGAGCCCGCCACCGGCTGTCCCTGCCCGCGATCGGGATACGGCGCGATTGGATACTTCGCGTGGCACGGAACGCGGCAGCGAACAACGCTTGCTGACCTGGATCAAGGCGGGCACCACGCCCACCGACCTCTACCAACTGGTCGGACGCCCGCTGTACCATCGCAATCGGGCCGATCTGTTGAACGCGGCGAGGGCTTGTAATCGTCCGCTCCACAGCCTGCAGAACCATGCGGACAACGCCTTGGCCGAGCGGGCGATTCAGCTGCAAACCCAGGTGGCCGAGGCCCTGGTGACATTCTCTGACGAGCAGAAATGGCGGGACTATGACGCCCGGTTGGCACGGCAGCTCGGCGAGCAGTACGCCACCCAATTCGGCCGCGATGTCTCCCGCTGGCAGCCGGCGAATCTGGAGCGTTGGCTGACAGCCCGCGAGGTGCCGCAGGAGCAGCAGGACGAGGTGATCAAGCAGATGCGTGCTGCCGGCGCCACCAAGCCGCCGGTGCCGGTGGCGACTCCTACTCCCAAACCCGCGGATTTCCGCGCCAAGTCGTTTGGTTTCCGACGGCCTGAAGCCCCACACGGCGACCAGCCGGAACCTCGGTCCGCAACACGGCCGCATGATTCGTCCGGTCAAATCTCGCGTTCCAGCCTGCCACCGCAGCCTTCAGCTCAGTCCTCTTCCGAGGCCCCGCGTCGCCCGGGCCTGCCGCAGCGCGGCGGGACCACACGTCTCGGGCCTACCCCGAAAAACTCGGAACGCC
>JAPLNJ010000247.1 GCA_026692885.1 Planctomycetota bacterium | reverse complement strand
TGTTTGCATTACCATCCTTGTCGATCTCCGGATTTGGGGGGGCAGTTCTTTGCACCCATACTCTGCCCGAAAACCCCAAGTCGCTGGAGACCAGTTTCTTACCCCAACCCCCCATCCATCCAACAAAGTGGGACAATCTGGTAAGCCGAGGGGTCGGAAGAAAGCCGGCCCGGAAAAGGAGTCCCCCGGACTGTTCTGACGTGGTAGACTGTCGGAAGTCACGAAATCGAGGTTTGCAGAACGGGAGCGGTGCCATGCTGGAAGGAACGATTCGAAACGGGACGATCGTGTTGGATCAGGCCCCCACATTTCCAGAAGGGACGCGCGTGGAAGTGGCCTTGAAGAAAAAAGCGGAGCCGGCAGAGAAGAAGCCAACGTTGCTCGGACTGCTCAAGCTCGCGGGCACACTGAGCGATTTGCCCGCGGATTTTGCCGCCGAGCACGACCACTACATTCATGGAACCCCGAAACGCCGCCAGCAGGAAAGCTGATGACCACCGTCTTTGCCGATACCTTCTACTTCTTCGCGTTGGGTAACCGCCATGATTCCGCTCACCACAAGGTGGTGACGTTCAGTCGGAACTACACGGGGCAACTCCTGACGACCGGCTTCGTGTTGACCGAACTCGCGGACGGATGCGCGGGCAGCGCCCACCGCCGAGCTGTGGCCGTTCAAGCTGTACGGGAGTTGCGCAACAATTCCGCTGTCATCATTGTGCCTTGTTCTCAGGAACTCTTCTACGAAGGTCTGGACCTGTTTGAGCAGCGTCCAGACAAGGAATGGTCGCTGACCGATTGCATTTCCTTCGTCGTTATGCAACGGCAAGGGATCAGCGAAGCGCTGACCGGAGACAAGCACTTCGAGCAAGCCGGTTTCGTGGCCCTGCTCAGGTGAAATGGAACCCCGGAAAGGAGTGCTTTCCCGATGGCCACTGGACCGTACCATTGTTCTGCTCGTAATTCCTGCCACCTGTTCCGTGGCTACAATACCGTCAGGAGGAACTTGCCATGATTGAATTGACCGGAGCATTACAGCAAGCCGTCGAGGATGGGCAGGATCTGTGCGAAGCGGTCGATCCGCGCACCAAGACTCGGTACATCGTGGTGCGGGCCGATCTGTTCGAACACCTGCGGGCGCTGGCCTATGACGACAGTCCCTGGACCGACGAGGAGAAGTCCCTGTTGGCCGCGGAAAGCGGGCAGTCGATTGGTTGGAACGAGATGAACGAGTACGACGACTACGATCGGAACAAACCATGAAGATTCCGTCGTCTCGTGCGTCAACCTTGCCACCGTTCACGAGAGCCGCGTCGATCGCATCATCGGTTCGTTGTCCGAGCCGATGATGACGAAAATGGACGAGTGCCTCAAGACGGCGCTGGGACTTCCGTCCAGGATTCTGACAACTGACCTCAAAAAACCGCAGTTTTCCCTTGGGGATGGCTAATGTTCACCGAAATCAATAAATTCACTACGTAGTGAACACGCCATTTTTGGTGAACACATTCGATATGAACAACGAACATAAAATCGCCGATGCGGAAAACGCCGTTCGTCGAATCTTCGATGAATTGGGGGGATTCTCGGTCGACGCGCAGCGTAACCAAACCCTCGGTGGGATCGAGTTGGACCTGACCGCCCTGGCGACATCGGTCGGGACGGGCTTCAAGCTCGTGATCGAGGTTAAAGCAAGGATCACGCCCCAGACGGCAATCTCCGTCTGCGAACGAATGCGGCGGTTGCCGCCCGATCTCATCCCCGTAGTCTACGCACCGGTCATTTCGCCACGCGTGGCGGAAATCGTGACACAATTCGGCGTGAGCTACGTCGATCAGGCCGGTAACTGTCGGCTGCAGAGCGCCCGTCACGCGTTGTTGATCGACCGCCGAGGATACAAGCCCACCGCTCGACCCCCAAAGGGCGTTGCCGATCCATTCTCGCCGAAATCGAGCCGTATCGTCCGCGCTCTGCTGACCCGTCCCGCTGAAGGTTGGAAAGTTCGCGAGTTGGCCGAACACCCCGACGTCGATGTGAGCGTCGGCCTGGTATCGAAAGTTAAGCAGGCTCTGCTCGAAGAGGGCTACGCGGTCGAACACGAGAAACGGCTTTGTCTTCGCGATCCCATCGGACTGCTGGAGAACTGGGCCAAGACGTATTCCGGGCCCGCCGAGCAGATTCCCATGTATTTTCGGGGAAACGCTGAGGCTGCCGAACAGGCGGTCGCGAGTTGGTGCGGAGACAACAACATCCAGTACGCGCTGGCCGGCTTTTCTGCCGCGTGGCGGCTGGCCCCGGAGGTCCGATACAGCGTGGGAGCCGTGTACGTCGAAAGCAGTGGGTTTGACCGCAAGATGCTGGACAGGCTGGGGACTTACCAGGGCGGCAAGCGAGTCGACACGGGGGCTAATCTGCTGTTGTGGCGTCCTTTCGACCGCTCCGCCCTGGCCGGCAGTCGGACGGAGAGCGGGACCGACGCCCCGGTCACCTCGGCGATCCAGACGTTTCTCGACCTGAAACGAATGGCGGGGCGCGGTGAAGAGGCGGCGGTGGCCGTTTACGAAAGGCAGTTGGTCCGCGAATTGCGATTCGCGGCCAAGCGGATCAAGGAGCTGCGGCATACCGAAGTTTGATCCGACCAGCGCCAGCCACGCGGTGCTCATCGAGGTGCTGAACGTGCTCGGCGCATTCCGCGACGAAATCGTTCTCGTCGGAGGATGGGTGCCCGACCTGCTCTATCCTGGCCGTGGCCACATGGGCTCGCTCGATGTCGACTTGGCGATTTCTCGCAAATCACTCGATGCGAACGTCTATCAGACGATTCTCCATCGCATGCTCAAGGCGGATTACTCGCATCACACGTCTCCAACACACTTCACGAAGACCGTGGCCGGTGTCGCGGAACCGGTCAAAGTTGATCTGGTGGCTGGACAGTACGAGGGCGCAGGAAAGACTCGGACGATCCAGGTCAACCAGCTTGAACTCAATACGCTGCGGGGGCTGGATCTGGCCTTCGAGCTTTGGCAGGAGATCGAAATCTCCGGGGTGATGCCGGACGGAGTCGAAAACACGGTGCGTGCGCGGATCGTCAGGCCAGAGGGATACATCCTGCTCAAAGCCTTCGCGCTGGACGAGCGAACGAACCCTAAGGACGCCTACGACATCGATTTCGTTCTGCGCAATTACCCGCCTGATATCGAGTCCTTGGCGGGCCGCGTCCGGCCAATACTTCCGAACGGCCTGGCCCGCGAAGGGTACGAAATCCTCAAGGCAAAGTTCGCCACGTTGCGATCGGTCGGCCCTTCATGGGCGGCGAAGGTCGCAGAAGAGCAAGGTGAAAACTTCGAGCAATCGCAACGTGCCGCTTTCGAGTACGCCCAAGCCCTCTTCGAGGCAACGGAAAAGAGCCACTGAACGGAAGAATTAGGAAGATGAACCCCGTTGAAGTTCGATCGCAGTTGGTTGACGCCCTTAGGTTAGACCTCGTTGGGCCGGATGCGGTCAGATCTCTCGGGGTGCCTGACGAGGTGCTTCCCCAGCCGCCGTCGCGGTGGTATCTGACGGGTTTCCTGGTGCCGCTGGAGGCTGGCGTAAGTCAGCGGGCAGAGGAAACGAGCGTCGATGAAATGGACCAAGCCGGCGAGAGGGGCGGAACTGACGACGACGCTACACCGGAGCCGACACCCGCACGACTCGCCTTCATGCCCTCGTCGTTGGGCCTGAGCTTCCTGGTCCGTCCGGAAACGAAACGATTAGAGATCATCATCCGCTGGGGCGACTACGTGCCGTTGTCGGCTGTCAGTGGTCAGTTGACAGATTTGAGTTCTGAGACGCGAACCGAAGCAGCCCCCGTGGACGCAGGGCGAACAGCGGACAGCGGACAACGAAGCAATGCTTGGCAGCGAGCCGGGAGTGAACAGATCGTCGTCTTCGAGGTGCCAGACAGGACACCGCAGCCCATCGAAATGGACGTGCCGGACAGCCAGGGCCTGCGAGCGGTGCTCTCGGTCCGGCCGGTATCTAGCGATGGAAAGGCGGGCGCGGTTCCAGTGGGTACGCGGTCGGTTTCTGTGTTCGTCGTCAACCGCCGGATGACCACAGGCCCCGCAGCCTGCGGAGCAGTCAGTCGCGACACCAGCGTTGTCGTTCGCGAGATGTTTGCCCACGCGGAGAAGTCAGTCCTGGTAGCCGGGTACGCCGTGTACCAAGGGCAGCACGTCTTGAGGGCACTCGCCGATCGGATGCAGGAACTGCCGCAATTGAGCGTACGCATGTTCCTCGACGTGCAGCGTGGGGGAGACACCGCCGTGGAACGCGAAGTCGTTCGTCGGTTCGCGGAGCGGTTCAAGACCCGATAATGGCCAGCCAACCGGCCGCTGCCGCAAGTCTACTACGATCCCCGATCCTTGGACGTTGGACCTGGACAGTTCGAAGCGTTCTTGCCTACACGCCAAGTGCGTCGCCGTAGACCGGGAGCACGCGTTCGTATCCTCCGCCAACTTCACGGAAGCCGCCCAGGAGCGCAACATCGAGGTCGGCCTGCTGCTGCACTGCACGCGAGTCGCAGAACAGTTGACACACCACTTTGACGGCCTGTTGGACGCGGGTGCTCTGAAGCCAGTGGGTCTGACGTGACTGGCACCCAGCCTCTCGTCGACCGCGAACAAATCAAGGTCCGGCTGTCCGATATCGACTGCCCGGGGATCCATCGGTGGGCGGCCCCTTCTGTAGGCCATTGCCAAACTGCTTCCCCCGAACCATCCGTCACGCTCGTTCGTACGGACCACCAACTGTGGGTCAGATCGGTCCGTTGGGAGGCCGCTCGCGGGAGAGGATTGGGCAAGCTACGACACCTTTTTGTAAGAGCCGGGTTAGGAATTCGAAATTCCTCGGAGAACGACCGGGACAGGGGATTGACGGACTCTCGTGTGGCCGTAAACTTAGGAGCTAATCGACTTTCCCCTATTCAGGGGCTGCGGTTTCTGCTTTGCGGTTTTCGCGAACGTTTCCGCTGTTAGGTCCAGCGAATACTTTGGCGGTAGCGTATGGCTGCGCCGTTCATGGATGAGGTGGGATCGAACGTGTTGGAAACAGCAGGTCTACGACTTCCAGAAGAGCGGGTGGAAACATCGACCCGGACCGTGCGAGTCACGCATCAAAATGGCCTTCATTTGCGGCCATGCTCAGCCATCGTGGCCGCGGTCAACAGGCATCGAGCCAGAGTACTCGTTCAGCACGGTGACCAATCTGCGAACGCCGCCAGCATCTTTGATTTG
The DNA here is from genome assembly GCA_026692885.1 of Planctomycetota bacterium. The sequence goes on along the minus strand of JAPLNJ010000247.1, from coordinate 2,253 downwards.
CTGTCGCTTGGCGCTTCAGCTGGCACCGAACTCGTCCTGTCCGCAACAGGGGCTGAGGCCGAGGAAGCAGTTGAGGCCGTGGCTGGGTTGTTTGCCAGTGGCGCAGAAGTTGCTTTACATAACTAACCGCGTGGACGTCTTCCCAACCTCCTCGATTTGTGGCGAACGGGAACTCATTCACCGGCCATATTTCACGGCTGGGCCAGCGAATTTGGTGGGCAGCCCAGAATACTTAACGGCGGAGTTGCGGGGTGGGCGGTTGTGTTCTTAAGAACGGAGTGGGCAGCATTGGCCTCATCGAACGGCTGCTGGACTAGCGGGAAGGAATGCCGGTCACGGTGACTCTCGCGTTTAACGGTTCAGGGATCGAGGCAAAGTGTTGCCGAGCCTGCCAGTCAATTGCCAGCCCGTACGAAGGCATGCATCAAGGAGGTCAATCATGATTCCGACACAGTCTGCGTTGCTGGGCGTCGCAGAAGATGCCCAGCGTCACTTGCACAACCAACTGCATGCGTCCGGCAGGCAGATATCTTGCGACTTTCGGGACGGCGTGCTCTACCTGCGGGGTCGATCCCGTTCGTTCTATCAGAAGCAAGTGGCTCAAGAGGCCGTCCGCCGCGTCGAAGGCGTCATTCAAGTGGTCAACGAAATCCAAGTCGTCTCCCCGCCTGCGTAGTCCCCGTCAACAGGTGAAATGCCATGCAAGTCACGCTCGTCAGTCTCGACAGAAACATCCCCGGTTGCCAGCTTTCCTTGGAACGTTCACCCATTCGCATTGGCCGTCACCCGCAGCTCGACGTGTCGCTCGATGACCAGGGCGTCAGCGATTTTCACTGCCAGCTGGGGCAGATCAACGGCATCTTGTGGGTGCGTGACTTAGGGTCGGTGAACGGGACTTATGTCAACGGCTTTCACGTCATTCAATCCCACCTGCTGCCTGGCGACGAGCTTCGGGTGGGCAGGGCCAATTTCCAGGTCTTCTATCCGCGGAGGCATGCCGATCAAGCGGAGGACATGGAACGAGAAATGACGTTGGCTGCGAGCGGCCAGCAGCTCACCGCCGACTGAACACGCGGTGTTGGGTCTGGTTTCGTGTTGGCTACTTCCCCTTGATCACCATAGCACAGGCAAATCGCCTGTCTCGCGCGGATCGTTCTCTGGACGGCAAGGAGTACGTCCTGCTCACCCTTATCGCCAGCAACATCGGAATCTATGGGAAGTTGGATTTGCCGAGCCAGACGGATGAGTTCCGGCTTCCGCTTGAATTCCATCATGCCAGCCTCTGTCCTGAAGGAGAGCCCGCAGATTTCCCTGCTGCTGCTATAATCTCGGCCGAGCGGTTCGAGTTGAAACGTCTTGCCTTTGCCAATCATCTGTGGTTGGCCAAGCAAGCTCCGGCCTTGGATCATGCTGGGCCAGAAGCAGCATCAAGCCCAAGGCAACACGGTGCAGGACAACCTGACGCACAGCTTCAGCTTCGAGGCGGATGCTCAAGTGAAGGCCGAAAACAACCGACATTCACGATCTGCTGCGGCGGAAGTCAACACCTGATGCACCGCTACTTGACCTTTGGCAAGCGATGCTGGACGGGATGAACACGCGGGACCAACGTCGGCGGTTCGGGCCGCAAGTCGAGACAATGCGAACCGCAATCAGGGACGCAATCAAGGGCTACGCCACGGAAGTTGGCAATCACGAACTGATGCGGCTGCTGACGACGGAGGCAAAGCCACGCACGAAGCCAACACCAAAGCCAAAGCATGATGATTTCGCGTCCATCATCCAAGTACCGATCAACTGCTGCCTCGTAAGGCGGAACCTCTTGCGACATGACTGTGATCGGAATCAATTTTGCCGTCAGTTCTTCTATTTTCAGTCTGCTAGTCTGCAAGGTATCCTGACACTTGGCAAGCTCCTCCTTGCTGTGCTGGCAGGGGCAAGATCAGTTGGCCGTTGCCACCCACCCGCCTTGTGCATGGACGAATTTTCGTATGGGGTCGATAATTCCGTCACAGTCAGTCAGGGAGCGGGGCAGCCCTTCCGAGAAATCGAGAAGCGGCTGCTCCCCCTGACCCCAGCGAAGGCTCGCGCTTCAGTGGGTGCCGATGGTTGGGGTGACGACTCCAAGACCATCCTTCTGTTCAAAGGCACTCCTGATCCCGCATTATTCACGCTACCCCCTTGCGCATTGGAGGAATTCTGCTAATTTGGCCGCTGTTCACTGGGTTTTCTGACTGTCCCACTTCGAGCATG
>JAPLNJ010000246.1 GCA_026692885.1 Planctomycetota bacterium | reverse complement strand
GCCGACCGACCCGGTGCCAAATCTGATCTTGGCTGCGGTGCCGCCCCGCGAGAAAAATCGGGACGTGCTGGTTTCGCCGCGCGCCGCGACACTGGAGGATTTGCCGCCGGGCGCTCGTGTCGGCACGGGCAGCATTCGACGCCGTGCTCAGCTGTTGCATCTGCGCCCGGATCTGACCGTCCTCGACATCCGCGGCAATGTCGACACGCGGCTGCGCAAGCTCGACGAGGGCCAGTACGATGCCATCCTGCTGGCGGAAGCGGGCCTGCTGCGGCTGGGCCTGTCACACCGCATGACGCAGGTTATTCCGCCGACGTCCATGCTGCCCGCCGCAGGGCAAGGGGCGTTGGGCATTGAGAGTCGGGCGGACGACGCCGCGACTCGGCAAGTGCTCACGGTGTTGGATGATCCGGACACGCATCACGCCGTTCTGGCCGAACGCGTTCTGCTGGCCACGTTGCGTGCCGGCTGTTTGGCGCCTGTGGGCGCCTGGGCACGCGTGGTGGACGGAAATCTGCAATTGGACGCCGTGGTACTCAGCAGCGATGGCACGGAACGCCTCGCGCGGTCGGCCTCCGGGCCGTCAGCAGCTGCCGAGCAGATCGGCGCCCAGGTCGCAGCCGAGTTGCTGGCAGCCGGTGCCGACCGCTTGATCGCCACCGCTCGTCAGAGCGTGTGAAAAGACGATTACTTCTATTACCACGTCGTGCGTTACGTGGAACGGCATGCGTTGCGGGCCAACCTGGTCACGGACGCGAAAGTTGAATCGCTGTGATTTTGCGACTTGTGGCTACAGCAATCGGAATTCAGATAAGGACAAGCTCGTGAGTATATTCTCTCGCCTGTTGGACCGCTGTCAGATCGTGGCAGATCGCCCACAGTTCGGCCGTCGACAGCAATCAGGAAGGAAGCGGGGGAAACTGCGTCCGCGACGGCTGCGACTGGAACCACTTGAGGAACGGAGATTGCTGGCCTACGCAGGCAACGCGACGACCGCCACGAACGATGCGAACGGGACGGTGGACAACCAGCCGCCGACGGTCATGGTCGCGTCGTCCAGCTTTAGTGGAGGGAGCCTGGATGCCGGAACGACGTCGCTGACGATCGAGTTTAGCGAAGCGGTGCTTGGCGGCGACACGGCCGACAACTACCAGCTGAAAAACCTCGGCCCGGACGCCCTGCTGGGCACGGCGGACGACCTGCTGCTGCCGCTATCGGTAAACTACGCCGGCGCCACCGCCACGCTCAGCTTTCCAGCTCTGCCCGAAAGCGTTTACCGCCTGACCGTGCGCGACGCGATCACCGACGCGGTCGGCAATTCACTGGATGGAGACACCGACGGCGCGCCGGGCGGAAACGCCCAGGAGGAATTTGTTGCCGTGCCTCCCCGGCAGAGTCGATTCGTGTCGGGTGCTACGTACCCGACAGGAACCGACACCTCGCTGGTAGCCCTCGTCGCGGCCGACTTCAGCGGGGATGGAATCGTCGACCTGGTGACGGTCAATTCCGACTGCGACAGCATCACGCTGTCGTTCGGCGATGGTATCGGTGGCTTTATCACGGTGGGGACGTTTCCGACCGGCGGCTCGTCTCCCAAATCGGTCACCGTGGGCGATTTCAACGGGGACGGAAAGAAGGACTTGGCCGTCGCCAACGCGATCAGCCAAAGCGTCGGAGTCCTGCTTGGAAATGGTATCGGCGGATTTACCGCCGCGGTCACCTACGCCTCTGGCGGCTCGTATCCCAACTCGGTCACCGTGGGCGATTTCAACAACGACGGAAACAGCGACCTCGCAGTCGTGAACACTAACAGCGACAGCGTCGGCGTCCTGCTTGGAAATGGCGCCGGCGGATTTGCGGTTGCCGTCACCTACGTTTCCGGCGGCTTCTGGCCCAGCTCGGTGACCGTGGGCGATTTCAACGGCGACGGAAACAGCGACCTCGCCATCGCCAACTCGGACAGCGACAATGTCGGCGTCCTGCTCGGAAATGGCGCTGGCGGTTTTGCCGCTGCCGTCACCTACGCCTCCGGAGGCATGCATCCCAACTCAATCGCCGTGGACGATTTCAACGGCGACGGAAACAGCGACCTCGCCGTCGCCAACATGGACAGCGGCAACGTTGGCATCCTCCTCGGATATGGCCCCGGCGGATTTGCCGCTGCCGACTTGGACCTCTTCCAGCCACAACATCGGCGTCCTGTTCGGAAATTGCACCGGCGGATTTGCCGAAGCCCTGACCTACGACTCCGGCGGCTCGTCTCCCAGCTCGGTCAGCGTGGGTGATTTCAACGCCGATGGAAACAGTGACCTCGCCGTCGCCAACTCATCCAGCTCGTACACTTCCAGCGGAATTAACATCGGCATCCTGCTCGGAGATGGCGCCGGCGAATTTGCTGCCGCCGTCACCTACGCTTCCGGTGGCTCGTATCCCAACTCGGTGATCGTGGGCGATTTCAACGGCGACGGTCAGAGTGACCTCGTCGTCGCCAATTCCGACGGCAACAACGTCGGCGTGTTGCTCGGAAATGGTGCTGGCGGATTTGCCGCCGCCATGACCTACGGTTCCGGTGGCTCGGGGCCGTACGCAGTCATCATGGGCGATTTCGACGGGGACGGAAACAGCGACCTCGCCGTCGCTAACTCGGACAGCAACAATGTTGGCGTCTTGCTCGGCAATGGCGCCGGCGGTTTTGCCGCTGCTGTGGCCTACGCTTCGGGCGGCTCGTCTCCCAGCTCGGTGACCGTGGGCGATTTCAACGGCGATGGCCGGAGCGACCTCGCCGTCGCGAATAAAAACGACGTTCCCCCCTTCAATTCTCCCCCCCTCAACAGAAAGAACATCGGCGTTTTGCTCGGAGATGGCGCTGGCGGATTTGCCGCTGCCGTGACCTACGCTTCGGGCGGCTCGTCTCCCAGCTCGGTCAGCGTGGGTGATTTCAACGGCGACGGCCGGAGCGACCTCGCCGTCGCGAACGAAAACAAACCTCCCCTCTTCAATATAAAGAATGTCGGCGTCCTGCTCGGCAATGGCGATGGCGGATTTGCCGCCCCCGTGACCTATGCCTCGGGCGGCTTCGGGCCCACCGCGATCCGCGTGGGCGATTTCAATGCCGACGGAAATAGCGACCTCGCCGTCGCCAACAATAACGGCGTCGGCGTCCTGCTTGGAAATGGCGCCGGCGGATTTGGCGCTGCCACCACCTACGCCTCCGGCGGCTCGTCTCCCAACTCGGTCAGCGTGGGTGATTTTAACGCCGACGGAAACAGCGATCTCGCCGTCGCCAACAATAACAACGTCAGCGTCCTGCTCGGCAATGACGTCGGCGGATTTACCGCCACCCTGATCTACGCCTCCGGCGGTTCGTCTTCCAACTCGGTCAGCGTGGGCGATTTCAACTCGGACGGAAACAGCGACCTCGCCGTCGCCAACTGGAACAACGTCAGCGTCCTGCTCGGCAATGGCGTCGGCGGATTTGCCGCCGCCGTGATTTACGCCTCCGGCGGTTCGTCTCCCAACTCGATCAACGTGGGCGATTTCAACGCGGACGGAAAGGGCGACCTCGCTGTCGCCAACTCTGGCGACAACAACATCGGCATCCTGCTTGGAAATGGCACCGGCGGATTTGCCGCCGCCGTCACCTACGCCTCGGGCGGATTGTCTCCCAAGTCGGTCGTAGTCGGCGATTTCGACGTCGACGGAAACCGCGACCTCGTGGTCGCCAATGCGGACAGTGACAACGTCAGCGTGCTGCTCGGAAATGGCACCGGCGGATTTGCCGACGCCATCGCCTACTCCTCCGGCGGCCTGTCTCCCCAGTCGGTCACTGGGGGCGATTTCAACGGGGACGGAAACAGCGATCTTGCCATCGCCAACGCGGACAGCGATAACATCGGCGTCCTGCTCGCAAATGGCGCCGGCGGATTTGCCGCTGCCGTGGCCTACGCTTCGGGCGGCTCGTCTCCCAGCTCGGTCACCGTGGGCGATTTCAACGGGGACGGAAACAGCGATCTCGCCGTCACCAACGCGGCCAGCGGCAATGTCGGCGTCCTGTTCGGGAATGGCACCGGCGGATTTTCGGTTGCCGTCACCTACGCTTCCGGCGGCTGGGGGCCCCTGTCGGTCAGCGTGGGCGATTTCAATGCCGACGAAAACAGCGACCTCGCCGTCGTCAACTCTGGCGAGAGCAACGTCGGCGTCCTGCTTGGAAATGATACCGGCGGATTTGCCGCTGTCGTCACCTACGCATCGGGTGGTTCGTATCCCCGATCGGTCACCGTGGGCGATTTCAACACCGACGGAAAGAGCGACATTGCCATCGCCAACGCTGACGGCGATTCCGTCGAAGTCCTGTTGGGTGAGGAACAGTACAGGCCGGGGGTGTTCGAGTTCGATTCGCCGCACGCGATTCGTTTCGGCGTGCAAGCGCGCGGGTTCGGGGCCGGGCAGTTGGTCGAAGGCACCGGAAACGCCTTCGATGGAGCGGGACGGTTGGAAGTCGGCGGTCAGACCTACGCACCGTCCGCCAGCAGTGATTTCCTGACCGACAACGACCGGACGATCGTCACACCGATGGTCACGATTGCCGGTCTGTACGTTTCCCGAGAGATCACGGTGCCGGCCACGGGGGCACAGGATTTTGCTCGGACCGTCGACGTCTTGAGCAACCCCACAGGCGAGCCGATTACGACGACCGTCCGGATCGTGGGCAATCTCGGCTCGGATGCGGCCACCACGGTGTGGCAGACTTCCGACGGCGATACGGTGATCGAGCCCACCGATCGGTGGATCGGTACGGACGACGCCGATGGATCGGGCAGCCCGGCAGTCGTGCATTACATCCACGGCCCGGCGGGACTGGTGCCGGCGTCTGTCCGCCGCACGGGCGATCTGGGTGACAACCTCGAGTGGACGTACAACATCACCGTACCGGCCGGGCAGACGGTGCGGTTAGCCCACTTCACAATCCTGGCCGACACGCGGGCCGCGGCGGAAGCCGCCGCAGACGCGCTGATCGGCATCAATGGGTTCGGGGGCCAGGCGGCAGCTTTCCTGGCGGCAGCCGAACTGAATTCGCTGGCCAACTTCGGCTTCAATCAGCCGCCCCACGTGGCCATGCCGCTGGTCGCTCCTACCGCCTACGGGAGGGCAACCTTGGACTGGACGGTCCCGGCTAACGCTTTCAGCGACGTGGATCAGGGCGACACGCTGACGTTATCCGCCGCGCGGGCCGATAGCACGCCTCTCCCGTCGTGGTTGGCCTTCGACACGGTGACGGGCAGGTTTCATGGGGCGCCGACCAAAGACGATGGCGGGAATTTTGATATAGTCGTGACCGCCACAGATTCGGGCGGCCTGAGTGTCGGCGCACCGTTGACCCTGCGAGTCGTCGCCCACCCGTGGCAAAACCCTGTAGACCGCATGAATGTGGACGGCCAGTCCGGCGTGCACGCCATCGACGTCCTCTTGGTCATCAACTATATCAACTTCAACGGGGCAGGGCTGCTGCCGTTACCGACTGCGAGTAATGTCGGCTTGCCGGCCTACCTCGACGTCAACGGGGACGATCGGGTGGACCCCACAGACGTACTGCTGGTGATCAACGCCATCGACAGCCTGGACGGGGCGGCGGGAGAAGGCGAGTCGGCGAGGTCGCTGGTCATGGACCTGCGAGCCGAGCTGCCGCAACAGGTTAGCCTAGCTGCTCCTGAAACGAGCACTACCGGCGTTCCTGTGGTTGCCGACAGGTTTTCGTTCACGCGCGAAAGCGGCGAAGAGAGGCGAGCCGTCCGGAGGGACCTGTCAGGAATTGACCTGGGTTCAGCCGCCTCGCGTGCAACCCGACTTGCGACTGCGAAGAACGCAGGTCAGCTCCGACTTCGGGACGAAGTGTTGGCCGATGCACGCGACCTCGCGTGGACACCCTTGGACGCGATCCTACCCGACATCGCGGGTGAAATCAGCGGTGTCTGGAAACCGCGGTAACATGCGAGGGCGAGGCTCCTGCCGAGCCGGAGCGTCGCGATCCCGGATTCTTCTCGTTCCGACGTTCTGCATCAGAACGTAAGCGTCGGACGCTTCTCGCCCTTGGGCAGACGACGCGGAGCGTCGTGAGACTTGCGTTCCCACGCAGAGCATGGGAACGAGAGAAACCCGACCGATATCTCAGCCACGCCGCCAAAGCGACGAGACGCCGATGGCCGCGACGCTGGGATCGCCTTGCTCCGTGACGATTTGCTCACGATTGACGCTCGTTCTTTGCTGCCGCGCGGCGGATGCCTGCCGTCAGCCTCGTCGGCCACTTCTGACGTCGGAACGCTGTTCACGGCGGGGCGGGCCGTCATTCTACGCGTCCTGAGTCGGCGATACGATCGCGGCCCGTCAGATCTCCACGACGGCGAGATCGTTGAAGCGGCTGGTGTTGTTCCAGCTAAGCAGACCGAGTCTGCCTTTCGGCAGGGGTTCGGGAAACGTGTGGCTGAGCTTGGCGATCCCATCGGCGGTCAAGCTGACGGTCTCGCCTTCAATCCGTAAGGCCAAATGGTAATCACTGCCGGATTGGAACTCTCCGGGAACGGTCTTGTCGATGGTGTAGCCCCGCTCGGTCATACGTCCGATCGCCCAGCGGTTGATGCTGACGAATGCCCCGGCGTACTTGAAGTCCGTGGGACTCTTGTAGTCGAAGACCATCAAGGCGTTTGCACCGCTCCACTGCTCGGTGCTTCTCGGATTGAAGGTCACCCGAAACTCAGTGTTCGCCGGGAGGGGAGCATCTGTCTGCAGCACCCGGATCACGTTCTGGTCGCCCGCATGCACCTGGACCGCGAAAGTCGATGTCCCGACGATGCTCCACTTGGTCGTCGCCCCCTCCAAGGCGGCTGGAGCCACGTCAGACTGGAAGGCTTCGGCCTGCAGCGGCAAGGCGGCTTGCCGTGCTGGTGTCGCCGAGTGTGGCTCAGCCTCCGCTGGTGCAGCTGCAACACGCCGGATGCCGACAGCTAACTTGCCAGTCATCACGTCACCCGCCGTTGCCTGGTCCAGCAACTGAGACGGGCTTGGATCAGGGCGAACGGCGTCTGTCCCGGTGTCCACAGAATCGGTCGGTAGGTCCTTTAGCCCGGCTACGTGGCCCAGTTCGTGTTCGACAACCGTCAACAGATCCATGCGCCCCTTGGCAGTCGGCGTCACAGCTTGCAGTTCCTGGCTGCCGTTGGCGGGGGCGAATTCTTCATCACGGCTCGGAGTTGGATCGACGAACCAGCCATAGCCAGCGGCATCCTGGTCGAGTTGGACCTTCGCACCGGTGGCTATCCCAAGCTTGGAACCCGAAAGATCCGCGACGGTGAACTCGACGTTGTGCAAGCTGTTCACCACCCCTGGAGCGAGCCCGGCATTGTCCCACCGAGCAATCGCCTCGGCGACAATCGGCTTCAGATCCGTCTCGGCCAACTGCGGAACGCTAATCGTGGAAGGTGCGCCGGACGCTTTCACTGGGCTTTGCAAAACGGTGGTGGTCAGAGACGAGGCTGATTGACCCACAATCCCAGGAGCACTCGTAGCCTCCAGAAACTGGGACGTTGTGGAAGGCGAGATGGTCTGCGGGACGAAGTTGCCTTGTGTCGTCAGCACGAAGTCGTGCGGCTGCTCGTTCACTACGTCGTGGCCGCCGGATTGCGACTTTGCGACCACGGTGGCGAAATTGGTGACCCGGTTAGAGAAGTAGTAGCCAGAAAGCGTGGTGGTCTTTTGGCCGGCCGTCAGAGTGTCGTCGGAGAACGAATCGAGCAAAGTCGCCTGGTCGTCCGAACCGGACACGCCGTCCACCTGAATCTGCTCGAAGGCGGCCAGTCGGAGATCGTAGTTGCTGCCCTTGACTGTCCCGAACGTGGGCGAGAGTGTGGCCACGTCCTTCCCTGCCGTACCGACCACCCGGGCGGTGTCCTTGCCCAAGCGACCGTCGAAAATGATCTTGTCGACTTTCGACGGATCGAACTCGTGTATTTCGCCGTTGACCTTCACCGTGTGCTTATCCGCCCCCGCCACGAATTCGAAGTTGTCGTTGCCGTTCGTCCCGTACACGGTGACTTCACGCCCAACCGGGACGATTTCTGGCGATTTGGCGGGCGGCAGGGGATCGGTTGTGTTGCCGGATCGCACCTCCATGTCGCCCACTACCTTTCGCACCAGTTCTGTCCACGGGTCGGAACCGGTGGGCTGAGTGGTCGTGGCCAGGAACCGATTCGGGATGCACTCCGGACGCAGGTGCAGTTCGCGGAATTGGTTGGTGGTTTTGACCTCGCCGGCGCCCAGTTGGATGTTCATCAGTGTCGTGCCGCCGCCTTCCAGGAAAGCTGCCGGGTGTCGTTGTGTGATCTGGTAGGTTCCGCCGAGTAGGTCGCGGAATTCGTAGCGACCGTTCTCGTCGGTCCAAGTTTCCTGCGTGACCCCTTCGCCGGCCAACGTGATCCTCACCCCGGGCACGCCTTCGTGAACGTCGGGGCGGTTACTCTTGTTGGTGTCCGCGTAGACGAATCCCGACAGTCTGGCGTTGCGGCCGACGTCAATCGTCAGTGTGTCTGTGGTAACCTTGGGCCCACCTTGTCCACTATTCCCTAAATCGTTCGTGGTGGTGGTGATGGTGGCCTGGCCTTCAAAGTCCTTTTCCGGCGTGAATGTCAGGCCATCGAGGGCCGCGTTGATCTCCGCAAGTGACCCCGTAAGGTTGAGCGGCGGCCCCTGCCTGCCGTCACGCAACTTGATGCTGCCATGCGTGCAATCGAGTGTCACGGTCACGGGACTGCTTCCTGCATCAACGTCGCTGATCGAGATGGCGTTCCCGTTCGCAGACGAGAAGATCAGCGGCACGTTGATATCGGTATTCGCACTCACGGGAAGGTGGTTCACCGGCGGGTCGTTGACGGGATTGACCGTGATCGTGAACAACTGCGTCGGTGAAGTGTCGATGCCACCGCGGTCGATGCCACCGTTGTCCTGCACGGCAACTTTGAATGTCGATGTTCCGTTGGCATCCGGCGCCGAGGTATACGTCAGCGTGCCGTCATTGGCAACGACGGGCAGCACGGAGAAAAGGCTGCGATTGCTGATGTCGGTGATGGGGACGAGGTACCACAACACAACCTGCGACGATTCGTTCGTTGGTCCGGGGTTGAAGGCGGCCCAGTTGGCAATGCTCTGAGATCCGGCGTCCTCGTCCACAGCGAGCGGATTGCTGGCCGTGAAACTCGGCACGTCGTTCACGGGGTTGACGGGGAAGCCCACGATCTTTGTCGCGGTCAGTCGAGTCCCGCTGACGTTGTTCCCTAGGTCGTCAGCGGTCACGGTTAGGGTGTCCTGCCCGTAGTAGTCCGGGTAGCCGCGGTACGTCAGATCCCCGTCATCGGCCAAGGTGGTGTTAATCTCAGCAACGGTTCCCTGCAATTCCACATGATCGGTGCCATTGCCGACGATTCCTGAAGAAGGTACGCCACCGGGGACGTCGGGCTTGACGCTCAGCTTCCCGTGCTCCACCGCACGCGGTTCCACAGCGAGGGTTAACTTGATTTGCGAAGTCCCAACGTACGGGTCCGTCACGCCGATGCCCAAGACCTTAGCGTCCTGGTCTTCGTTCGCGATTAGCGTGGTGGGGACCGTGATCACGGGCGGCTGGACCGGATCTATCCAGACCGTGCCGTCGGTCGGGTCAGGACTGGGCGGTGGGAGCGGCGGGTGATCGGTGGGCTGGACAGGACTGGGTTCCAGATCCGGGCCGGTATCGCCCGGCTGAGGTCGTGGGTCGGCCAAGTCGATCTGCCCCTCGTTGAGTTTCACGGCTCGCAGATCCAGCACCATGCCAGTCCTGGCGGTCACCGAGGTCTTTGTGACGAAATCGATCGTGGCCAGGCTACCGGTACCGGAACCGAGCGGATCGGCGCCAAAGACCCAGATGTCAATCTCGCGCACGTTGGGATCATTCGAGATGGCCCTGTCGTTGGCATACGCTTGTGCATTGACTGTCGGCCAGAGCGAGCCGGGATGGACGCTATCATTGGTCGTGGTGAGCAAGCTGCTGTCATACCGGATTAGAATATCCGCGGCGCGTACGCCGACCGCTTCGCCGATGTTCACCTCGACCGTCAGATGCGACCCCGGCGCGACCGAATTGTAATCGGGAATCCTGACCCACACCGTCCCCAGAGCAAAGTCTGTCGTGCCGCTCAGCAGGACACGGGACTCCAACGACTCAAAGAAAATCGGCCTCGAACGCGACTTCGTTCGGTCGCTTGCCGACAAGCGAGCAAGCTTTCGCCAAGAGAAGCCGCGTCGCCGCTGGCTGCGTCCGTGGGCACCTGACGAACCGACACTGGACTTCGTGGACATGGTGAAAGCTCCCGAGCAAAGTTCACGCCGTGCTTCAAGAATGGCAGTCCTGATGCTCCGCAGGCGGGCGTTTGGCGCTGGCATCGGCGCGCGTCTTCCTGCTCGCACGGAAAGCCAGCAATCCCAACATGATAGCCACGCATCAAAATCTTCGCAAACAAACCGCGAAAGATACCCTGACCGCCGCTATTGACTACGCGATGTGGGTTAGCTAACGTGGCGGGCTGCCTGCGATGGAGACACGCTGGCCAGCTTGTGCGGCGCTGCCCCCGTCGCGGGTCGTTGAAATACCGAAACGTTTGCGACTACCCCCGTTTGCACGGCGGCCATCGGACAGCACAACACTCCCGACCCACGCGACTTTCCTCCGTCGGGAGGCAGCAACGGAATCACTCTTGTCGGCTGGGGTAGCCTCCGATTCCGATACCCGCGGCGAGCCATCTCGCCGCCCAAATGAGAGTTGCTGCAATGACCCCAGGAATGCCGCCATGCCCAGCGCAGTAGTCCAAGTTCCTGCCACCGCGATCCTCGATTTGGGATCGGTTTCGCTGCAACTCTGCACCTGCTCGAAGTCTCGTTCAATCTCTCGCGCTGCCTCGGGCGCGAACTGGCCAACACGAAATCGCCTGCCGCTCGCCGTGGCGCATTCATGGACGTGCGGCGCCCACCGCATAGCGGCTCGAAGAACACTCGGCGGCTCCGCCGCCCTCGCCACCGGGAGAGTCTGACCATGCGCCGTAAGTCAAGTCCCAACAAGCCCGAGAGCCGCACAAACCGACATTTCGGAAAGAACTCAAAGCACCGAAGAACTGCCTGCCACCGCCGCTTGGATTACGATGCCTTGGAGGATCGGCGACTTCTCTCCATTGGCAGCGTCTCCTCTCTCTCCACCCTCGCTTTGCCACTGGTTTCGATTTCGGGGTCGGTTGATCTTGTGGAGGAGGATGCCACGCCCGCAAGCCTAACCGTTCGACGATCTGGCGACACCGGTGAGAGGCTGAAGATCCATTACACGCTCCAAGGAAGTACAGCAACACCTGGTTGGGACTTTAGCCCCTTGGCGCATCCCATTGAGCGCCCTTACGACACCATTGAAATTCCCCCCGGCGCGGATTCAGCGATATTTGTCATCACTCCCTTCGATGATGACTTTTTGGAGGGGGCCGAGCAATTGACAGTGACACTACGAGCAGGCGAAGGCTATCAGGTTGACGGCCAGAATAACAATGCTGTGGTTCACATCAGCGAACGAAATGAGGTTCCTGGAAATATCGAATTGGTGTCTTCCTCCTTTAACGAACGATTCCGTCGTGGGGAAAAGGTTACTGCCCAACTGGTTATCGCTAACACGGGAAGTCAACCCCTGAATGCCGCACAGTTGCGTATACGTCTCTACGGTCCCCAGCGGTCCGCAGGCATACCCGGTCCAGACGGGCTATTAATAACTGAGTACGCGATGTCGTGCTCTATTTCAGCCGGCGGCACTTTCTCAGCGGGGCCAATTGACCTCTGGACCGTTACTGGGGATGCCGCAAGTGGCGCATACTTGCCCATCGTCAACGTTATCGACTCCACAGGCAAGACAGTTGCGACCTTTACACCGGAAAACACTTACGATCCTGCCTCCCGACAGCGCGAGCTACCCATACTTGCAATCGGTGATTTCCCCGTCGCCCGCAGTCTGATACTGCAAACCACTCGCCATTTCGACAGTAGCAATGCCAACACCGTTGGCGTCGAGTCCGTATTGCGCAAGTTCCTGCAAGCGGGATTCCCGAGCATTTCTCCGTCCGTAAAGGTAGTTGGCGATGAACTACTGAGCTCCGGCCAAATCCTGTTCAAGACATCCGTAGACAATACTCATGCCACAAATCACAGCCTGTACCAATATGATCTCTACGGCACGATGCAGGGGGTAGGCAGGAGCATCGGCCTCGAAGTAAGTCCCTGGGTATCGGTGCTCGACGATCAAGCAGCATTGGAGCTTGCGGAGGACAAGGGATTGACGTGGGAATGGTACGACCAGAAGATCGTTGACCCTAGCTACGACGCGGCACGTCAATACGAGGCGTCCCTCATTAGTTCTCTGACGAATCCTGAGTCGGGCTCGATTTACACTCCTCCGACACGAATTGCCCTGGACCATCTTAGGTATGGCCAGCCGAAAGAGGAAGAGGGCCAAAAGCCTGGCGATCCGTCGTGGATCACTACGCTGTTGTCGAAAATCTCCGAGAAATTGCCCGAAAACACGAAGCTGGCTGGATATGTTTGGCCTAGTAGTCAGTCTTGGTGGACGCGGCAGATATACCCCGATCTCGATCCCTATCTCGATACGTTTTCTCCAATGCTCTACTGGCAGGACGGAGCTTTGTGGTCCTTCGATGGCACAGCGGCGGAAAGTGCCCGCGCATTGGTGCTGAAAGAGCTTCAGGACATAAGTGACCTCGGCGTATCGTTAGCAAAGGTCGTTCCTGTGCTCTCGACGGCGCGACAGTTTGCGTGGGCGGACGCGTCAACCTGGGGCCTAACGCCCGTGCAGTGGCAACAAAGTCAACTAAACGTCCTTGGTGCGGCGCGAGACATCGGGATCACTCAGTACGACGTGTTCCGTTTTGGGAGTTGGTTCGACACCTTCTCGGCAACTGATCCTAGCCTCGGAACATTTCTCGACCGCGGAGGCTATCTTGCGTCGCTTGGCACGCCTAGGGATGCGCCGCCAACAATAATCTCGCGCACCTTCGGCTTTGGGCGAGACACGAACATTTGGGTGCAATTTAGCGAGGACATGGATGACGCCACGTTCAACAACTCGACCATACTGGTTTCCGCCTCATCAACTGGCATTCACAGTTCGTCGTTCAGCTTTGACCACGCCACGCACATCTTGACAATAGACCCCGACGTCAACTTCGCCAACGGCGAGACGGTGACTGTCACCATTGGCACTGGCGTGAAGGACATGGGTGGAAACGGCATTGACGGCGATGGTGATGGCCAGACGGGACCTGCTTATCCGCCTGACCCCTCGTGGTTCAGATGGCAGATTAGCACTGTTCAGCAGGAGTCTATTCAGCGAGCCATTGATTGGCTGCGCACGAATCAGCAGGCAAACGGTTCCTGGTCGAACGATGCAGCCAACACGTCGATGGCCGTATTGGCGATGCTGAATGCTGGGTACAAGGAGACGGACACAATCGTCTCGCGAGGCATACAGTCCCTTCTTGCTCAAGTTCATGCTGATGGTAGTGTCGGCACCGAACCGGGCCGGTACACCTACAGGACAGCGCTGGCGATCGTGCCGTTGGTTGCGACGCATAACACGGCTTACCACGATCAGATTTCCAAGATGCGAACTTGGCTGATTGGCTCGCAGTGGGATGAGAACTCAACGATGGGCAATGTGCCACAAAGTAATTGGCAATATGGGGGATTTGGCTACGGGAACAGCAGTCGGCCAGACCTATCGAACACACAGTGGGCGCTGATGGGTCTTAAGGCAGCGGATGTAGAGCTTGGTCTTCAGGCTTCGGACACCTATAACAAGGCATTGACGTTTTTGGACCGCCGCCGCAACACCGACGGCGGCAGCGGGTATGCCCCCGATTACCTGCCGCAGTCGATCCACACCATGACTGCGGCGTCGGTGTGGAGCTATCGGCTCTGCGGAATCGACCAATCCGATCCTCGCGTGACCGGTGGTATGGATTGGCTCGCCCGGAACTACAGCGTGAGTAACAACGATGGGACCGGCTGGGCGGCCGAGTTCTATTACGCGGTTACTCTGGCAAAAGCACTTGTGATGAGCCACAAGACTAGATTGGACGCCCATGATTGGTTCGGTGATCTTTCCAGCTACCTGCGGAGCAAACAGGAAAGTGCTGGCAGTTGGCCCGCTACAGGCGGAGCAATATTCATCCCGCAGGAGCTCAACACCGCCTGGGCGATTCAGGCCATGCAAACGCGGGAACTTCCGCCGGGCGTGGACGTAAGCATGTCGATGATTCTGAAGTCCCATGCGGACCTCCACGTGTACGACCCCCAGGGGCAGCACTTGGGAGTCAACCACTCGACTGCGAGTCTGGAGAAGCAAATCCCTGGGGCGACCCTGAAATATTACGACGACAGCGGTGACAATGATGGTATCTATCAACCGGGCGAGGAGCGGATTCCCTCGGACTACCTTCACATTCCCGTGGAGTGGGTTCAGGTCGTTACTCTCCCACAACTCGCCGCCGGTAGCTACCGAACCGAGCTAATCGGAACAAGCAGTGGGCCGTTCGAGTTGCATCTGAGGGGCACGCAGGATGGGAGCGGCGTTCCCGGAAGCACGTTCTCCGGAAGCATCGTCGCTGGTGAACGGCTGGCAACGACGACCACCGTGACGGCAATGGAGGGCGCGCTCACCCTGCTTACCGAACCGCTCGCGGAGATGCCCACGTTGGATGTTTGGCCGAATACCGTCCACGCTTCTGTCGTACCGGGCGGAGTGAAGCAAATGCCCCTGGAAGTGAAGGAAGCTGGTGGCACAAAGGTGCTGCATTCGGTGAGCATCCACACAACCGATTTCGTTGGGACGTGGGGCACTATCCCCGCATCCGTCGTGACGTTTGACCACAACAGCTTCGACGTTCCCGCGGGAGGCACCCGGGGGGTTACTGCCTCCTTCGCAATACCGGCCGGCTTCGAGGGTACTGCAACAGGTTCGATCATCGTCGAATCGACAGACGGAGGCACAAGAACCGTCAACATCACCCTCGACTTTCAACCGCTGGTCGTGCAGTCGCTAACGGCCACACCCAGCGGCTTCAGCGTCCAGTTCAATCGCGCTGTTGACCGCACAGTCTTGAGCCTTTACGACAACCAGAGCCAGTTTCTCGGCGCATCGGATGTGGTCCTGAAGGATTCGACGAACAAGGTTGTTTCCGGAACATTTGTTGTGCCTGGCCCAGACCAAACCCAGTTTGTCGCCACCTGCGGCGCCCTGGCGGCGGGCACGTACACCGTGACGTTGCGAAGTGCGGCCGATGGTTTCAAAGACCATCTCACCGGCCAACTGCTGGATGGCGAGTATAGCGGCACGTTTCCAACTGGTGATGGCACCCCCGGCGGTGATTTCGTGTACCAAATTGTTGTGATGCCTCCGGCACCACTGATCGTCAGTTTGCCTGACTTCGCCCGGGCGCCGGCGCAGACGGTTGACGTTCCCACGGTCGAAGGCATCCAGCCCCACTCGGGTTTGCCGATTCGGCTGAGCGACGCCAATGGCGTAACCTCGGCGTCGATGAAGATCACGTATGACCCCAGCCTGCTTGTTCTGACAAACGTGGCCAAGGGCCCGGATCTGCCCGAGGGGAGCGAGGTGATGGTGAATCTGGACATGCCGGGGGAGGTCTGGGTGACGTTCTCGGCGTTGTTCCCCATGCCAAGCGGGCCCACCGAGATCGTCACTTTGAACGGTGTGGTGCCCAGGGATGCCCCGTACGGTGCTGCGGCTGTATTGCGCATCTCCGACCTGGAAGTGAACGCGGGTGCTCTGGCCGCTACGGCGGACGATGGGCTGCAGGTCGTCGCCCTCGTCGGAGACGCAAATGGAAACCAACGCTACGACGCCGAGGACTACCGCTTGGTCGGCCGCGTGGGTAAGCACTTTGACACCGGGTTCGCAGCCTACCCGATGATCGACCCGCTGATCATCGGGGACGTGACCGGGGACGGGACGCTCAGCCCGTTGGATGCCAGCGACCTCATGCGACAGGTGATCCAGCGTCCGACGCCGAACATCCCGCCGTTGCCGGGACCGCCGGTTAATCTGGCCCCGAAGGCAAACGGCCAGAGCGTCACAACAGCCGAAGATACGCCCGTTGAGATTACGTTGACTGGCGACGACGGCAATCCGGAAGTAGTTCAAAATTTGAGATTTGAGATTTCCACACGGCCGGCACACGGGACGTTGGCTAACTTTGATCCGGTGACGGGAACAGGGACCTACACGCCCAATCCCAATTTCAATGGGACCGATAGCTTCACGTTCACGGTGACCGACGACGACAAGGCCGGACCGCCCGCGAACCTGACCAGCACGCTGGCCACCGTGACCATCACAGTCACTGCGGTGAACGACCGGCCGGTAGCCAACCCCCAGAGCGTGACTACGACCGAAGACACTGCGGTATCGACCAAGCTGACCGGCGACGACGGCGACCCGGAGGTGGTCCAGGCGTTGACATTCGTCGTTACGACACAGCCAGCCCACGGTACGATTACCAGCCTGAATGCCAGCACGGGAGATGTGACCTACACGCCCGATCCCGATTACAGCGGCTCGGATAGCTTCGGATTCAGTGTCGTCGACGACAACAAAGCTGGCCGGCCGCCGGGGCTGATGAGCACCGAAGCCACGGTCACGATTCGCATCACGGAAGTGAACGATCCGCCCAGGCTCGTATCGGGGACCGTCGCTAATCTGACCGTTGCCGAGGATTCGGGATTGACGCCCCTATTCTCCGTTCCGCCCGTATTCGGCCCCGGCGGAGGCTCGGATGAAGCAGCGCAGACGTTGACGTACGCGGCCACGGCAGTCCCGCCGCCGACGCTGGGCACCGTCGTCCTCGCGGACGGTAGTACACCCGTGAATCTGGGCGCGTATGCCCTGGCTCAGCTCCAGGGCATGCGGTTCAAGCCGCTACCGAATGTGAACGGCGGTCCAGGCACTTTCAGCTTCACGGTCACCGACGACGGGACGACCAACGGAGCGGCCGATCACAAGACGCTGGCGAAGACCTTGACGATTACTGTGACGGCCGTCAACGACGGCCCGACGCTCGACTCCATCGGCCCGGCTGTGATCAATGAGGACGCCGGCATCCAGACCGTCAACCTCAGCGGGATGGGCCCGGGCGGCGGGAGCGACGAGGCGGGCCAGGCTCTTGCCGCGACGGCGACCAGCAACAACCCGGGCTTGATTCCCAATCCCGTTATCAGCTACAGCAGCCCCAACACGACGGGCAGCCTGAGCTACACACCGATCGCCAACGCCAACGGCACGGCGGTGATCACAGTAACGGTGACCGACAACGGCGGCACGACCACCGGCGGAGTGAACACCCTCAGCCGTTCGTTCACCATCACGATCAACCCGAAACTGCCCGGCCTGAATGACAGCCAGGTGGTCTGCCCAGACTGCTCGCCCGAACTTCTCCAGGCCAAGCGGCAAGGCCTACTGCTGGCCGCAGAGGATCTCGTCAGTTTCGCAGGGTACGACGTCGACTCGGTGCTGGCGCCAGTGACCTTCCATTTGCAGGGTGATCAATTCTGCGGCCCGTTCGTCGAGGGTACGACTGGTTTCTGGACCACGGACGGTAACGGCAAGGGCCAAATCTGTCTTTTTGATTTGGAGAAAATCAACCGATCGTTGCCTTTCACTCCCGAAAACGCGGCCAAACTGGAGGACCAGCTTCTGCCAGTGCACGAGGCGATGCACGGCTGGTTCGCGACGCGAATCGCCAATTACGGCATCGAGGAGCCGTTCTGTAAGCTGACCTCGTTCTACATCTCCGACGCCCTTGGTGTAACGCCCGATCTCATCGCGTGGTTCGGTCCGA
>JAPLNJ010000245.1 GCA_026692885.1 Planctomycetota bacterium | reverse complement strand
TTGCCGCTTCTTCTCGGCAACTTCCATTTCGGCCAGTTCCGCTTTGGCATTGCGGTACCGTTCCATCGCCGGTGTGTTGACCGGCGCGACCATCATCGCGTCCTGGTTGGCGTCGGCGGGCGGCTTCGTGTCGACTTCACGTACGGCGCGGTCGGCAGGATCAACGCGGCGGCGCCATGGTCCCTCGGTGATCAGCCAGGTGATGATCAGGTCGGCCGGGAACCGGTACTGGGACGCGCCCGGTTTGGCGGCCTTCTCCGGCTCGAACTTGGGCATCCCCGCGGGCATCCATCGCTGGCGAACCGCCGGTTCCGTAACGCCGAAGAACTCGGCGACCTCGGCCGGCGAACTCAGGATGAACAATCTTCGCTTGGCGGCAGTTAATGGCATTGCCTCACCTCGTGCATCTGGCAATCGCGCCGTGTACCTCGCTGACCTTTACAACGCCTGGATGATCTCGCCCCAATCGATCGCAGCCGGAAGCCCAAACGCCGCTTGTAGGCCGGCCAGGTTCACGGCCTGCAGCTTCTGCGGACGAGCGTCAAGGTCGAAACTCAGGCCGCAGAGTAGCTTGCCGGCAATGCGACCGTCTTGGTTCGCAATGAACGGGAACCTCTTACGGGAACATGGGACAGACCTCCTTGGGTAACAGTGCAGGAACTACCTGCGTGGAAACAGAAAAACAGAATGCTACGAGCTGAGGACCCATCCAGGATCCGGGATCGCCCCTCTCCCTAACTCTCTCCCCGGGGTACCGGGGCGAGGGGACTTTTCTTGGCTCGCTCCACCAGTACCGGGGCGAGGGGGCTTTTCAGGGCAGGAGCCTACAACGCCATCTTGTGTTCCGGCTCGGCGGGACGATCCGCGGGCTTGGCTTCGGACTTGGCGGCGGGACCGGCTTTCGCGGCTTGGCTGTGAAAGGTGGGCGACACGTAACAGAACGGACCGCCAAACGTCGCGCACCCGTTGGTGACGTTCGATCGGCTCCGGACCGTCGTGCCGTCTCCGTTCCAGTCGGCCCCCCAGCTGTTCTGAATCAAGATCCCGGTCACCTTGCCGCTGGTGAACACGACCCCCACAGCGATGATCGAATGACCGCCTGGCCAGTCCGCGCCGATCGCGGCCGGGAACCCTCGCAGCAGGACCACGACCAGGTTGTGGAAGGACTGTTCGGCCGTGTCCCCGCTCAGGTCGATGACCTGGCAACGAAGTTCTCGATGTGGAGCCGCCTTCAACCCCAATCGAACGCCACGGCGAAATACTGGTACTTGGGCTTGCCGTCTTGAACTTCGTTCGCAGGATCGCCGATGTCCACTGGCACCTTCGACCAGTCGATGGCGGGCAGTCTTGGAAACTCCCCGGGCCCGCCGTACCGCTGCAGCGACTTGTTCCGCGTGTCGATGTCGGGGCACGTCTCCGCGTACATGACGTCGGCGGAGCCGCTCTTGCCAATCACCAGGACTGGGTAGCTCTTGCCAGCCTTGGCGGCGGCCTGCAGGAAGAACAACTCGGCGGCCGGCGACTTGCCCGATTCGTCCAGCGAATCCGAAACGATCTGGCGCCAGCGGTACCCGGCCTTGGTCATGTAGGCGGCTGCGGCCCCATCGATCCAGGCCGCGGCCTGTTGCGGTGATTGCGTCTGCAGCTTGTCTGGGTTCAGGACCAAGGCGGCGGAGATTTTGCCCGGCGTCGGTAGGTCAGGTGGGTTTGGCGGATCGGGCGGGTTCGGTGGATTCGGATTGGTCCCGCCCACGTTGAACGCCTGCGAAGCCACCTTGCCGTCTTGGGCAATGGCCATCGCCGTATACGGTCCACTGGGCAGGAATTGCTTCCACTCCGCACCTCCCCCGACATAGATCTGCGAATTGGGACCGACCGCAATCCAGAGCAGCGGCGCGGCCGGTTGTTTGAAGTCCACCAGCGCCCCGGCTTGTTGCGTGATGGTGACTTGAGCGTGCGCCAAGCACGCGGAAAAGGCCAGCAAGAGAAAGCCAGCAATCAAGACATGTCGTCGCATAGTTCGCCCCTCCCGAAGCAATGAAGCAAAGGAAGGTCGCGATCTTGCGACCAGGTCTTTTCCCAACCGGACCACGGTCTTGTGGCCAGTCGGCTGGGAATCTAGCGCTTCCCGTTCTCCGTGTCAACAAGTTTTTGTTCGGCGGGTTCGATGGTCGCGTCGATGTGGGCCGAGTCATGGCGATGCCCGTTCCCTCGGCGGTCATTCCACCCGGCGACGAGCCGACCACGAGCACCAGCGGCACGCGGCGGACCCTCTGCGTGCCTCAACACGCCAGCCAACGCCGGGATGCTCTCGCTCCAGTTCCGTCGTGCAGATACTCCGGCGAACTCCGCCCGGGTATGAGGCTCCGGCGTCCGCCGTTGGGCGGCACAAGGCACATGGCGACTGGCAGTTGTGTCGCTTCGCGGCTCGCCAGTCGGATTCTTAATCGGCGTCCCCGCGCCGGGGTAACTGGAAATTGACATCCACGGGAGAAGGCACACTCCATGATCTCCGGCTGGATACACGGTTGTAGCCTTCGAGACTAATTGGATAATGCCATCCACATTGCCGCTTAACTGTTTGACACTAAAGCAGTTCAGGGGTAGATTGCCGTCTGGCTGGTTTCGGGATAGCCGGGCGGCAGCGCCCGGGTAAGAGTGTATCCGCCCGGGGCGGTTCCCGGCGAAGTAATAGTTCGTCGGCTTAGGGCTATTCCAGGACACTTTCCCGTTGCCCAATCCAAAGACGTTAGCAATCGGAGATCGAATTCGCATTCTCCGCGTTCCAGATTGCGATCTGCGACAACGCGAGAGGGAGATGGCAGCGGGCGTCGACATGCCGGGATGGACCGCTGACAGTATCGAACGGATCATTGCGCAAACGCCAGTCGTTCCAATATGCCGAATCGACGACGATGGATGCGTCTGGTACGAAGCTACCGTCATTGGACCCGACGGCACGGAAGAGAATCACATGCTGATCGTGTACAATGACGACACTTGGGAAAAGATCGACGATGCCAATGGATGATTCGTGCGACGCTGGCGGGGCTTGGTGAACTCCAAGCTGGAAACGCCGACGAACCAAGGCGTGCACCGGAGCCGCGATCCGGTCTTGGAAAATGGAAGCGTCATTCGGCGCGGCCCGGTGACGCTGGACGTTCCGCTGCCGAATTCCTCGTGGCGTGACGGATTCCACGGACGTTCGTCGGTGGCTCTTGTTTGCGCCGCACCCAAAGCTACCGAATCGGGCGTCGGGATTTCTGCTATAAGGTGCCAGAACATGGCGACGAAGCGTGATCTCGCAAACTGGTTGGGCGCTCTCAGTCTAAGCTTCACACTCCTGAGCAACGGCACGCTCGGCATTACTGCCGAGCAGCAGAACCCGGCGGATAAGCGAGCCTCGCTGCCGACCATCGGCACGTGGATCACCAAGATGGGGGAAATTCGGGGCGTTGTTGCGGCTGACGGTTCCAAGGTAAACTGCTCTGAGGTCCTAGACATCTCAGGGAGGGTTGTGATAAAGGCCGTTGACATACACCGTAAGGTGTACGTCATCGACGCGAAGAACGGGACGTTTGACGATGCGGCACCGTTGATGCGGGTGCCGCAAGGATCATTCAGTAGGGGTGAACACTCTGGTCGGTTGTACGAAGGCGACGACGGGATAACACTGAGCACATGGGAGTGCCGGACTCCGCCAACGGATGATGTATATATCATTGAATCCGTGGCGATCGTCCGGCTGTCCGATGGTCGGCATGAGGTATGCCGTTTCCGGCCGCTTGTGTTTGCCAACCGGCGCATCGTCAATAGGAAAGAAGACACAGACTGAAGCCCGAGAGGCGCCGGCGGGGCAGCTCGCAGCGAATCGCCGACGCGATGCAGCCGAGCGGGGATCAGGCTGTTTGGTAATGGAAGGGTCAACCGTCCCCGCCGGCTGACCGCGGTCGTTCACCGCTAAGGCAACATCGCATCCGAGACATTCAAATGTATGACACGTTGATCATGCTTAGGCCCAACGCGGCGTTCTCGCTGGACGACATGGCAACAATCATCAGTAATGTTGCCAGATCGGGCAACAGAACGGTTGAACGCCAAGCTGGATCGGTCATTCTAAAGTGCCTCGGATCCTACTTGCGGGT
>JAPLNJ010000244.1 GCA_026692885.1 Planctomycetota bacterium | reverse complement strand
GCCCTGGCCATCGACGAGGCAGAACGTCAGATCAAGGGCGGGCAGTACGCCACAGCGTCGCAGACATTGAACGCTCTGCCACACCGATTCTTCCACAAACAACAGGTGGCCTACTTGCAGGCTGAAGCGAAGTTCAAGGAGTACGCTTCCTCGAAGGAGATCCCCGAAGACGCGTTGCTTCAGGCATCCAAAAAGGAGTTCCTAGACCTGTTTAATGCGAGCGAAGGGTTGCGCATGCAGGCGAGGTTGGACTTGGCGGATACGATAGACCGAGTTCCCGCGGACGCCCCGGATGCCTTGGCGCGGAGCCTCGCGACCGCCAAAACGCTCAAGGAATTGCTGGTAGCTGATTCCGTACCCTTGGCGGCCGGGCTCGTCACCAAAGCCCAGAAACGAAGCCAAGCGGGACGGCCAGCCTTAGAGGCCACGGATTCCGCCTACGTCCTGCAAGTCTTGGAGTGGGACCCTGGCGCAGCCGAGAAAGTCGTGGCTCTTGCCCTCCCCGAAAGACAACCGCTTGAACCGGGGCTGGAGGCAATCCGGGTGTGGGCGGCGAAGGACACGACACGAGCCCGCTCCCTAGCCCAAGCCGTGCTGGGACTCGCTGATTGGCACGCAGAACGAAACCAGTACCAGCAGGCCGGAATTCTGCTGGACACGGCAAGGCAGGTGGATGGCAAGACCGATGGCTGGAGCTTCTGGAAAAAGCACTTCCAGATGCAGGTAAACGGGAAAGACGCGAGCAGCGCTCTAAGAATCTTGACGCTCATGGCCGAGCAGAACCCTGCGAAATCTCGCGATGTAGTAAGCTTGTACAAAGATTTGGCCGCGAAGTTCTCGGACCAACAGCTCCCGCCCCCGCCGCAGATTCTGCCGTATCTAAGAGGGTCCGGGTTCGAGGAAGTAATCGCGAAAGCCGAGGAGACGATCAAGGCGGGGCAGTACCCCTTGGCTTTGAGGCTCCTCAACGACGCGTGGCAGCAGTATCCGGATCTATACCGAGGCAGCGAGAAGGCCCAGAAGCTGTACGCGGAAGCGAGTTTCCACGTCAGTCTAAGCAAGGCACAAGAGCTCCTGGCAACTGGCGACCTGGAGGCCTCGCAAGAAGCAGTGGAAGAGGCGCTCAAGATCCGACCGAATGATGCGGGCGCAATCGCGCTAGGGAACCAAATTCGTCGGGGTCTTGCTGAGAAACTGGCGAAGGAGGGCCGAAAGCTCTTGGACGCTGAGGCGTGGGACAAGGCCGTCGAGTATCTCCAGAATGCTGTCCGAAGCCTGCCGAATGATACTAACCTCCTGGCCCTGTTCGATGAAGCGACAACCGGGCAGCACCATAGCAAGGCCATGCAGGCTAAGAAAGCGGGGGAGCTTGAGAACGCAGTTAGCGAACTTAACGGGGCGCGCAGGCTGTTGGAGAAGCCATCGAACCAACCCTGGAGTGTGCCTCTCCGGAAGACCGTGAACACGCTGGCCGAGGAGGTCACTGACATTCTCCGGAAACAAGCCGCGGAGCTGTCCGGCAAACGGCAATATGACGAGGCCCTGGAAGGACTGGGGAGTGCAGAAAGGCTGGCGGACGCCTTTGGCCTGTCATCCACAGATCTGGCGATTTTGCGCAAGCAGATCGAGAAGGTTCAAGCAGATCCGAAGACGGCCAATCTCTCGGGCAGATGGCGTGCTCCGGCTGGGCTGCAGGCTCCGCAGGGTAAGCTGTTGGCTCCCGACGGAATGGAGTTCGACTTCGTGGATCGCGGGACCGACATCACCGTTAACGCGGTGACGATGTCCGGTCAAATCCGCGCGGCTACCGGGCAATGGCGACGGGATGGTGCGCGATTGGTGGGAACGCTGAATCTCGTTCTCCGGGATGGCACCAGTTTCAACGTCGCGGCAGAAGCGAATATCCGGGATGATTCCAAGACCATCGCCGCAGACTGGAAACGGATCAAAGTCGACGATCCCAAGAAGAAGACATATAAGCTATCCGATCGCGCTGATTGGACAAAAGGTCCGTAGTGACAAGCCA
>JAPLNJ010000243.1 GCA_026692885.1 Planctomycetota bacterium | reverse complement strand
CCAACGTCATGCCCGCAACGCCTACGATGCCTGCCGGCTCGCTGTTCAGGAGGAACTGGCCCGGCACCAGGCCGCCCCCACCTCCACGTCTGCCAACCATCCGTCCGCGGCCAACGGCGGCGCTGCCAGAAACGGCAACGGGAATGGTCACCACACCAACGGTAACGGCACGGCCCAGAACCGCAACGGCAACGGGAACGGCCACACCCAGCAACCGACCGGCAGTCCCAACCATCGGGCGTCGCAGAAGCAACTGGACTTTGCCAGCCAGTTGTCGCGGCAGATCAAGGGTTTGGGTGTGCGTCGCCTGGAAGATCTCGCCAGCAAGATGTTCAGCAAGCCGCTGGCCGATCTGTCGAGCCTGGACGCCAGTTCGTTGATCGACACCCTGAAGGCCATCAAGGAAGGGCGTGTCGCGTTGGAGGAAGCCCTGAATGGAGCTGCCACATGAGCACGGCCACCTTGATTCCCGAATCCGAAGTAAGTCGACCCAACGGCGTCTGGGACTACATCAGCCCCAGTCGCCTCAACCTATGGCTGCGGTGTCCCCTCGCGTTCAAGGCACGTTACGTCGACGGCATCAAGTCTCCGACGACGCCGGCTCTGTTTGTCGGGACACGGGTCCATGATGGGCTTGAGACGCACTATCGCCATCGTCAGCTCGGCATCGCCTTGGACGCGGGCGCCGTTATCCAACGTGTCACCGACAGCTGGGATGAAGCCGTTGCAGCTGAGAACCTGCAGTTCGGATCGGCTGACGAAAGTCAGCAGTTCAAACAGCAGGCAGCCGGGCTGGTGCTGGCTTACCTGCAGCACGTCGGTGACCAGGAACTCAGGCCGATCGCAGTCGAGACATCACTGGAGACCCCGCTTGTCGATCCGGTGACCGGCGAGGGTCTTGGCATCCCGTTGCTCGGTGTTGTCGATCTGATTCTGGATGAGGACCAGCGCCCGCGGATCTGCGACTTCAAGACGTCCGCGAAGTCAGCGACACCGTTCGAGATCACGCACGAAATCCAGCTGTCGAGCTACGCGTACCTGTTTCGACAGGCGACCGGCAGAGATGAGGGCGGTCTGGAGATCAGATCGCTGATCAAAACCAAGACGCCGAAGATCGAGTTCCACCACTACTCTGCCCGCACGGAGGTGCATTTTCGCCGACTCTTCGCCGTGATCCGAGAGTACCTCGACGCCCTCAACGCCGGCCGGTTCAACTTCCGACCGGGGTTCCACTGTGGGATGTGTGACTTCGCCAGGAGTCATTGCCAAGAGTGGGGAGGCTGATGCAGCATCTGCCCACCCGCCCACGCCAGACCGCATTTGTGGTCTGACGTGGGTGGGTGGCGTCCCGGCGCTGGCCACGCGACCGGAAACGCGTGCCATGACACCGGGAAGACGACACCGCAATAGCCGTACGCAACCGGCTCAACGGGCCTGCCTTTTCTTTAGCCATTGTCGGGACTGCCAACAGATTTCCTGGATAGACCGTCGCAGTCACGGCGGGAAGTGAAGTTGCCATAACCCAGCGGTCACAGTTTTCAATCTGCGTCCCTCAACTCGACCAACGGTCGCAAAATCACGAGCGACCGAGGGGTTAACGAACAAAGCCGAGGCACAACGCCCCGGCTTCTTTCGTTTCAACGCCAGTTCCCGCAACGGGTTGCGATCGGCAGTTTGTCTCGCTAGGCCGTCTCAATTCCGAGAGTAGAGACATCCCGCCGGGCGGCTCCGGCGCCGAAGTCGGACCCGAAAACGAGAAACTCTCGGTTGTCTCTCCGCGTGCCCAGGTTCCGGGTTAAGAGAAGGTTGGCCCCGCTACTGCGAGCCAAAAAGGGCAGTTCTGGCTCGGTATGCTGGCCCAACGGTCTTCAAACTAAACGGCGGCTTCTGCCTCTCCGGTCGCGGGGCAGATTGGGAGAGAGTCGTCAGATCGGATGCTGTCACCCTCTGCCGTAAACTCCGCGTGCCAAGGTGCGGCATCTGAAAACCCGCGTCCGGCGACCACAACTCGCTCCCCTGTTTTCGGGTGCCTAAATTCCTCGGACTCCTGAAGGTTTGGCAGGATCGTGATGTTCGTTGAGCCGCAGTGTAAGCACTTCGGAGGCGACTTTCGTGTTCGTCTCCATTCAATCCGTTGTTGCGTGTCTTCAATGCGTTCTTCGATGGAGACTTCGAGGAATGCGAGCGCCTGCCGCAGTTCTTCGTCGGGGATCATCAAACGCGCCAGTTCTGTCTCCAACGCCTCCAGCGGCGGGACGTCTTCCGCGAAGAGAAAGCTGTCGCAGACTTGGCACCAGCACTCTCGCTGCCGGACGTGGAGAAGCGAACCATCAGGCAGTCGGTAGTCGAGGAAGGCTGAGTACAGGGCGACCGTATCGGCCGAGCCGGAGTCAGGGAACGAGTATTGCGTGAAGCCCCGGCCCATTAGTTCCTCGTCGGACAGAACTCTGTAACTCTCCGGCCGGACCTGCCCGGCCACTCGTCGTATTGTACCACCGGCAAGGGCGACGACACCGCCGCTCCCTGCCCCTTCCACTTCAAAACGCCCCGGAAGACGCCGCTGGCGAGGGGCGCGATTCCCGACTATTTCGGACGGGACCGGCGCCTCGCGCCCTTCTTCATTGCTGTGCCCCAGCTCAAAGTGATTTCCGGCGAGTAACGTTTCAGGAACTCGTCACGCGCGTTTGCATCAAGGAACGCCGCGCCCCAGGTGGGACAGCAGATCGTCGCGGCAGCCGTATAGCAGTCCGTGCAGCCCGGGAACTTGCCGCGCATTTTGAAATCGCGACCCAGGGATATCTTCCTGCCGAATGCTACGCCATTGACCCCTGCGGCAAGTCGCTCCGGCATGTCAATGCGGGCCAGCACTTGGTGAGCAAGACCCTGCCAGAGAAAATCCCTGAAATGCCGGCGGGCGAGGGCGTAGCTGCCGTCGTGTATCCGGGACGCTGGAATCCCGTGATC
>JAPLNJ010000242.1 GCA_026692885.1 Planctomycetota bacterium | reverse complement strand
CCGCGCCCGCACGCAACTTGGCCTGCTGGTGCTGGTACATAACGGATTGACCATCGCGAAGGCACGGCCGACCCCAATCAACCAGCCGCAAAGTGACGTAAGTCTGGAAGAAATGGCAGCTTAAAAGTGGGACAATCTGTTTAGCAGCAGGGCCGACTGGGCGAGGGTGACGCTGGTAGTTTTGGCGTTAAGCGTTTCCAGGTATTTCGTCTCCAAGAGCGTCACGGCAATCTGGTCGCCGAGCATTTGCTCGACAGCGGAAGCCGTCTCTCCGACGACCTGCTCCTTGAGTTGCGCAAGCTTTCGCCGGATCGCGTCGGCAAACAGCCGGTCTTTAGCGGAAATCAGATCAACCCACGCTCGCTCCGCGGTGTGGGCAAGATCGCCCACGGTCTGCCAGACGTTCGGGTTCTGATCGAGAAAGAACTCTAGCTCCTCGATGGCCTTTCGCTCCCCGGCGTTGGCCCGTTCGATTATGCCGTTAAGCGTCTGCCATTCCGCCTCGGTCGGCTTCCCCGGTTTCCGTGTCTCATCCATAGACCAAGACCCTCCTTCTCCATTCATGTCCGCCGTGCTGATACCATCCGTTTGCGATCAGAACGCACTTTGTCAACTGGGCTGCCACCGCGCAGAACTCGTCCAGCGGTTGCCGTGCCTGCTCGATCTCCGACCATTGCTGGAGCCACGCTTGGTGAGCCAGGGAACGCTGGCCGCGGGCCTCGGCATCTTCCTGGGCGGCCTGCTGTCCTTTGGCACCGGAACCAAGGTAGAACTTGACCGCTCGTCCCTGGGCATTTCGCCCATGTCGATAATAGTATCGCCGCGTCGTCCCTCGCTTGCCATCCCAACTCATGCCCCACCCCTTGCACTGCGACTTCACGCCCTCGCCACCCGACAACGCCAGAGGAGGGGCTGCTTGACAAGTGGCCAACTATAGGGACAGCGGATGCCCACTCCCCTGCCGCCCGTGCGACCATGGTCGCAACAGGTGCTGTAGTCGTCTCGGCGACGTCCTGTTCAGCAGGCCGAAGGCGTACGCGGCCGCGTCGCGTTGTAACTGCTCTCGCGCCTCCTGCATTTCCCTGGGGTCACGGATGGCCTCAACTTCCAGGAGTCGGGCATGGAACGCGAGGCAAGCAACGGCTGCCTTCCCGCCCTGCGGCAGGACATGAGTAGCGATAAACGCTTGCATGTTCAGCGGCGCTTGGGAATCTGGCTGCAAGTAGATACTGAGCGTGGGGTGTGTGTCCTTGCGCCACATGGCATGGAACGCGGCGAGCACCATGTCCAGAACGTACGGCCCGCCCGTCAACGCCGTCCAGGCCCAAAGCCTGCCCAGATCCTTATTGCCAAAGATCGGAGCCCCCCAGCCGAACATCTTGGTACGGAGCCATCGGCGATCACCCAGGTACTCCCGCAGCGAGAAAAACAGCGCCGCGTAGGATGCTACGACAGCGAGCTCCAGGCCGCATGACGCAGCAATCACCTCATCGGGTTGGCCCGCGAGCAGTCGAGACTCGACCTCCCAACGCTGGGGCTCGTCGTGCTGGAAGACTGCGTGAGCCTGACTGAGGGTCGGCCACCGGGCATGCACGTCAGCGCGCTCGGCATCCGTGGTGCACTTGGTCAGGCTTTTCGAGTACTCGGCGGCCTCGGCCAAGTCGGCAGCGATGTCTTCCAACGGATCGCGACCCGCCTGTGCGGATTGGCAGGCCACCTGCCAGCGCCGGTCGGGCGCGGGCAGCGGGCCCAATCGGCGGAGTGCCGAGTCCAAGGATACCCTACCCTGTGCGGGCGGCACGGGATCTGCAACCCCAGCGCAATCGATTTGTTTCTTGCGTCTTCGCATTATGTAGCCTCCTTGCAAATGTCACGTTCCTGATTTTCCCAGATAAGGCCCTTCAAGAAAAGGGCCAAGCGAGATCGTTACCCCGGATGCAAGACTAAGGACGGGCCTCGTCAGGGTTCCTGATCGTGCCCTGGCGAGGCCACCTCGCTTCACCCCCTTACCGTCTGCCTACTTCGCGGCACTGGCGGGTATCCGATCGCGCAACGGCATCACCCGGTCACGAATCCCGTTCATCTCCCACTGCAAACGCTGTCGGTATGTCTCGACCATAGCTGGGTCGGATCGCTGCTCCCACGCCTCGGCGACATCCCGGGCCTCAGGGTCGAGGCTCTCCGCCAATGCGACCACCAAGGGTAATGCCTCCTCAGCTTCTCGGAACTCTTCCTCCAACGCATCCAGCAACTCCCTGCGGCTCCAACTTCGGTCGATCATCGCGAGCGCAGCAGCCGTTTCGTTGGAGAATTCACTGGGCGTGCGTAAGGCGCGACGTATGGCTGGTAAGGCTTGCTGGGGACTGAATTCCAGCAGAAGGAGGGCGACTTCATCAAGCATAATGTCGACACGGCACACCATCTTGACTACCTCATCCGTCTGGTAGCCGTGCCTGAGGAGGAACCTCGCACACTCGATCGTCAGGCCTGCTTGGGCACGTGGGCCATGCAGTGGCGGACGCCGCAGGACACGGTACATCTCCTGACACCAACGCGGATCGGGGTGCTGCGCCAGGTACTCCAGCGCGCCCTGTGCTGCCTCGCCACTTGCCCGCAGGGCGCGCCGAATCATCTCCGGCAGGTCGTCGGCGCCAAGCTCGTGGAACGCGTTCAGTGTATCCGCCCCCGGAGCAGAATCCCCTAAGCGTTTCCTGATCATGTTGAGACGGAATTGACGGTACTCCTCGGCCCGCTGTCCAACGACGGCTAACAGACTCGCGTCGCCATCGGCCTTTGCCAACTCGTGCGCCAGCGGCCAGTCGCCGATCGCGGCTGCCAGCCATAGCCGCTGGGGCGGGGCTTGCCATTGCTTGCAGAATTCGAGAATCTGCGGCGCGAGTGCAGTTGCCGACGAGGTCAGTAGATGCGCGTTGGGCTCAAGCTTTGGGTCGTACGGGCTGCCATCGTCATCCACCCCGAGCAGAAAGCCTGCCTCTACCAACTCGTCGATGGCGCACCAGATGGTGCAAGAAAAATTGGGGTGGAGCTGTAGCAGTCGGCTGGCCAGTTCTTCCGGCGAAGGGGGCTTAGCATACCGGTCCAGCTTGTGAACATAGATGATGCTTTCCATGTTCGCTCTGTGAAGTCCGACCGTGATGATTTCTTGGGTCACGCGATTCACCAACTCCGCAAGTCCGTAGCCGCACTCTAGTATCACCTCCCATTCTGGCAGGTCGGGCAGAATCGTTTCTACCGGCTGGTCACGTTTGCAAAGGCGTCTGGACGGTGTGATCGCCTCCGGCAAGTGTTTGCGGAGTAGCTTCCTTCCGAACCGCTGCCGCTCGCGGTACTCGATTAGGGCTAGGAGCAGCCATGTCGTCTCCGGCAGAGGCAATGTACCCATCGGCGGCAGGCTGCCGATGGCCTCCTCTAGGGTGCGCGGCGGACCCTCAACGGCCTTGCTCATTGCCTGATGCAGACATCTAAACTGTGATTTCATGGTCGCACTTCCTTTCATCAAATGGGTATCCGCGGGCTGCCTTCCCGTGCGTCTCACTTGGGACGCATACGGGCCGCGTGCCCGAACTGTCGTAACACTGGGACATTCATGCCAAACCCACGCTCATGGGATCGAATCGCGGCTGATTGGCCGGACACGGTGTCCGGTTGCGAAGTCTGGCAACTCACATACAGGTCCACCAACGACTGCACCACCCGACGCATTCGTCGCCTGATTCCGTCTTCCACACCGCGTTCCAGGGACTCAAATGCATACTTGCGACGTCAACTCCTGCTGCACGAGATCCACCAAAATCCCCCGCACGTCGACGCCCCGATAGTCGTCCGAGTAGTCCAGGTGCGGTTCACACTCACCAGGCACGTGCCAGCACATAACGAAGCTGGCTCCCAGCTTGCGGAGATGCCGCACTCGTTCCCTTACCTGCGTGACGAGTTCTGCTTGTCGTTTTGACGCCT
>JAPLNJ010000241.1 GCA_026692885.1 Planctomycetota bacterium | reverse complement strand
TTTGGCAGAGCTTGCCTCGGTGGAGCCCGTGATTTTGCACTAGCTACGCACAGCAAACGCCACTTCGCTTCTTTCCCTGCCGCCGCCCACGCCGCGAAGCGGCGTGGGCGGCGGCAGGGAAAGAAGGCATTTTCTTGGGCTGGTTGTAGTGCACAATCATCGCTCCACCGAGACAAGCTCAAAGGGGGCGGAAGTGCTTCATCTCCAGTCTGTTACATCGCTCCTGCCGCATAGAGTGGCACGATACCAGTCGGATATCACACTCCGTTCCGTCGGTGTCCCCTGACCTCAGCCACATCGTGGCTGAGCAAGGAGAGCAATTCGTCGTCCAACTCCCAACCGGGCGTGTCCGCTCCCTGGCCCAGTTCGCCACCGGATGCATCACCGTCCGTCCGGGTCTGTACGCTGCTGGGCGGCTCCCACCGACCTCCCCAAACCGTCGGCCGCACGCCGGCCGCTTGGCACGACCAATAAACAACTCCCTCGGCCCGGTACTCCGGGGAGAGGGTTGGGGTGAGGGGCGGGAAGGCAACTGCGGTCGCAACTTCTCGGCCCTTGATAAGGCTGCCGACGTCTTCCGCCTCGCCCTGGGTGACGCCCCGGTTCAAGCGGTTGATCACGACCAGCACGTCCGACGGCGTAATCGTCCCATCGGGGAAGGGGTCGAAGTAGGCCAGGTTCGAACGGGCCGGTCGGGCCGCGGGCAAGTAGCCCTGCGCATCGCGCACCGTTGGCCTGTTCAGTTCGGTGATCAGGATCAGAGCGTCCAACGGCGCCACGTTCCCGCTCTGGTCGACGTCCTCGGCCTCGGCCGAGTTGCTCCACGGGAACGGGTTTGCCGTCACGGTCAGCACGAACGGCAATGTCAAAGTCAGCGGCGGCTGAGCCGAATCCGTCGCCCTGATTTGAATCCTCACGGTTGGCTCGACCAGCCGCCCCAAGGCGATGCCGTCCTTGAGCTTCAACGCCGTCCCCACCACTTCGAAGCGACTGTCGTCAACCGAAAAAGCGAGCGTGTCCCCCACATCAGCATCACGCGCCGTGACCACTCCGATAAACTCGCCCGCCAGACGCTCGGCTACTAACGACGGCTGCAGTTCGATGGCCATCGGCGCCTCGTTCACGTCCGTGACCGTCACCATGACCTGGGACGACACCGACAGACCCGCGGCGTCCCGGGCGGTGACCAGCACCAGGACCACAGCCTCTGTTTCGTGGTTCAACGCCACGCCTGGTCTCAATTGCAACTGGTCGCCGACAATTTCGAATCTCGCATCGGAGAGCGAGACACTGAGCGTGTCGCCCAGGTCCGGATCGCTCATCGTCACCTTCCCCACCACCGCTCCCGCCGCGTTTTCGGCCACCACCGACGGCGCTACGGCCACCAGCGTCGGCGGTTCATTCACGTCCGTCACCGTAATCACCAGTGGTTGCGTCACCTGCAGTCCGTCGGCATCGCTGGCGGTGACACTGACAGTGACCGTCGGCGTGCTCTCGAAGTCCAGACTGCGGCCTGTCTTCAATTTGAGCAGATTCCCCACCACCTCGAACGGCCCATCCGACACCGTAAACGTGTGCGTGTCCCCCACGTCGGGGTCGCTGGCGGTCAGTAATCCGACCACGGCACCGACCGCATTCTCGGTGACCGTCGGCGGGGCCAACGCCACCGCCGTCGGCCGATAATTGACCGCAGCCACGTCGACACCGACCGTCGCCGTGCTCTGACCACCCTGGCCATCGTCCAGTGTGTAGCTGAAGCTGGCCCGCCCGTGGAAATCGGTCTCCGGCTGGAACGTCACCCGCTGCTGCGGCGGATCGTTCGTCACCACGCCGTGGGTGGCTGCCCCGACGGCGGCCACCGACCACAAGGTGCGCGGGGAATCCACGTCGGTGTCGTTCTGGAACAGAGTACTCCAAGCGATGTCCAGCCGCGTGTCCTCGTTTGTGCTCAGCGTGTCAGCGTTGGCGACCGGCGGATCATTGATCACGGCCACGCTGACCGTCACGGTTGCGACCGCGCTCCGACCATTCCCGTCCGCCAGGGTATATACGAACGTCGCCAGCCCATGGTAGTCCTGTTCCGGAACGAACCGCACGCGCCGTTCCGCCGGCGCGTTGCTCACTTGGCCGTGGACCGCGTCGCCGACCGCCGACACCGTCCACTGCGGCCGGGGCGAATCCACGTCGCTGTCATTCTGGAACAGCTCCGCCCAGGAAATCTCCAGGACCTGGTTCTCCGCGGTTGGAGCGGCATCGTCGTGGGCCTGGGGAGGATCATTGACCGCCTGGACCGTGACGGTGAACGACCGAGCGAAGCTCCCGTTGTCCCCCGTGGTCGCCAAGTCCCCGTCCAGGCCGCCGTCGGTCACGGTGACCGTGATCACCGCTTGGCCGTTACCATCCGCAACCGGCCTGAACTTTAACTGACCGCTGGTGCCCGGCGACGTATAAACGACGGTCATGGTCGGGACAAGCGCGGTCGAGTCGCTGCTGGCCGTGACCCGCAGCGGCTGGTCGCCGTCCCCGCCGGCCGTGATGCCCGTCAGTGTGACCACTTGTTCCGCCGCGTCCTCGTTCACCGTCACGTTGCCGATCGCGTCCAGCGTCGGAGGCCGGCTCACGGGGCGGACCACCACGGCCATCACGCGGGACAGGGAGGCGTTGTCCGCCACGGTGGCTAAGTCCCCGTCCAAGCCGCCATCGGTGACGACGACCGTAACGAGCGCGCTCCCCGTGCGATGGGCGGCCGGGGTGAATCGCAGCGCGGCCGTTGTCGCCGGGCTGCTGTAGGTTGCGGACAAGTCCGGCAGCAATTGAGCGTCGCTCGTGGTGACCGTCACTCGCAACGGCTGCGACTCGCCGCCGCCCGCGGTGATGCCCATCAAGTTCACCGTCTGCTGCGGCGCATCCTCGTCCAACGTCAGGACCGCCGGCAAGGCGTCGAGCGTGGGCGGGTCATTCACCGGCAGGACTGTGACGGTGAAGGACCGGGACGTCGCGGCGTTGTCGTCCGGCGTCGCCAGATTGTTGTCCAGCCCGCCGTCGGTGACAGTCACCGTGATGACGGTCTGTCCGAACTGCTCTGCAGTGGGCGCAAACGTCAGCGTCCCGGTAGCCGCCGGCGATGTGTAGTCGACGCTCACCAGCGAGATCAGCGCCGTGTTGCCGCTACTGGCCGTCACCCGGAGCACCTGCGCCTCGCCGGCACCGGCCGTGATGCCGCCGAGCGGGATGGTCTGCTGCACGGCGTCCTCGTTCAGGGACCCCGGGTTGGCGAGCGGGTCGAGCGTCGGGAGGCTGTTGACGAGTTGGAACCCAAAATCCCGGCCCGTGATCGTCTCGATGCCCGTCAGGCCCAGACGGTGGGCGCCGCCCACAAGCGAGTTCAAGTGGATGGCCACACTGTCGTCGGTGCTGTTGACAACCGCCAGGTCCATGGTCCCGTTCTGGTCCAGATCGCCGGTGGCCAGCGAGATCTGCGACGCGTCTGGGAAATTCGCCACGCCGAAACTCTCCGCCGGTTCGAACGCGAAGGATTCCGGGGCTTCCTGGCTCAGCCGGTTCCGCAGGATGGCGACCTTCTGCGACTTCCCGTTCGTGACCAACAGATCCAGGTCGCCGTCGCCGTCGATGTCGGCGGCTTTCAGATCCATCGGGCCGGAGCCACCGGACAGCGTGGCCTCGGCCTGGAAGGTGCCGTTGCCCAGACCGCGACAGACCGTCACGTTGTCCGACAGGAAGTTGGCCACGGCCAGGTCGAGGTGCCCATCGCCGTTCAGATCCGCGGCGACGATGGCCGACGGCCCGAATCCGACGGGACAAGCGACTTGCGATTGGAACGCGCCGTTGCTGCCGGCCAGCAGCACCCGCACGTCCCCCAGGTCGCCGCCCTGCGGATACGTTCCGAAGTCAGCCACGACCAGGTCCAGGCGGCCGTCCTCATTGAAATCCCCGCTGGCGACATCGAACGGATGGTTGCCGGTGGCAGGCGCCGTAACGTCCGCGGTGAATCGGCCGTGGCCGTCGTTGCGCAGGATCGACACCGTGTTGTTCCATTCGTTGGTGACGAGCAGATCCAGGTCGCCATCGCCGTCCAGGTCGGCGCCGGCCACGGAATTGGGCAGCGTGCCGACCGTGATGTATGTCTCGCTGGCGAAGTGGCTGCCGTCGAAGTCCAGCAGGATCGTCACATTGGAGGACAAGTTGTTGACCACGGCCAGATCCGCTCCGCCTTGACCGTTGAAGTCACCGGCCAGGATCGCTATGGGGCCGACCCCGCGTGGTGCCGTGGTGGGCCGGTTCGACGGGGCCAGCGAAATCTCGGGGGGCGGCTGAGCAAACCTGCCGTTCCCGTCGTTCAGCAGCAGCGAGACGGCATTGCGGTCGAACACGGCCACGGCCAGATCTGCGGCTCCGTCGCGGTTGAAATCCGCCACGGCCACGTCTTGCGGATTACCCGGCGGAGTGTTGGGGCTGGCGAGCGAGTAGACTTGGCGCGTGAAACTATTGCCGACCGGCGTGGTCTGGCGGGCATGAGGTACGTCGAGGACCCGCACCGTGTACGGCCGATTGCCCAGACCCTGGAAAGAATACAAACCCGTCTCGTCGACATTGGGAGTACTCGGGTTATCGGCAGCGGAGATCGTCCGTTCTTCATCGAACTGTCGGATGCCATCGCCATTGAGGTCTAGGAACAGCGTGGCGTTCGGGATGCCCGGCTCCGTCGGGTCCTGCTGCCCATCACCGTCGGCGTCTTGAAACAGCCGGCCACTGACGGCGGCGTTCTCCGATTGGCCCAGCGTCTGGTCGACTTGCAGGCCGAAATCCCGGTCGCCGACGGTGCCGCCGGCCGGCAGAAAGACGTTCCACACGCCTCGATCATTGGGGGTAGGCAGCACCAACGCGAACCCGGCCGGGACCACCAGTCGAACATGGTAATCCTGATAGGACGGCAACTGCGCGAAGACGTAGCTCCCGTCCGCCGTGGTTTGGGCCGTGAGTTCTCCAGACTCCAACTGTCCATTTCCATTCACATCCAGGTAGACGGTGCTGCCGGCCCGGCCCGGTTCACCGGCGTCGTAGACACCGTTGGCAATTACATCCTCGAAGCAGCGTCCGCGGATCTCGCCAGGGTTGGGCATGAGACCGAAGTCCACGTTCGAAAGGACCTGACCCGCATACAGGCCGACGCTACGAGCACCCCCCGCTCTTCGATTCGGGATGACAAACACGTCGTCTTTCTGGTTCGTGTCGCCGGGCACCAAGTTCGACGCTGCCGAAGCGAAGGCGACAAAGCGGCCGTCCGCGCTCAGCGATGGTGCACCCATCTCCGAACTGTCGGAATTGCCTTGCGTGCCATTCTCAGCCACGCTGACCCGTTCGACCGTCCGGCTCTGCCGATCGTAGACGAACGCGTCGGTGGTGTCGTTCGTGTCGCCGGGCACTAGGTTCGACGCAAGAGACGGAAACGCGACGAAGCGGCCGTCCGCGCTCAGCGACGGCCCGCTGCTCCCACCGTTGCCTTGGGCGCCATTTTCGGCCACGCTGACCCGTTCTACGGTCTGGTTCTGTCGGTCATAGACTAACACGTCGGTAACCCCGTTCGTGTC
>JAPLNJ010000240.1 GCA_026692885.1 Planctomycetota bacterium | reverse complement strand
TTCAGAAACATCCAGGACTGCTGGGTGACCATTGCGAGTCGACCGCAGGGAGCTGTCAACTCAACGCCGCGTTGAAGAAACGCGGCATAAACGTCCCTTTTCCCGGCCGAATACAGCAGTTCAACATGCTTCTTGACCACGGCCCCCATGTTCTTGCTGCCCATGTACGGCGGGTTGGCCGCAACCACGTCGAACTTGCGTCCAAGCACGTCGATCCAGCGTAGTCCGATCTGCATCTCCCGACCCAAGAGCCGGCTCGGATCACGACCCTCACTTCGAGCTTTCTCGGTGAAGGTATTCAGGGCAGCACGGACGCTGGCCAGGAGACGATCACCAAATTCGGTGTCCGACAGTTCCGGCAAAGGCAACTGACCGCTCAGTGCGTCCGCTCGCATCTCGGCAAACAGGTAGTTGGCATCGGCGCGCTCGCGACGGGCCTGCTCCCACTTGGCGTGCTCGTCATGGACGATGGCTCGGAGTGCCTCCTCCGGTCTGGCAAGGCTGCCCAGTTCGTCGATATGCTCCATCGCCCAGCCGAACCTGCGCAGCACGTTACCGACAGCTGCCTCTTTCCCGAAGCCCGTCAGGAAGTCTTCCCACAAAGGTCCCTTCAGGTGACTGGCCACGGCTGCGACCAAGTTGGTCTGGGTGCCCGAAAACTCGTTCGGGAATACCCGCTCTGCGGCTTTCATCCACAAGGCGGCTTCGGCGATCTGCACCGCCCGGGCGTCGATGTCGATACCGAACAGGTTGCGTTCAAGGATCGACCGGCAGATTTCGGAAGGCTCACGCAAAGGCGCTAAGGCGCAAAGATGGTCTTCCTCTTGATACATGTCATAGAACAGGTCGAATGCCTCCAGCAGGAAATGCCCGGAACCGCAGGCCGGATCGAGAAACGTCAGCTCTTCGACTTTGCGACTTTGCGACTTTGCGTGAGCCTCCTCATTCCGCTCCACCCGGTCCGCGTCGCGAACATAGTATTCCCACTTCTCGAACAGCTTTGATTCCGGGTGCATGCCCATCCACGTGGCGCCCAGTGAGTTCTGCACCAGGAACTTGACCATGTACGACTCGGTATAGAGCTGCGTCGCCGGGACGATGTCCGCCCCTTCGATCTTCGCGCCCTTCTGCGTGCGGACCTTCGTGAATACCCGGTCCTTTTCCTCCGTGTTCCAGTACTGGTACGCCCAGCCAAGTGCGTCCGGGGCCTTGAAGACGTCACCGGTCGCCGGCTCCTGACTGCGAGCCGCTTCCGTGCCCGACAGCAAGGCCACGCAGCGTTTGATGGCCGACGCCGAAGGCTTCAAGGCGACGCCGGGGGCTTCGGGATCGAACAGCAACGGCAGGTGCCGCGCCTGCTCGGCGAAAACCTTGTCGAGTGCAGCCAGCAGCCCATCGTCTTCGCCGGCGCACAGTTCGGGTTGGCGCTGCGCCAAACGATGGTGTTCCAGCGACCGCCCGCCGTACGCCGGTTTCTGCAGAATCACCTCGTCGATCAATTCACGAGATTCCATGCACCGTAGGGCGAGCAGTCGGTTCGCCCAGGTGTAGGCCGTCTCCCGAACGAACTCCGCCACGGCGTCTTCTCGCGACACACCTGCCTCGGCGCGGAGTTTCAGGTAGGCATCCACGACCTGTCGTGCCTTCTGGTCGGCAGGTGACAAGTGTGCCAATTCGTCTACGTTAACCGGCTCCCGGTCGCGCCGGACCCCAATCGCCGCCAGCCGTTTTTCCAGGTCCCCCGGCTGCCACTTGGTGGACGCATCGTACTGGCCTTCGAGCAAGTGCCGGAGTTCCAGAGAGATGGCCTTCAGGATTTTCTTGTGTTGGGCGTCCATCTGTCGTCGTAGAACGGAATTCATTCCGTTGCTTTCTTCTGTCTTCTGGTCGAAAGTAGTTTGGCGTTTCGTAGAGCGCGGGGCTACGGAACGGAATGAATTCCGTTCTACGAGAACCCGGGATCCATCCACTCAGCCTGGTACAGCGATTCCGGAGGCAAGCCAATTCCGGCCTTGCCGGGGTTGTCCTTGATGTACTGTCGAAAATAGAACAGTTGTTCGAGCTTTCGGACGATGTGGTCGTAGCTGTCGGGCTGCCAAAACTGGCCGGTTCGGCCGAGGTGCTGGTTGCATTCCCTGGAAGCGGCTCCCTTGATGCTCATTAAGACCCTTTCCAGGTCGTTGCCTGGGCTGGGAACTAACAGCAAGTGGACGTGATTGGGCATGATGACGAAATCGCCCAGGTGGTAGCTATCGCCGTCGTTTTTCAACAGCTTGTTGCGGACGGTTGCCAAGCAGCGTTCGTCGTTCAAGTGACACTCGCCGTGACCTTGATCCAATGCCGCATGGAAGAGGCGATTGAAGTGCTTATGGAATTGCTCCTGGTCTGCTTCCGGCAGGTTCTGTAGTTGGGATTGCCAGTCACGGTCGGTGACCTGTAAGCCGCGAGCGAGCAGCCAGTGTTGTTTCTCGTACTCCCACTGGTCGAGGACCTTCCGGGGCACGGAATCGCCGAGCCGGAAGGTGACGAAGTAGGTCGCGCCGTCCTGACGCCAATGCGGCAGATTACGGCGATAGATCCGCACCGCAGAGTGTTCGTTGAAGGGCACGAATGGTGGGCGACTCGTGGTGGTCATGGTCGTCGTAGAACGGAATTCATTCCGTTCGGTTGCGTTGGACGCGTTGGAAGGAAACGGAATGAATTCCGTTCTACGAACCGGAGCCGGACGCGGACTCCCCAGAAAACGCTGTGTTGCCGGTTCATCGGATGTCCAGCCCCCTCTCGAATCGAAGGTTGTCGAGCAAGTCGCCGGCGAACCGCTTGGTTTCGGCCTCACCTTCGCTGGGCAAGCGGAACGCAACGACTTCCGATGGATCATCAAGTTGCGCCGTCAGCATCGCGTCAATGGCTTCCCGTGACGACTGCACCTCACGCCGCCGCGCGGTGTTCAGCCATTCCAGCGGATCGAGCGGTCGGCAGTAGGTTGAAATGGCTTCGAGGACGCTGGTCTTCCCAGCGTTATTGACTCCCACCAGGAGGTTGACCCCTCCCAGTTCGCGCAGTTCCAACTGTCGGAGGCCGCGGAACTGGTGGATGGTCAAGTTATTGAGATGTCGTTTCATCACATGAACTCCACGTCGTAACCTTGTTCGAGTAACTCACGCACTCGCCGGTCCAATTCATCCCGGAATGCGACCCACTCGGCCTGCGTGCTGACGCGAGTTACGGCAGCTATTTCGCTGGGTCGCAACTGCCGAACTTGGCGTGCGTCCCTGGGCTTGGCTTCTTTCCCGCTTTTCTTCGCCTCGGCCTTTTCCTTCTTCGTGACTTCTTCGCTGATTCGTTGTCCCAGCTGGCGAACCAACTGTGCTGCTCGCTCCGGCAGGGCCGCGACCTGGGCGGGTAGAGGATCGACCACTGGGTAGCCATTTCACCCCGCAGCGCGTCGGCAGGGTTCGGCTTCTGGTCCGCCTTCTGGTTCGGCTTGATGGTGAGCTGTCGGCTGGAGCCGCGGAAGATGATGTGCCCGGTGCGAAGGCCTTCCTTGAGGCCCTCGATGACACGACGATGCAGCTTGGGCAGGTCGATACTCTCGCGGTCTTGGGCCAGGTCGCGAGCTTCCTCCGACTTGTGCGCGTCACCCTTCCAGTTGTCGATGATTTCTTTCATCGCGAGGTAACGGGTCAGGTCCTGATCGAAGGCGTTGACCCGACCAGACAGGAAGAACAAGGTGTACTGCTCGTCCGGCCGCAGGCTTTGGTTCTCCAGATCGGCCAGCGACACGCGGCCGAAGCTGAGCGGCGTGGTAAGCTTCAATTCCACGGCGCCTTTGGTGCCTGATACCACCGAGTCGTCGATGCGCAGCTTGAACGGGAAGTCCTGCTCGTGATACACGATGACGTCGGACCCCAACCAGGTGCGCCAATGGCTCTTGCCAGACTCGTGGACGAAGTGCTGGGCCAAGCCCCGCTCCTTGTCCTGCTGTTTGTGTTGCTGTTCGACGGTGGTGACCCCTTCCTCGAAGGTCCGCCGTTCACCGGTCAGGAACTCGTATTCCTCGCCGATCCGAGCCACCAGGCCGGCCTTGATCAAGCGATCCAGTTCCGGCTGCACCCGGGCCAGGACGGTGGCCAGATCGTCGTCGACGCTTTCGACCAGCAGTCGAGCAACGTTGTCCCGGGTACGTGGGATGAAGGCGACTTCACGGATCAGGTACAGCACCTCCGCGACGCGCGGGGTGAGTGGTGTGGCACCGGGGACCGACTCCTTCAGCCGCGAGAGTTCGGTGCGAACGTCAGGCGTAATTTCGCCTTCGCCGGCGAGGTTGGCGAACAGTTCATCGAAACTGACCAGAGCGCCGAGCCCTTCGTCCAGATACTTCCGCCGACCGGCGCGAAGGATGTCCTGGGTGATCGCCAACAACGTGCGGGT
Organism: Planctomycetota bacterium; assembly: GCA_026692885.1. The sequence continues at coordinate 528 of JAPLNJ010000240.1, read as the reverse complement.
GGACCCGGACATCTGTTCGCCGCGTCCGCCCTTGGATCGCAGCGTCTTGACGATTTCGGGGATCAAGTTGACCTGGTAGGGGAAGAACGGGTAGTAGACCGGGAACTTCTCCGGGCTGCACGAAGGCAGGGTTCAGGAGACGTTGGCGAGTTCGCCTATGTCGCGAAGCACGCCGGACCGGGCGTCGTAGGTCGCAGAAATCGCCTGTTGACCGGCCAGTTTCTTGCGGAACAGACGATCTTCCAGGACCAGTTCGATATTCTCGGTGGTCAGGGCCGGCTTGAAACGAAAGCGACCTTCGATCTTCTTCATGTCGCCTTCCAGGGCGCGGGCCTCCTTGTAGATCGAACCCATATCGCCGTGTGTGGTGACGATCACCCAGATTTTGCCCTGCCCGCGGATGGCTGCTTCTTCGACCAGGGCTTGGAGTTGCGACAGACGTCCCTGATTGTCCTCGATCCACTGGCCAGACTCGTCGAGGACCAGCAGCATGCGTTGCGGCTTCTTGAGGGTCGCTGCTTGTCTCTT
>JAPLNJ010000239.1 GCA_026692885.1 Planctomycetota bacterium | reverse complement strand
GCCAATTCAGGGGGCGGAGATTTCCAGCGGGCTGAAATCGGTGGCCGCATTCAGGGTTTCATAACCGACCCAGGAAATGTTTTCGAGCCGCTGTTCCAGTGTGGCCGTCAGCGTCGTCCCGTCAATCCGCATGGTCACTTGGCCGGCAACCAGATCAACGGTCACCCGGATCTCGTAGACCTTGCTCTCGTCCAACTCGAGGTCCTTCTCGGTCACCTTGCCGCCGTTGATCGAGCCCTGGATGATCACCGCCTTGCCCATCAGGAAGCGCAGTCCGCACTTCACCAGACGGGCTTCCTCCGGAGCATCGCCGAAGACCAGGAAGCCATTCTTCAAGGCTCCGTCCGAGGCGCATTTCAGCCGCCCCTTGAAGTCGATCTTGCCGACCACCGGTGCCGGGAGCTGCTTCAGGGCCAGTCCCGTCTGCTTGCCGTCGGCACGCAGGTGGTAGCCGAGGTCGGACCGCGTCACCGAGGCTTTCACGACTTGGGCGAAATCACCCTGGAGCGACGGCCCTAGTTGAGGTTCCGGCTCAGGGGTGACCGGTTTGACGCTGACATCCAGAGACGCCAGCTTAAACTCCGGTGCCGTAGCGAGTGGCGTCCCCTGACCGCCGAGACAAAGTACTCGGCCGTCGACCGTGGACAGGTACAGTTTGCCCTGGGCCGCAACCATCCCATCGAAGGTGGGCAGGGCGTCGAGTTCGTAGGCGGCCAACAGCTTGCCGTCCGTGGCCGCCAGGGCCAAGAGCTGTCCACCACGGCGGCCTTGCAGGGCAGCCGTCTGCGCGGCCAGTTTGGCCTGGATCGCCGGATCATCGGGATTCCGCCACGCTTCCTCCTCGTCGAGCAGATCCGGCGGGCCGGCGACGAACAACGTCTGGTCCGCCAGCACTAGGCCCCGCGCTTGGATCGGCGGATTCCCCGCCGCCCACTTGAAACTCGCCACGTTCTGGTCCGTCAACGAGAACTTCTTGCGGGCGGCCCAATCGGACATGGAGGCCTGCTTGCTGGTGGAAGACGCATTGATACGGTTCGTGGCAGCCTGAATGCGCTGCACCGCCTCGTCGCTGACCTGCCGATCGGCTCCGTACAGATAGTACTCCTGCACGGAGGCGTTGCAGAGATACTCCGGCTTGCGGTCGAAGCCGTACAGACACGCGTCATCGAAGACCATCAGGCGGCCGCATGGTGCAAAATGACCGGGCCGCAGCCAGCCACCGTAATTGCTGTCCACGGCCGAACCGTAGATCCAATAGGAGCGGAAGAACCACGAGTCATCCAAGAATCCCGAGCGGGAGAACAGATGGTCCCGGACAGCCGTTTCTTCTGCGGGTTCTTCCGCTTCCCCACGCCGGCGTTCCCGCGACAGGGCAATCTTGACCGGAGCCACGTCCCGAGGGACGCCAGCCAGGTCGAACGCCTGGTTCCGCATGTACACGGAACGGCCGTCGCAGGACAGGATGTCGGGCAGCGCGACGGGCATGTCCTGCCCCTTGATCTTCGCCTGCAGGTTCTCGCCCTTGTCGGGATCGTGTTCGTTGAGTAGGGTCTCGGAGATTTTACGGCCGGTCTCTGGATCGAGTCGGACGAGTCGCATCCCGCCGTCCAGGAACGCCGAGCGGCCGGCCACGCAGTAGACGACGTCGTCCTGTACCAACACGCTCCCGGAGACGGGCCAGGCCGATTCCAGTTGCTCGTAGGCCACCAACCGCCGGTTCTCTGGCGCAGCCCGGAAGCGCCAGCAGAGCTTCCCATCCGCGGCGCGCAGACAATATACCCAGCCATCCGCCGAGCCGAACAGGACCCGCCCCTGGTGGATCGTGGGCGGCGAATCCACTCGCCCGCCCACCGTGTAGCTCCAGGCCAACCGGCCCGAGTCCGCGTCGAGGGCGTGCACGGTATGCGCATTCACGGCGGCCACGAACACCCGGCCTTCGGCGACGACCAAGCTGCTCAGTTTGCCACCCAATTCGGTCTGCCACGCCCGTTTCAATTCGGTAGGTACCGAGGTCTTCACCGCACCGCTGCGCTGGGCATCGTGGCGGTAGGTGGGCCAGTCGGCAGCATTTGGGATTTTGGATTTTGGATTTTGGATTTCACATGCGGATTCTTCTTCGAGCCGATCACTGCTCTCCGACTCTTCGACTTTTTTGCTTTTCGGCTTTTCGACTCTTGGTGCCCCCGGCGCCAGTGCCTGGAAGCCGAACAGTTTCGATTCCAGGAAGCAGCCGCAGGCGTGGGGCGGCGCGTAGACCAGCCCGTTGCAGGGCATGAAACCGTACAGGCAGCCGCCGCGTACCCAGTGGTTGAAATCCCAGTGCTGGGCCTGGAGGTCGATGAACTCCAGACCGGTCCGCGACGCGATGAAGTACTGGTCAGTGGCCCGACTGCGGTAACAGCGATGATGGAACCAATCCGGCTTGACGTCCGGCGGGAACTCGCTTTTCACCTCGCCCGTCTGCAGATCGCGGCCCGTCATCAGGCCGGAGCTCTGACCTCCCCCGACGTCGCCTGACCAGACCAGTCCGTGGATGACCAGCAGGTCATCGGGCGACGCATGCCCGCCGGGATGATGCGGAGCCTGCCACAACGTCTTGCCATCGGCTGCCGCCAACGCCGTCATCGAGCGGTTCTCGACCGACAGCAGCACCACGTCTTGTTCGATCACGAGCGTCGGTCCGTAGCCGGTGGGGAACGGCAGTTTGCGAAGCACGGGCTCCGATGTCCACAGTTCTTGGCCACTGGTGCGATTCAGGCAGACGACTTTCTCGCCGTTGTAGAAGAACACCCGTTCCCGGTCAGCGCCTAAGGTCAACGGGGCCACCCGCCGCTCCTGCTTCCACAGCACGGTCCCCGTCTCTGCCTGGACAGCCAGCACGTGGCGGTCCGCCTGATCCCAGGCCCATTCCTTGTTGGCACGGCTGGTGTTGTCCCACACGTAGGTGAACTTCGGGCGGTACTCCTTCCACTTGTTCGGCGACGGGGCGACCAGCAGGTACAAGACGCCGTCTGCGGCGAGGATCTCGTCGGTATGCTTCGTGCCCGCGTAGGTCCGCAGGGTCTCGCCGGTGGCGGCATCGAGCATGGCCACCGGTGCATCAATGCCCAGCGTGACGTACACGCGATTGCCGATCGCGACCAACCGCCGCGGCAGTTGGTTGGGACCGCTCTTGAGCGGCCACAGGTGCGTGTTCCACTCGGGAATCGGCCGTTTCCACAGGATCGTGCCGTTGAATGCATCGCGCGCGATCAGCATCCACTTCGACGGCATCAGAATCGAGATGCGGCTGCCTTCGTCGATGATGTAATAGACCCGCCCGCCCGCCGACACCTCGGCGCTCACCGACGACATGCGGTCGTGGTGCCGG
>JAPLNJ010000238.1 GCA_026692885.1 Planctomycetota bacterium | reverse complement strand
TCCATCCCCGTTGATCGACTGCGGGATATTGTTTGCCCCGGCCATCTCACACAATCTGGCACTTCCCGTCTCAAAAACTCCGGGGCGCATCAACAGGCCCGCCGCGCTGCATGGCGTCGCAAAACAGGCTGAACTGACCAGTGTGCGCTGCATCGTCGCTGCGGAGCATGCGGCCCTGGGGTTTCTCCGGCGGCTCATCGGGCTTGCGCCAGTACCACCAGGCGGTCGCCTGTTCGCCCTGCCCGTCCTCAAACGATGGGTTGGCGCTGATCAGACGAGTCTTCCCAGTGGCCAGCGCGAGGAGTAGCCTGGCTTGCTCACGCACCAGATCGGATTCCGCCTGAGACGCGAGTTGCTGGACTCGTTGCCGAAGCGGGTTATCGCCCTTGACCACCCAGTCGGCGACCGTCCACAAGCCGCGGCCTCCCCAATCGGTGCCCGCCAGGGCCGGGTAGCGATCGATCCCCAGGGGGTTCACCAGCACCGGGTCGCGGGGAAAGACCTCCAGCGCCAGCTGTCGTCGCCGTTGGGCCATCTGCAGACCGCGCGTGGCGACGTCGAGGATCGCCAGCGCGTCCTGTTCCGTGTCCGCTCGCTGTTGATCGCTGTGCGTGTTGGCGAGGAATGCGACGGCCGAAGCCTCGTAGTACTGAAACGCCTTCTCCAGCAAGCTCGCGCGAGCCCGCTGGCCGTCCGTCCGACAGCGTTCGATACACGACTCCAAGCATCGACGGCTCTCCACGAGATCCTCGGGGCGCACATCCGCCAGATACCCCGGCGTGTTGAACGACAGCCAAGTCCCGGTTTTGCTGAACCAAGCTGATCGCTGGACGTCCTTCGTCCAGAACCGCTCCCAGATCGAGAAGTACTTGGCCAGGTACGGTGCGGCCTCGAGACCGACGCATCGCTCGTACCACTCGGTCATCAGTTGATCCACGTCCTGCCGTGGATTCCACCACAGCCGCAGGTGAAGATAGGGCTTCGGGCCTTCGCCGAAGTTGGGGTAGATCTCCGCGTAGTGCGCCTTCACCCCGTGATCCGCCGCAAACCGCAGATAGTCACCGGTGTGGTGGAAGTAGACTCGTGGTAGGCAGTAGGGCGTGCCGTAGATGTAGTCGTACCACGCGAAGGTCGGTACACTCTCCTGCCAACGCCGCGTGGCTGCCTCACCCTCGGCACGCAACGAGGTGTCGATCCATTTCATGCGGTCGTAAGTGATGTACGGCACCAGCCGGGGATGGACTTTCCCACGCCGCGGCGGTGTCGCCACATTGAAATATGCTAGACAGCCGAACCATTTGTCCGGGTGCTTCTGCAGAACTCCCTCGATCACCCGCGAACACCAACCATAGTAGAGGTCGGAGTAATCGGTCAAACCCAGATAGTTCTTGTCACCGGGGATCTGGGCCAAGCAGGCGGCACAACGACAGAAGCTGCCGCTGTCGTTCATGCCCAGCGAGTAGGACGTCTCTCGCGGGTGTTCATCGAAGTGCCGTGTGATGTTGCGTACCGCCTCGTCGACGATGCCAGACGCCGTGAAGCACGGCTGCCAGCCGTGATCGTCATCCTGCTGTGGCAAATAGCGAGTCTCTCCCTTCAACACCGGAAAAAATTCGGGCTGCGATTTTGCGTAGCGCGAGGGAGGAAAGAGATTCAGGAGATGGTGGTGGAACAATACTCGCCCACGCATCCGGTTGAACCGGGCCCAGCGGGTCTGCGCCGGCCCCTGCAGGCCGCTCAGCAGCCGGGAGAAAAAGACGGGCTCATCCTGCAACCGGCCTTCCGGCACGGTGATCGTCGGGCGGCGAGGAACATCCGTACCGTGGTCACCGGGCAGTAACCAGCGGACTCCGACATAACGTTCCAGGAACTCGTACACACCGAACTCGGTGCCGTCGTCGGTCGGCCCGACGATGACGCAATCCGGCCCTTTCGTCAGGAGGACAAAGCCATCGCCATCCAGCGTCGCCGGCAGCACGTTCTGCGTGGCCGACAAACGATTCTGGCCGACATGGATACGCGGCGTCCCGTTGGCGGGGATCATGTCATCACGGACCATTACCAGTTCTGCTCCGGATGCCTCGCGTACGTAATGGGCCAACGTGCTTGCGGCTTCTTCCAGTTGCTTCGAGGCCTCGCGACTCAGCACGACCGTGGCGACAGGAACGCCCTTACGCACGACGACCACTTCGCAGCGGCCGAAGTCGGTAGAGCCCAACATCACGGCACATGCGAGAAGCAATTGCTGGCATTTCATGGTTCATCCTTTGCCGGGTGAGCGGCCCGCTTCATGCCCGTTGATCCTGGTAAGCGTTTCCCGCGAGCATCCGGCCCTCCTTCCCGTTCGAGGAAGTCAAGCGGGATCGAGCACAGCTTAAGCCCTCCGATTCGCGGGATACAAGTCCTCGGACGGCAGGTGCTCGCGAAACCGGTCCTGGTGCGGGGGCGTGTTGTTGGACGTTGCCCATCTTTCCCGAGAAAGATTGACGGCTCTACTCCACCAACACCAGGGCGTAATAGTTCTGTGGGCATTCCTCCGAGCGGACGACCTCGATCGGCAGGCCAGCCGCCCGCACCGTGGCAAACACGTCGATTCCAGCAGCCTCCATGGCCGGCCGTGCCTGGTCAGGATGCTGGCAAGCCGCGGCCTTGTCGCCTTTCGTCTGCACTGCCACACACGTCCGGCACAGGTCGCAGGGGCCACACAGGAAGGCAAACGCCTTGTAGTAGCCAGCGAGGAACAGCGTCCGTTCCAGGGCTTGTCCCACCTCTCGCACCGACTTCCAGTCGCTGCCATGCAGCAGGATTGTCGTCCGGTACTCGTCGAGCATTTTGCGGGTCGTTTCCGGCGCGGGCGAACGGGGCGGACACGTCAGGCACTGCCCATATTCGGAACAACCGTACTGACACCGCAGACGGACCCACGTCCCGTGAACACCTTCTGTGGTGAGACGATCACGGCATCCAACGCGCCGATTCGCCGGGCTTCGTCACAGAACGCCTTGATCCGTTTTGAAGTCGCCATCTTTGCGCGTGCGTTGGTGTTCGACGAATCTCGGCTGCGGACCATCTCAGCAGCACGACGCCATGATAGCCCGCACAGGTTCGCCCCGATAGAATCAGCCCTAGCGACCTGTGGTTCTTCGCGAGAACAGGAGCCTCGTTCACCTTGGGAGCCAATCATGAGCTTCGGCCATTTTCGAGTGCCCACGACCGTTCTGGGAACGATTGCGAGCTGGCTGTTGGTCACCGGTGTGCTGGCGGCGGAGTCGCCGGTGGCGGGTGGATTACGCCTCGATTCTCTCGAAGGCAGCAAGCCGGGACTAGGCCGCCTCATTCCAGTCGAAGCGATCCAGGTTTTCGTCCACGAAGATGCGCCACGCAGCGTTCGCGTCACCGCACAGCAGATCGCCGTGGACTATGGTCGAAGCGGCGTGTTTTTCGACCGGAGCACGGGCGGGGTGGCCAAGCGATTCACCGTGGCCGACGGTTGGCCGAATGTTCGTCCAGACGGATTTGCCAAACCGGCTCGGCGGGCACTTGATGCACATCTGGTCGGCCCGGGCGTTCTCAACCCCTGGTTCACCCCGCCCGTCACTTCCACCGGTTTCCCCGGTGCGGCGATTGGTCCCGATCTTGATCAGGCACCACGCTCAGCAACCGTGGTCGAGGTCAAGTTCGACGGCGCCGTATGGCGGGCCATCCAGCCGGCCGGCTTCTTACGAAAGGTTGAACGCGCTCGACCGGGCGGAGCAGTGGCCTGGAGCGACATTCTCAAAAAGCTGAATGACTCCTGCTACGTCGAAGTCCTCGAATCGGGTCAGCCGCCGAAGCGGTTCACTGCGGCCGACGGATTGGCCAGCAATATCGTCACGCACCTGGTGGTCCACGAGGGTTCGCGTTGGGCTGCCTGCGTCGACATCGACGATCGCCAGTCCAAGACGTGGGAGAAAGGCGGACTCTGCCG
>JAPLNJ010000237.1 GCA_026692885.1 Planctomycetota bacterium | reverse complement strand
GATTCGTGCCGCCGTGATCAGCGAGGACGACCGGTTGGCGACTTGGCTCCAGACGCGTCCGATCTCTCCGTTCTCACCCCGGTGCCGTTCTGCCCCGCTAGCAACCAGCGTCTGACCTACGAACCCGTTCCTGCGCCCGGGAGCAGGGGAGCAGGGGGTGCATGTCAGCTTTTGCGCCGGTTGGCAGGGGGCAAAAATGGTCAATAGGAGAATTGGCAGTTGTCGTGGTAAGCTACGGGCCGTGGACGACTTGGGGAATATAGTGCTCAAAGAAAGGAAGTAATCATGGACGGCACGGCGGCGGTTCAACCGAAGAAATTCTCAGAGAATTCTGCCGAGGAGACGAGGACGGAGCAATTGAAGAAACGGCTCGAAAGCTTGTTCCGGGAAGCGGCCGAAGTGGAGGTCGAATTGAGTCGGGCGGATGGCACGATCCGGGGTGTGCCCCATTACTCGTTGATTGAGGAGCGGGCCCACCAATTGGGCCAGCGGCTCAGCCGGGAAGTGCAACAGCGGCAGATGGGCGAGGTCCTTGCCTCGCAGTCCCTCACCGCCAAGTGTCCGACGTGCGGTATCCGGTGCGAAGACGTATCCGGACCCGCGAACCCGGGCAGGGTCCGGGCGTACATCTGTCGGGTGAGGGTTGGCGCGAGACGAAGAACGCGTGCTTGATCAAAGTCTCGCGTCAGACGTTTGAGGAGGATCCACAACCGGAGCCGCCAGTCTGCTTTTGTGACGTGCAGCACGTCGCCAAGATGGCCGAAACGGAAGCCTTGTCGGTCGCCTCGTCTCGCGCTGCACCATCGCCGGCCGAGCAAGCCCAGGGGGAGTCGTGCAATACGTCGGCCGCCGCGGAAGAGGAAGACGATTGGCGGCCGAAACGTCTGGTGCGGACCGTCCTGAGCAGCATGAAGTGCTCGCGCGACTTCGGTCGGCAAATGGCCCGCGAAGCCAAGCGACGACGATTCTTCGAAGCTGCCGGGAAGGTATTCTTGGGGGACGGCTTGCCGTGGAACTGGACGATCTGGCGGGAACGCTTCCGCGACTTTACGCCGATCCTCGACTTTATTCATCGGTTGAGCTATTTGTTCCTGTCAAGGGAACGGAGATGTTCTGGAACAACCCGGACGGCGCCGAAGCGATTCTTCAAGTCCGCGCCGCCGTCTTGACTGACGATGACCGTCTCTCCAGGCACCTTCGCACACGTTCCGGTTGTGTTTTTGCTCGCCGTCCGAAAGCCACTGTAACGGAAGCCGAGGCCAAGGAAAGCTGATCGGTCCAGGCTTTGTCTTGGGGCTCTGTGCCGGCGCGGATCCGGCCATGACGGTCGAGGCATCCCCGTTGGACCTGGACGCCAGTCAGCCGGACGTTAATGGCTCACACTGGGACTCGGCCGCGGCTGGTCAGCTACCGATGCGGTAGCCGGTCACGGCCGCCGCCGGCAGGAAATCCGCGCCGCTGAGCGGCTCCCCGGCCGACGGCTGCTCCTCCGCTGATACCAGACAATCATTGGATACATATTCCACAGCGTGGAGGGGCAGTCCGTGGCTGGGGAAAGACGCATCTGGCCATCCCTCGCGACAGACTTGAGCGCCGTCAGTGGCGTGCCCTTCCCTGCCGACTGACTTGTGCGCCGCGAACGGCCCTTCTGGCCATGCACGCCGGCCGACCATGCCCCACCAGCGACCGGTCCATTCAGCACACGGGTACAGGAATCGTAACGACACGGATGACCACGCGGCCGACGACGGCCACCCATTGTCCTAAACCTCCACCATCGGCCGCTGTGGTCCATCCGGCCAGGGCGACTGCTACAGGCGGTCCCGTTCGTCCGCCTCCGCATCAGGGACTTTCGCCATGGCCCGGAGGAATTTCTTGCGGCTGGCCCGTTTTGCCCGGACACCTAGGTAGTCCTCGGTCGCGAGCGCGGAGACCTTCTCCGCCACGGCCAAGGCGATTAGCTGATTGATGGACACCTGCTCCTTGGCCGCCAGGTCTCGCAATGTCTGGTGCAGAGAGTCAGGCAAGCGTAGGCTGATGGTACTCATGGCAGTTCACCGATAAGCTGGAGAAACTCCCGGGGCGTCACGATCTGGAGACCGAACTGCTCGGCACCAGCGAAGTCCCGCGTGTTGAAGGTCACGACATGGCCGCAGTTTGCCGCAACGGCCAGTTCCAGAACCATGTCGTCTTCCGGATCCTTCAGGAACGGCCGCCAAAGGTAGAACACCTGATGGTGTGCCGCCGTTTGGCAGAGATAATCGAGAATATCATCGATGTCCGTCTCCGTGAGTGGTATCTGTCCCACCAACCTCTTGGCTACCTGTTCGTACTCGAGCAACACGGGAACAGAAAGGTTGGTGCCAAATTCTCCAGACCCCGCCAGCATGAGCAAGCGGTAGGAAGCTCCGAGTCGTGAACGCAGCGCCGATGTCACGACACAAGTATCGATCACGATCTGGGGTATCATGGGTTGGTATCATACGCAATACCACTCGCGACGTCAACGCCCCTCTGCCGGAGCACGATCCAGAGGCCGAACGACCAGGATCAGGTGGGCGGCCCGACCGGCCCAAATCCAATTCCGACCCCCGTGGCCGCCTCATCTGCATCCGATGGATTCGGACAGGTTCGACCTTGCTCGCGGGTGGATCGTCCGGCGCCCGCGGCCCCATTGCGTATAGGAACAAGCCCCGCCTCCTTTTCCGTACCATAATCTGATGGGGGCCTACACCACCTCCTGCATGGGCCTGACTTTGGGGACAGGCAGAGAGCGGCCCTCAGACTCGAAATGGGCGATCACGTCTTCGATGACTTCGCATAAATCAGCATACAGTTCCTTCGGATCATCGCCGTGAATACCCGTGATCAGGTCCGGGCATTTTCCAATGTACGTTTCGTCTTTGTCGCTCCACTCGACCCATTTGTGATATTGATCGCTGTGTTTCATTCTTGAACCTCCCCGATCACTCGGCGGACTTGCTTTTCCTGATACGGCTTGGCGTCATCGCCGAGGCGACCGCTCAATGTAACGGCACCACGATATCGACGATGCACCAGCTTTCGATGAGATCCCTTGCCTCCTGAGATTTCGTAGAAGCCGGCTTCGTTCAGATCTTGGAGCAATTCTCGAATCTTCCTGGGCATCAGACGACCTGTGCAGTTTCAACACGTAACTGACCAAGAGTTGCTGTCCGAACGACCAGGATCAAGTAAGCCGCTGTCGCGGCGGGCCCGTGCTGCCTGACGAATCAGCACGGCCAACGACAGACATTTCTTTGCACTCACGCATCCCGCAACGCACAGTTTTCCTGACCGCGACGGATTCCCGCGCGACACTTCGGCACGCAGCGTTCGCGGAGGCTTTCTCAGGAGTACCTGCCCATGACCCGTCGTGCCCCCAATTCTAGCCGCCCCGTGCGCCCCTCGTCCACCCCGGCTCGGCGAAAAGGGATTCCCCTCACCCCGCTCGCTCAGCAGATGCTCCAGGACATGCAGCTGGCCGGCCTGAAGGAACGGACTCACGAATCGTACCTTCGCGCCGTGCGCAAGTTT
>JAPLNJ010000236.1 GCA_026692885.1 Planctomycetota bacterium | reverse complement strand
AGCGGCGTTAGCCGCGTAGCGCCGCCCTGGGTTAGGGGAGTATCAGGAACGCCAGCCCTGAAGGGGCGAAACAAGCCAGCGTAGCACAACCGCGCCACAATCCTTTGTCAAGAACTACCTCCATCTTGTTTGAAGGCGAGCGATACGTGTGGGATGAACCGATTTGTTTCGCCCTTACAGGTCTACCGTGTTGAATCGATCCAGTACCCAGGGCGGCGCTCCGCGGATGTCGCCGCTACGCTCTGCCCTGGGCTGATTTGTTAATGCCCCTTTGGGGCGGAAGAGTTGTGTATAGCGACGAGGGCTTGCCCGGGGGATACTTCCGTTTCTTGCTACCCACGCGCGGATCCCACGCCCGTCTCGCCCGCGACGGCGAAGCCGCCGCGGGCGAGGCGGGGGAGGAAGGGGCGAGTTGGGCCGCCTGGTGTAGCGAGAAACGTGAGCCTCCACGGGGCGAGCCCGTGGCATCCAACGCGCTCTTCCTCGCTGACGCGTCGGGTTATGGTGCGCCACCTTATGATCAAGGCCAGGCCTTGATCATAAGGTGGCGTAAAACGCTAGCAGCGGATCATCGTAACCCGACGCGTTAGCGAGGAAAACGCCGCTCGTCCTCGCTGACGCTTCGCGCTTACGATGCGCAACGTTACGATCAAGGCCTCAAGGCCATGCACCCCACACGGACCAACTCCGGCAGCATTACGAGGGCCTCCCCAGCCGACTCGAAGCGGAGGGCATCGACCCTCGCGTACCCTGGCTGTACAATTTCAAATTGGACTTCCGGTTCAAGTGATCGCACGGTTGTGATAGCGTCCAATAAATAGGCTTAGAACAATCACTGTCGTTGGGTCGCGGTTATACAAGTGCCCCCTCGAACAACAGCCTGAACTGTCATAACGTGCCCATGAAACTCAAATGCCAACCCGCTGACTTCCAGGTTGCGGAACTGACCGCGTTCACGGCCGACGGTGGACAGTACGCGCTGTACCAGCTGACGAAGGAGGCGTTGGGCACCCCGGAAGCCATCGAACTGGTGTCCCGACACTGGCGATTGACTCGGCAGCGGATCTCCTTCGGCGGTCTGAAGGACAAGCATGCTCGCACCCAGCAATTCGTCACCGTGTACCGCGGTCCGCCCCGCCACCTGCCGTTGGGACCCGTGCACGTCGAATACTTGGGGCAGGCTTCGCGACCGTTTACGCCCGATGACATCCGCGGCAATCGCTTTCACATCGTCCTGCGCGATCTGTCGGCGGAAGACGTTAACGGAGCGCGGCAGGCTCTGGATAGTGTGCAGCGCGATGGCGTTCCGAATTATTTCGATGACCAGCGGTTCGGCTCGCTGGGCGAGTCCGGCGAATTCATCGGCCAACCTTGGTGTGTCGGTGACTACGAACGGGCGTTGTGGCTGGCTCTGGCCGATCCGCATGCAGACGACTCGGCCGCGCAGGGCGAGCAGAAGCGGATCCTGCGCGAGCACTGGGGCGATTGGAGCCACTGCCAGGCCGCCCTGGCCGAATCGCCGCGGCGGAGCGTCGTGTCCCAGCTGGCCGCCCAGCCTGGCGACTTTCGTGGCGCCCTGGCGCGCATCGGCGTCGACTTGCGGGGCCTCTACTTGGCCGCCTTCCAGAGCTTCCTCTGGAACCGCATGTTGGCAGCGTTATTGCGTCAGGCGTGCGCGGCCGCCGACCTTGTCGACGTGGGATTGAGAATTGGCCCGGTGCCGTTCTTTCGGTCGCTGACGCCGGAGCAACGTGAACAGCTTGGAAAGATCGCCCTGTCCTTGCCCTCGGCCAGGTTACACCTGGAGGATGGACCGATCTTACGTCTGATCCAGGACACGCTGACGCCCCTCGGGCTGGAGCTGAGGCAATTGCGAGTCAAGTATCCACGCGACAGTTTTTTCGCAAAGGGTGTTCGGCCCCCGCTTGTCCAACCAGCCAAAATCAGCCAATCCACGGGCGAGGACGAACTCTACGCCGGACGCCACCAGTTGACGCTGGATTTCGAACTGCCGCGCGGTTCCTACGCCACGATGCTCGTCAAACGCCTGATGCTGGCGCCGTAGGTCAGGCTTTCCAGCCTGACGTCTGTCGCCGTGTGCCGCGGTCGATGCTCTCACACGGGCCGGGAGACACGCACCGGCCGGAGGTGAAACGTCTGGCTGGAAAGCCTGACCTACCCGGCGGATGCTAGAACTTCGTGCCGGGATAACCCGCGTTCGAAGGAGACTGCCAAAACGCGTCCACGCATTTGCTGGTCGGTTCCTGCGACTTATCGCCGTAGGAAGTCATGAGGACCGCGTAGATCGTGTAGTCTACGGACTCGTTCATGAACCTTGTGCTTTCATCACCGAAGGCCAGACAGAATCCGCCGGGATGATAGCTTGCGGGGCGAGCGTAGCGATATGAAGGGGGAGACGGTGGCCGAGGAGGAGGTGGAGGAAACCATTCGGCGTTCAGTCCAACGAACTGTAGCACCCAGAGATCACTAGGATAGGAAGCAGGTGGAGATGTCGGTTTCACACACGCGGGCAACGGTGCATCCGGAAACCAAAGGATTTGCGAGTCTTCCTGCCTGGGAGCGATCGCCCAACGCTGCCCAGTCGTAACGCTTACTTCGCGAGATAAGAAAATCAGATTTTCGGCCACCAGGATTGTTGAGGAGGAGCCATCGTGGACACGGTCCAGGCTGATCTTGTCTTCCGGAGCGGACGGGGAACCGGCACCCTTGTCGACGAACAGCCCGTTGGCCAGATAGTCAAAATTGGTTGCTGTGTTCAGACGGCCACCGTTTACCTTGTAGCTCAGAGCGCCACACTCCACTTCGACAGGGGGGGTAAAGGCAAGTGGAAGCGGATCGAGGGCTTTGTGTTGATTCGGATCATCGGGGCAGAGCAGGACGGGAATGGTCTCGTTTTGGGGCGACTTGACCGGCGGCAGGGGGGGTGTGGGCGGAACGTATGGGGGAAAAGCGGGGTCTCCGCCATTAGTTCGGATCATATCGCTTAGATCCTGCCGATCGATCATGGGCAGCACGGGCACAACCCAATTCTGAATCACGCCGCCGTTCACGTTGTAATAGGTCCGTGAAGAAGGCAAGAATCCCTTCCGGGCATCGTAGGTAATGATCCCTTTCGCACACTGGCGCAGGTTGTTGAGACATTGTGCCCGCCGGGCGGCTTCGCGCGCCGACTGCACGGCCGGGAGCAGCATGGCGACCAGCACGCCGATGATCGAGATCACCACCAGCATTTCCGTGAGCGTGAACGCTTTGTTCTTGCGGGCAGACATGACGGACCTCCGGTACGAGCTAGAGAAAGCCGTGCGAACGACGGCCGAGAAGTTCTGCTGATGCGACATCTTCTGGCTCAGATCTCCGAAGTCATCCCGACTTCGGAAATATCCTCCCTTTCGCTGCCGTTCATTTTGGCACCTTGCAACAACCGTGTCCAGTCCAGGAGCTTGTTTCCGTCTTAGTTTAACCGCGCCCCAACGGGAAGCGCGTCCCCGAGCATTGGCATCCGCTCGTTTAACCGCGACCCAACAGTAGCGGTCGGCGAGAGGCTTTGCCATCTCGCTCGGCTGCGGCGGCTACCAACGCGGAATGCGTCGCCAAGCCACGCGCTCCCCGCCAGAGGCTGCTGGCACGGCCGAGACAAGTAACCTCGCTTTTCGACAGCAGCCTCTTCTGGGTCGCGGTTAAACCGCGACCCAACAGGAAGCGCGTTCCCGAGCATTGGCGTCAGCTCGTTTAACCGCGCCCCAACGGGAAGCGCGTCCCCGAGCATTGGCATCCGCTCGTTTAACCACGACCCAACAGTAGCGGTCGGCGAGAGGCTTTGCTATCTCGCTCGGCTGCGGCGGCTACCAACGCGGAATGCGTCGCCAAGCCACGCGCTTCCCGCCAGAGGCTGCTGGCACGGCCGAGACAAGTAACCTCGCTTTTCGGCAGCAGCCTCTTCTGGGTCGCGGTTAAACCGCGACCCAACGCGGAACGCGTCGCCAAACCACGCGCTCCCCGCCAGAGGCTGCTGGCACGGCCGAGACAAGTAACCTCGCTTTTCGGCAGCAGCCTCTTCTGGGTCGCGGTTAAACCGCGCCCCAACGGGAAACGGGGAGCGCGATCATCGCAAGTTTACAGAGCATCGGCTGCCGCGATTTCGGCGGCCACGAGCTGGGCGCGTCACGCGGCGTTCAGCGCGCGAGTTGGTAAATGGCCGGCCGATACCGTGGCTTGGGGATCGGCTTGCCGGCTGTCTTGGCGACTTTCAACCAGGCGGCCTTGGCGATTTGCACTTCGCGTACGGCCTCTTCCGGCGTGTCGCCGCAGGCCGAATAGAATCTCAGGTCCGGAATATCGGCAATGTACCCGCCGTCGTCTTCACTGTAGAAAACGTTGATGTGGTAATCTTTCATTCGTCGTCTCCAATTTGGAGGTTGTATTGTTCGATCAACGGATATGAATTTTGTTCTTTGAACAAGGCAACGAAGCCTACCAGCAGCAAGCTGGGAAATCAAGAAGGGAAAGGATGTTAAGGGCTCAGGAACGGGTTCGTAGCGGAAGTCGCGAGACTTCCGACGTTTCGCGAGCTCGCGGCCCGAATTCTCACGAATTTGGCTAGCAACGCCCACGAAATAACTTCCCCGTTTGTTCTGGGGGTGTCGCGAATACCGGCGGTAACTGGTGAATGCCCCCGGCTTGCCCCTCGTCGTTATACACAACTCTTCCGCCCCAAAGGGGCATTAACAAATCAGCCCAGGGCAAAGCGTCGCGGCGACAGCCGCAGAGCGACGCCCT
>JAPLNJ010000235.1 GCA_026692885.1 Planctomycetota bacterium | reverse complement strand
TGGCGGGACTGCTCTCACCGACTTACGTCGGGAGCTTCTCGGACGGGACCAGTTAGCAGTGACGGCATTTTTCGCAGTGTTATGATCAACGCCCGCTTTCCCGGCAAGAACCCGCGGCTAGCGCCTTGCCGCTCACCATGTCCGAGTGCAAAGCAAGTGGCATTGGGCGCTAGCCACCGGTGGCGTTCGGAACCGGCGGCTAGCGCCTTGCCGCTCACGGCCTTGATCATAACGTTGCGAAATGCGAGCAGTGTCGCGATCGCCCCCGAGAAGCTCCCGACGTAAGTCGGTGGGAGTGTTCCCGCCCTGTGCCTAACCCGGAGCCCCATATCCGACCAGCCCGACGAGTCGGGAGAACTCGGTGAGGCGCCGCGGTGTTAGGAGTTGGCGGGACTGCTCTCACCGACTTACGTCGGGAGCTTCTCGGACGGAACCAGCTAGCACTAAACGGTTTCTTACGGTGTGAGTGGCAAGAATGAGGTTTAACGTTGTCGCCTGGACGAGGCTTGCCGCGAGGGCTCAGACGTACAGAATTCAAAATTGGCGATTTGGTGACTTTGCCAAGTCGGAGTGGTTTGTCCGCCAATTTTGAATTCTGTACGTCTGAGCCCTGCCTGGGGCCCGGCACTGCGGAACCGTAAAATCTCATTCTTTACGCGTCAGGACCAAGAAACCGTTTGGCGCTAGCAGTGACGACATTTCGCAGTGTTGCGATCAACGCCCCTGCAGGGAGTTGCCTGCATGTCGGTATTCTTCCCCATCGCTCACGAATGACGCGTTGCGGATGGCTCCGCAGCGGCCAGAAAACGTAACCATGGTGCTTGAGGCCGGGAAATGAGAAAAGGCGTGCCGGTATCTCCGGGAGTAGCCGTTGCCAAGGCTCTCCGTTTGGATGAGGTAACGCCCAGTCTGGAATCCAGCGAACTGCCGCCGGGCATATCGTCGGAAGAAATCCGCCGATTGGACCGTGCGTGTACGACCTCGATTCAGGAACTGGACACCATCATCGTCCGAGTGACCCGACAAATCGGCGAGGAAGAAGCGGCCATCTTTCGGGCGCACCGCTTGTTGTCGACCGACCCGGCCTTCATCGCCAAGGTCAAGGAAGCAATCGTTGACCGGCACTTAAACGCCGAGACTGCACTGCGCGAGTCCTTGGCCGAGTACACCGTCTTATTCTCTGAATTGCAGGATGCTTACCTGCGAGAACGACTAGCCGATATCCGGGATGTCGTTCGCCGCATCCTGGTCCACTTGCGTCGAACCGGCAGCCGCTCGCATCCGGAGCTAAGCGAACCAGTCATCCTGGTAGCGGAGGAGGTCCTGCCGTCGGATGTCATCGCGTGGGCTGAACTCCCCGTGGCTGGCGTGGTGACGGAGACGGGGGGGGCTACGGGACACGCCGCGATCTTGGCGCGATCCCTCGGCATCCCCGCGGTCACCGGGTTGCCCGGCATCCTGCAGGAAGTTCAGACCGGTGACATCGTCGTTCTTGATGGACGAGAAGGACATGTTTACCTGAGGCCGGGCGCGGAACTCGAGGCGGCTTACCGTACGTTGCAGCGCGAACATGTGAATCTTCGCGATCGGCTGATCGAGAACCGCGACCAGAAGCCGCTTACGGCAGACGGCATCCGAGTCGAATTGCTGGCCAACGTCAACGGGCCCGCGGATGCCGTGATGGCTCACCGCGTGGGCGCCTGTGGTGTCGGGCTCTATCGCACGGAGTATCTATTTCTAGCACATCCGGGTGTCCCGGACGAGGAGGAGCAACTGGCCGTGTACCGTGCGGTCATCGAGGCCGCCCCCAACCGAACGGTCACGATTCGTACTTTGGACCTGGGAGGAGACAAGCAGCTCCCCTACCTGGGCAAGCATCGCGAGGCCAATCCGGCGCTTGGCTGGCGCAGCACCCGACTGCTGCTCGATCATCCCCGCTTTTTCGAAACGCAACTTCGAGCCATCCTGCGGGCCGCCCCCCTGGGGCAGGTCAACCTGTTGGTTCCCATGATCACCACCCTCGAAGAAGTCCGGGAAGTGAAGCGGGCGTTGGACCGCGTGCGCAGCACCATGCCGGGTCGACCGGAGGGGTTCGACCGCGACACGCCGCTGGGGATCATGCTGGAAGTGCCGGCCGTGGCCGTGTGCCTCGAAGACCTGCTTCAGGAGGTCGATTTCGTCAGCATCGGCTCCAACGACTTGATTCAATACCTCATGGCGGCGGATCGCAATAATCCCCAAGTCGCCCACTTCTGCGAGCCCTTCAGCCCGGCCATCTTTCGGGTCTTGCACCGTATCATCAAGGCCTGCCTGGAGCACCATACCCCGGTTACTCTGTGCGGTGAAATGGCCGGCAGGCTCCGCTGCTTCCTGCCCCTGCTGGGCATGGGTTTGCGAAGTTTCAGCATGAGTCCAGCTTTCATACCGGCCTTGAAGGATCTGGTTAGACACACCTCGCAACCGATGGTTCAAGAGATCGCCGCGCAGGTCCTGCAGATGAAGACGGCACAGGAGATTCGGGAGTACCTGACCCGCACCATCCACG
>JAPLNJ010000234.1 GCA_026692885.1 Planctomycetota bacterium | reverse complement strand
TATCGAGGGCGATCACGACACTGCGAGCATTTCGCAACGTTATGATCAAGGCCACTGGGAACACGGCTTGCTCGACCCATCCTACATCGCCCCCCCCTCCCCCAACGCCGGTAAGGATTTTGGTAGCCGAATTCGCCCGAATTCGGGTGTTTGGCGTGAATCCCCGAAGTCTGGCGACTTCGGCTACGACGTGCGTGCCGGTTTTTTCCCGCGCCAAGATGCTTAACGGCGGTGCCCCTTCCCCCGTCTGTTCCGCGGGCTTCCCAAGCAGTAGAATGCATTGCGATTGTCAGTATTCTTGGGTCGGGTGCATTCTTGATTCTTCCAGGGAGAGGCTGCTGGCTGTGAAGGGCACACGCTTTCGCAAAGAGCATTGGCAGGAGTTGGTCGCTCACACGGCCGCTGGCGGAAAGCCCAATCAGGATACTGCCAGTGACACGAGCGAACCTACGGTGGCGCCGTCGAGTGCGGTTCGCGACCTTTACCGGCGATACTTCCAAGCCTATCGCTATGGCTGGCTGGCCGCCAGTCTGGCCGTCCTGGCAATTTGCCTCGTGGCGAGCGGGAGTCGCAGTGCCGGTCGACCAGGTCGGGTTTCCGTGTGCGGCCGAGTGTTGCTTGACGGCCAACCGGTCGCGAGCGGCTCGATCAACTTCTACCCTGCGGAGGGTCATGCCGGTCCCGCCGCAAACACCGGCATCAGCAACGGACGCTATCAGTTTTCGAGGGAAGATGGCCCCTTTGTGGGGCCGCACCACGTTGTCGTTGCGTTCTTGCGGGATGCCGCCGACGAAGCACAGTTCGCCCGTTCCACGAAGGTGCGTCAATCGTCGGCGGTCCCGGAATCGGCTGGCGGCGGTGCAGGTTCGAAGAGTGGCGGATCCGATTCGCCACAGGCCGTGGCCGCAGGGCGGTCCCACACGCGGGAATTCGATCTGGAAGTCCCCGCGACGGCAGCTCCCCGGCTGGACTTGGAGATCTCGGAGTGAAACGCTTGCGAGGTGCGACCTTCTGAGGAGTACGGCAATGCGACGCATGCATAATCCGCGTGGTTTTACCTTGGTGGAACTTCTGGTCGTCATCGCCATCATCGGCATCTTGGTGTCGTTGTTGCTGCCCGCCGTGCAGTCGGCTCGTGAGGCAGCTCGTCGTACCGAGTGTCGCAGCAACTTGCACCAACTTGGCTTGGCGTTGCAAATGTATCACGATGTGCTGCGAAAATTCCCTCCCGGCAGTCTGATCACGAACGACGGGTATTCGTGGGGGGCATCCATGATGCTATTGCCCTATCTGGAGCAGCAGGCGGCGTTCGAATCGGTGAGCTTTAGCAGCGCGGGGGCGGCGGTCGAACTCAAGGCCCTGCAAGCAGCGGGACAGCCCACTCCCACCGCGCAGCCGTTCAAAGTGTTCATTTGCCCCTCGGACCCGCTGGGCTTCCAGGAACTCTTGAGTGGTCCCCTGGGACCCTATCCCGACACGGGCGATTGCGGACGGCTTTACCCCGGTACTTATCTGGGCGTGGCCGGAGACAAGGAAGGTGTCAATTCCAGTTTACCGATCAACCAGTGCTGGTTTAGCACCGGCATCGCCAACGGTTCCGGGATGTTCTACGATTTCAGCCAGGTCCGGATGTCCGACGTGTTGGACGGCACCTCCCACACCCTGGCTCTAGGTGAACGTGGAATCGCCAAGGACTTTGGTT
This sequence comes from Planctomycetota bacterium, assembly GCA_026692885.1. The sequence continues at coordinate 2,336 of JAPLNJ010000234.1, read as the reverse complement.
GGGGCTGGGTGCTGTGCGGTGGCCAGGAGTGCGAGCAGTACCTGAGTGCGCAACGCGGCCTGTTCTTCCCCAGCAAGGCCACGCCGTACGATGAAACCGTGCTGCACTTTTGGAGCTGGCACCCCGGCGGCGCGCTATTCCTGTTTGTGGACGGAAGCGTGCATTTCCTGGATGTCAGTATCGACTACAACGTCTTCCGAGCTCTGTCGACGCGCGCCGGGGGTGAACCCGTCAGTGACGGCTTCTGACCGTGAGAATCCAGCACACGACTGGCCTTGGCTCGTTTAGACCGGAGCCGGGTATCCGCTCGCGGGTGGTGACGGCGGTGAAACGATCGGAATATCGTCGGCGGTTCCGGGCTAAACCAGCTGACACACGGCTTGCCAGCAAAAAGAGCCGCCAGAGAAGAGAATACAACTTAGCCGGCTTCGCCGGAACCCTAATCTTTCGCCTTAATCTTTCCCCTTAATCTCTCCCTCCATTCCCATGCAGCCGGAGGAAGATTAAGGCGAAAGATTAGGGTGAAAGATTAAGTCGCCCTTCATCGCAACCATCCCAGACTCGCCATCATTACAAATTCCTATTGGATCAAGTTGTACGCGAGGACCGTCCGCTGCTTGCGTTGGACGCGGCGGGATGTCAGAATGCCTGACATTCGATTAGTCCCTTAGAAGGAGATGGGAGTGTGCGATATGGGCCGTAGGTGCGAACAGACCTTCTTGTGTGTGCTTCTTCTGCTGGTTGTGTCTGGCACGACCGGTTGCGGCAGCAGCGGGGATCTGAAGCGAGCAGCGGTAGAAGGCAGCGTCACGCTTGACGGGACAGTGCTCGAAGAAGGGACGATCAGCTTCCTGCCCACAGCAGGTACAACAGGCCCGGCAGGCTACAGCCAAATCGTGCAGGGGAAATACTCGATCGACGCCCGAAGTGGACCGGCGGTGGGGAAGAATCTAGTTCAAATCCTGGCCTACCGCGACCTGGGGAACAAGACGGCGGAGGGCGAGGCCTACAAGAATCAAGTCGTTCCCGACAAGTACAACAGTGCGTCGACGCTCGTGGTCGAGACCACGCAGGGCAAGAACTCGCGAAGTTTTGATCTGAAATCCAAGTAATTCGACTGTCTCACTTCGACCCCTGCCGCCTTGCGCGGCCGGTGAAGGAGTCTTGTGAGCGAGATCGCAAACGCAGCAATACCCTTCCCTTCCCCAGCCTGCCGCCTCCGGCGGCAGGCTGGAGAAGGGAGGAAGGCGGTGAACGTCGGTCGCGATCTCGCTTACAAGACTTCTCTCACCGTCCAGGCGAGCTGGACGGGGTCGTTTTCGAAACTAAGACAGTCGAAGTAAGAAACTATCCGGAAAGTGCGACAGGCACGCTACCTCTTGTGCAATCACGAACCTACGAGCACAACCTTAGAAGCCCGTCTCAGTTTCCGGACCGGTTCCAAGCAAAGCGTGACGATGTGAATTTCTTCTCTGGTCATTCGAGAGGTGTTCTATGCGACGCAAATCCGGTTTTACGTTGGTCGAGTTGTTGGTGGTAATCGCCATCATTGGGATTCTGGTAGCCCTGCTGTTGCCTGCGATTCAGGCCGCGCGCGAGGCAGCACGGCGCGCCCAGTGCAGTAACAACATGAAGCAGCTTGGGATTAGCTTGCAGAACTACCATGACACGTACAAGGTGCTGCCGCCGGCAGGCATCGGCCAGACTCGTGGGCCGGGCATGGCCGATCAAACGCCTGACGACGACATTGGCAACCAATATGGCTACTATATCAGTTACTTGGGCCTGCTGCTGCCGTTTGTCGAACAGGCGGCTCTAAGTGACCAGCTCAGCATTACACCCACGGTGAGCATGAACACGAATAGTACTTTGGTGTGGAGCAAGATCATCCCCGGGTTTGTCTGCCCGTCTGAGACCAATTCCCAAAATAGCTTCACCAGCGGCGCCACTATGGCTCGCGGCAACTATGCCGCGGTTGCCGCCAATGACAACATCACCTACGCCATGTGCGACACCCGTGGTCCTTGGCGCAATCTCAGCGTTGCTGACCGGGGTGTCATGGCGGGCGCGGGAGCGGCCCGACTGGCGGACATCACGGACGGGACGTCGAGTACACTCGCTTGTCTCGAAATCCAGGCGGGGGTCGCCACCAACGATAGCCGTGGGGTTTGGGCCTACCCTCCCGGTGTGACGGTTTGTGGACTTGGCGGAATCAATAACGGCATCGACGGATTCAGGAATTGCCAGGATCTGCCGCTGCTTAGGATGCGTTGTGCCACGGCAGCGAACAATTCGAATCACACGGCCAAGAGTTATCACCCCGGGGGCTGTATGGC
>JAPLNJ010000233.1 GCA_026692885.1 Planctomycetota bacterium | reverse complement strand
GGTGGGCTGCGATTTCCTCTGGGCGGAGTGGGATGACTATCCGCGGCAAGTGGGCGTGGATGATTATCTCCACGAGGCGGCCCTGGCGGCCAGTCCGCCTTCAGGGACGTTCTACGACCCGGATCACCCCACGCCGGTCAAGCGACTCACCAGCCTCGGGGTCCACGAGCACTGGAACAATCCGCAGGAAAAGAAGTACTCGCGCAATTTGGGAACCGGCAACGGGATTGAACTGGTGGCCGTGCCTCGCTAAACCCATCTCTTGGTCGACACATTCACGACAGTGCCATGGGCCTCACGCACATGGAATCGAGGAAATAGCGTTCCACGCCGCTTTGTCTGTCGGCTTGTGCGTGTCTTCCTTCGGCACCCGCGGAATGCGGTTACTCCGGGCGTGCGGAATCAGAAGCATCGGACGATGCGATCCTGCAACGATGCCCGCTCGGCAGCACGCTGGACGCGCTGGCCGAGTTCCTCCAAGTACCTGGTACGTGCGGTCGGTTCAAACAGCATCTGCCGGTACGGTTTGACCGAGGGAGTAGTCGCCCAGCGAGGTACGATTCAGAATCGTCTTGCACGCAGTCTCGCGGACGACAATCGGTGGCGAATCGGCACCGGCCGGGCGCTGCACAGGGGAAGTCATTTCCGGTGCTCCTCACCTTGAACCACGGCAATGTTGGCGGCGGCTCTGATTCCGATCGTCGACTGTCGCTCAACCGGTCGCAAGTTCTTCGATACCCCCTCCGAAAACGCGGCATGAGCGAACTGTTCCCGAACCTCCCGCAGCTGTGTCTGCCACTCCTGCTGGCTGTACCGATCAGAGACGTGGAACAGTATTAACTTATCCGGCTGCACGCGCTGGGCCAGTCGGGCAACGTCCGAGGAAGTCATGTGGTAGTTCTTCCTGGCCAAGTCGGCGTCACTGTCGCGGTAGTTGTTTTCGCAGACAATCGTCCGGCAGCCTGACAGGAACTGGACCAAGCAATCTTCGGCCGCGGTCGTTTCCAGGAAGAAATCCGTCAGGTAAGCGATCGAGTCGCCCGGACTCGTGGTCAACAACCGGCTGCGCAGCTCACCAATCCGGTATTCACTCCCGCCGACGCTGACAACCACGTCGAACGCCACCCCCGTGTCCTTGACCGCTCTCAGCCAAGGACCCGCCAGAAGTCCGAGCCCTCGCAGCCTGTCGATATCGACATTATGGTGGTCGTCTTCCCAGACGGCAAAGGCGAGGCATGGCGTGCCGTGGTCCACCGTGTAAGCCCGTACCAGAAAACAGTCACCGCGATACAGAATGTCCCCGCGAACGGAACGCTCCAGGTGATGCTCCGTCGCGAATCCCTCGCACGTCAGGAATCGCGAAGTCCGAATTTCGCGGTCATCCACCTCTGTGACGAGCCATTCGCCAGGAACGCGGTCGACCAAATTCCACGTGAACCCGCGAAGACGGTGGTGCGGGATCTCGATGGTGCCAGGTGGTCCGAAGACACGTACGGGCTTCTCGGACCGGCACCAGTTCATCCGGAGCAGCGTGTCGAACCCGGCAGCATGATCGATGTGGAAGTGGGAGAAGAACACCGCCTCGATGTCCTGGATCTGGGCGGTGTTGACACCCGACAGGCATCCTTCGCCGCAGTCAAACAGCAGCCGATGCAGTGACTGGCCCGAATCCACCGCAGCCAGCAGCGAGTTGTCACGCCCGGGCATTCCCAAGACAACCGCATCGGTGCCCCCAAGCCGACGGAAGCACAAGGTGGAAGTCTTGCCCGATGACTTGCACGCGTAACCTGGCCACCGACGCCGATCCCCAATGCGCAAGCCCAGGGTGCTCGTGGCCAGCGTGGTTCTGCGGCTGCGGGCGTGACCGCTGGCCGGGATCTACATGCCGCTGTGGGCCGGAACCAGGTGCGGGGCAGCGCCGGGGGCGAACTTCGCAATGGCGGCGAGGACCAAGCCGCCCAATCCGGCCGATGTTGGGGCGGACAACGGCCCGGCTAGTCTTCCCCGTGCTGGTTGAAACGGCCCTGGCGAGGCCGGTTGGGGCGAGCACGCTGCTAACTGAAACCATCGGCGTCATTGCGCCCGTGAAGATGATGTTGATGGCCAGCGGGGGGGCCTGGGCCTGGCTGACTACGGTCCGGGCCAGAATGGTGCTGTCGGACACGGTGGAGCTGATCCTGGTGGTGGACATGGCGGAGTTCCTGCCCAAGCTCAGGGTGCCCGTGGCCAGCGCGGTTCTGCGGCTGTAGATGTGGCTATTGGCCGGGATCCTCATGCCGGTGTAGGCCGAAACCAGGCGCAGGACGGCGCCAGGGGTGAAGTTGGCGGTGGCGGCGAGGATCAAGTCCCCGAATCCAGGCAATGTCGGGGCGTGCAGAGCACGGGTGGGAAGAGGAGCTTGAAGGCGGCTTGGACGATGTCGACTGTGCTGACCCCCGAAACAAAGAAAGCCGCGTCCACAGCTGGATGTGGGCGCGGCTTGTGGTTCTCGCCAGATCCTCTTACGCACGGAGGTAGGCGACACGTGCGTCGAAACGGGCCTTCGGTACGTCCGGCCAGTTGGCCCTGTTGGCCATGGCCGTTCTGAAGCCAGCGAGGTCATTCTTCACCAAATACTTCTGGATGATCGTCCGGGCTTGCGGCGTGTAGTCGCCTCGGTACGTCATGTCCACGAGAATGTCCTTGATTCTCTGGTTGAGCTTGGCCCAGTCCGTTGGCCCGTAAAGCTTGACCACGTCTGCCTTGGTCGCAAGGGATTGCGCGTAGTCGGCCTTTCCGTTGTAGATCGACACAAAGAGGGCTTTCCCCTGGGCCTCAGTGATAGTGAGACCCAGGTTCTGCCGCACGAAGACATCCGCCGCCGACCCGGTCAGGCCGGCCGCCTTCGCGAGTTTCTGCGCGGTGTTCTTGTCAACACCGGCCGCGACCAGGTCGTTGACAATGCTGGTCGCCGAACGCTGGCTCATGTCGTAGCCAACGCCGATGGTCACCCCAGAACCGCTCGTAGGGTGATACGGCGCGGCCCGGAAGCCCTCCTGACCGAACGTGAATTGCTGGCCGGCGGTCAAGGCAACCTGGGCCGCCGCCATCACAGCCTTTCCAACTGGTGGCGTGGCCACGATGGCCGCCACGGCGCTGGGCGGCAGCGCGGGGGGAACCAAGCAGACGGACGTTCCGCCGCTCAATACCTCCCGCGTCTCGAGCCGCTCCACTCTCAGATAAATTCACAGGCTTGAGCTCAGCTGGAGTGACCCACCGCCATGGCGCTACCTCCAGCCCTGACAGGATTCCTCTTTCCAAGCAGTGGGTCAGTCGACGTGAGTACAGGCGGGTCACTTTTGGTGAGCGGCAACGACCCGGGCACGCCCGGAGCCAAACCACACCTTGGGCACCCACGTTGAGCACCCAACCAACACAGATGCTTCGCAGTCTCAGTGTCAAACAAGCACACCCTTAAAACGAACTATTCAATGGCCAGACCCAACAGCGAGGCGAGGCCGCCGATGTGACAGTTCTCAACTACACCCATTTCGGAGGGTAACCTCGATGCGATGCCTATCGAGCTGACAACTATTTGCGCCGGCCCGGCTATATCTGTTGTAGATTTTTGGAAAATGTCACTAGATGGCCGTAACCAGTTTGCAGTTAATGGTTTGTGACGTTGAACAGCAGGCGATACTGGGCAAGTTCCGGAAGAAGAATCCAATCACTCACTGGGTGGGCATAGATCGAGCTCGTGACATCTGGAACGTGATGCGGCGGATGTCCGAGAGCCCCATAAGGCGGCGATCTGGACGTTGATCCGTCTGAGACGGCCACCGCAGGCGTTTGCTGAAACACGCGGTAGACCGTCGGGCGCCTGCCCATGCGGCTTCGGCTCCGAACACGAACCCCACGCGATTAACGGAATCCAGCACCAGCCATGCCGCACCGACGCCCAGGGAGATTCCCCGTTTACCGAGCCAGCGGTGAAAGCCCGCCGACTGGTTGGCAACAACCAAGCGGTGACATTGACCGTTGGTAACGACCGCTGTGCCGCTGGGAGCGAAGTACACAGCCTGCAGTCGGAAGTCGTCACGGTGAAGATCAAGGGCCGTGACGTGGGCCTGCGGAACCAACGGCCGCGCCGGGCGGCACGGAGGGGGCCTGCGTCGGCCTTTGCACCTGCCAGCCGCGTGCCTGGCTGTCGACACGTAGCGGAAAAACCGTGGACGCAATCTGGATCGTCTGGAACGCATCGAGACGTCGCTGGGGACGCTGATCCAACTCCGGATGGTCAAGAACTACTACTCGACGGACGAGGTGGCCGAGCTGTTGGGGAAAGCCGAGTTCACCGTGCCAGAATGGGCCCGTCGCGGCCCGATCAAAGCAGAAAAACGCCGCAGCGGCCGGGGCAAGTACCAGTGGTGGGTGATCTCGCACCAGGGATTAAACCGGATCCAGCGCGAGGGGCTGTTGCCTGAACGCTGATCAGATCGGATATTCGTACAAGTCGCCCTTGGTGTTCCGGCAAGTTGCACACCAAGTCCGTATCGGCGCGGCAGGCCAAGGTATGCGACGTACTACCTCCCCGCGTTCGGGGCTCACTGCGGCTCCGAACTGCCACCGGTCGAGGCGTCGTCTCCCTTGGCGCCGGTCGCCCAACGCCACACGGAGCGCACGAGATACTTCGTGAGTTCCCAAGTCCGCGATCGGCCCAAGATGAGCCAGTTGATGCCGTCGGCCATCAACCCCGGCGAAAGCAGCCAATGTCTCCCAGTTCCAGCCACTCGCCGACGTGACGTGCCCGACTGGCTCGGCGCTTGTTGCCACACCGGCGTGGGTGCCGGGGTGCAGCGCGTGCCAGAACTCCGCGGCGCACACGCCCAACACGAAATACTCAATGACTTCCGCGACCTTCTGCGTCTCCGCCAGCGAACGGACGTATTCCCGGGCTGCCGCCAACTGCCCCCGCTGCCACATCGCGGAGCTCAGCTGGGCGGCGCTGGCGAAGAGATCGAACAGTCCGTTCGCTTCGGAAAAGCGACGCCCCAGCCGCCCCTCTACCAGCATCATGCGTTTCTTCAAGTCGATCACGTTCAATAGCAATTTCTCCGCTCGTTGTACACGGGCGTCCAACACCGAGTCATCGGAAGCGGGTCCCACATCCACACTCAGGGCATCGAATTCTCGGGCGATCGATGCCATCGCCGCCAGGCTGGAGTGGGTATCTTCCATCAATCGTTTTGCTTGTTCGTGCCAGGCAATGGCAAGGCCGCGGCGATTCCAGACCGCAACGTAGTGCTCCTCGGCGAGCAAGTTGCTAGCGCTGAAGTCGGCCGGGCACTGAAACAAGTTCTCCGTGTCCAGCAACCGCCAGAGTAGCCGCCCTATCTGGTCCGCGACGCCTGCGCGCTGCAGATCGATCGTGTCACGGAGTCGGATCTGGCCAAAGCGGATCCCGTGGCGCATCGCTGGCGGCGGACTGGCGGCGGCTTCCAGCAATGGATAATCTGCCGGAGGTGCCGACTGCCCATCGTGCGCCGTTGTAAAATCGCAGATGCAAATCGTGGGCCAGAACGGCGCGAACTCGAGGTCGCGTCGCACCAGCATGGCCACCGGATCGTCCGTCAGATCGGAACGGCTGCCCGACGGCCCAATATTCGCACCGCGGTTCGGGGTCACGACAATCGTGCAACGGTAGTTGTGGCCGTCGAACCACGGATCGGCGAAGACGCCAGCCAAATCTCCGGCACGGCCCTCGAAGCCCGGACGGGGGTGGCCCTCTTTTAGCAGGCGTTCCCACTCAACGTGGTCGGACGCGCACAGCCCTCGCAGGTGTTCTCGTTGCAGACGAGCCCAGCACGAGTAGAGGTGCAGCTGGTCAGCCCGTTCCGGATCGAGTGAGAAGAAGTACTCGGTGCTGTTGGCGGAACAGATCGGGATCCTTCCCGAATTCGCCACCGCGGTGAACAAGAAGCCTTTGCCCATAGGCGAGTTGTCAGTATCCAACCGAGCCCATTCCTTGAAAAGGATACAGTCCGGATCACGGATGAAGACGCCGTCGACGGGGACGTGGTCGGTATCAGCTAGGTCCAGATGCCCTGGATTCAGTTCGAAGTCACGCCCTAGCAGGGGGCTTCCCTGGACGTTCGCAAACCAAGTGTCAAACGGCTGCCGGGTTCGCTGGACAAACACGACGGTCTTGGCCGCGCGCGACAAGTCGCGCTCGTAGGCTTCCAATTCGCGGTCGAGGAGTGCCAACTCGGGACGGAACAGGACGCTGTCTTCGAGGACGGAATCAAACGCAGGGTTGCGCACGAGGAGGTGCCCACGGTCGTCCCGCCTGACCATTTGGGCTACGACCTCATCGAAGAACTCCGTGGCTCCGCTGTCGCTTGTGTCGTAGGGGCGGCCGCGCCGCAGGGCGGCGTACAGCACCGCATGCAGCGTCCGATGGCGGCCGCAACGAATTGGTCGACCTTGATCCACGAGCGAAGCATACGAGGCCAGCAGCAACGGCCAGAGCCGATCCGGCGGAACGGATTGGTTTGGACCACGGAACCAATCGATCTCCTCCGGGCCGCCCAACCAGTTCCCCTGACGCAGGCCGTAGTCTTGCCAACCCTCGTGAGGAACGCACCCATCCAGGATTCTGCGCACGAGATACATCGCGGAGAACCCGTCGAAATCCGCATCGCGGTGCGTCACCAGCCAGACGTCCTCAAAGGCACCGAATCTTGCGAAAATGCGCGGCGCCAGGTGCAGCACGGCGGCCGCGGCGGCCGGAAACTGGCCGCCGTCACGGGCGAAGTGATGGTCGATCACGGCCCGTGTCTCGTCGTTGTGCCCCCAGCAGACGCCACCCACATCCATCGCCAACTCGTTTTCATACAGCGAGGCCGGGTCTTGTGGTCCCACTTCGGGGCGAGGCAGCACGAATTTTATCCAGGGCGCCCTGCAACAGACTAATCGACCACTTGATGTCGGCATTAACGGCCAGGGATTTCTCCAAGTCCTGCTCCCCAACGGGGAATCGCGTTACACGCGGGATGGGGCCCTGCAAATCACGTCCACCGGACAACTGGTGACTGCGGACGGTTTCCCCGTGGTCCCGGCGAGCACGATTCCTCAGGGAA
>JAPLNJ010000232.1:6632-13189 GCA_026692885.1 Planctomycetota bacterium | reverse complement strand
CGCGCCCGCACGCAACTTGGCCTGCTGGTGCTGGTACATAACGGATTGACCATCGCGAAGGCACGGCCGACCCCAATCAACCAGCCGCAAAGTGACGTAAGTCTGGAAGAAATGGCAGCTTAAAAGTGGGACAATCTGTGGCGGTAGCGGCCGTCACCACCTGCAGCGTGTCCGTTCTCAATCGTTTCTCCAGCGAATAGACCACGCTGGGTTCGTCGTCCACGATCAACAGCTTTGCCATTTTGTCAGTCTCCGTAGTCAGCCTGCTGCACCCCGGTATCGCCTGGTCCTGTCGCGGCAAGTTCGTTCTCGTCCGCGCTACAAGCAGGGGAATCTCTGGCAGCCAAGTCCAACGGGAAGGTGATCGCGAACACGGCTCCGCCACCCTCCTGATTCCTGGCCGTAATCCGCCCGCCGTGCTCTTCGACGATGCGTTTGCAGATGGGCAGCCCCAAGCCGGTGCCGCTTTCTTTGGTCGTCACGAACGGCTCGAAGATACGTTCCCCCAGTTCCGCCGGCAGCCCGAGGCCTTGATCGGCTACCTCGATAGTGAGCCAGTCCGGCAGCTGATACGTCATTCGCACAGTCACACGTCCGCCGCGGGGAGAAGCATCCAAAGCGTTCAGCAGCAGGTTGAGCAGCACCTGTCGCACTTGGCCGGGCTCGACCTTGATTTCCAAGACCTGCTCCGAGACTTCGCAGACGACTTCGATCCCCAGTTGTCGGGCGCGGCGGACCACGAAGTCCACCGTCTGCTGCAGCAGATGCCTAACGACGATCGGCCGTTTTTCAAGGCGTGGGGGCCTCGCGTAATCAAGAAAACTCTGAATGGTTTGCTCCAGTCGCTCGATTTCCCGCCAGAGCACCGCCCAATCCTCGCGGTCCAGCACCGGCGCGTCGCCCTCCGCCTCGGGCTGAACCAGCAGCTTGATCGCCGTGAGCGGATTGCGCAGCTCGTGGGCCAGTCCCGCAGCCAACTGTCCCAATGCGGCCAATTGCTCGGCGCGCAAGGCCGCCCGACGGCTGTCTTGCAGACTCTGGACTACGGTCCCGACGCGATCCGCGATGTCTTCCAGCGCCAATTCCAGTTCCTGGAATGTCGCATCCGACGAGATCGCGATCGGCCCTACCACGTCACTCAGCTTGCCACCCGCATCTCGAATCGGGACCGAGAGTTCGACAATCGACCGCTGAATGCCACGGGCCATGCCGTACCCCACCAACAGGCCTGCCACTGCGCCACACATGCCCAACAGCAATAGGCCCAGCCCCATGCGGTCGGCGATGGCTTGATTTCGCTGACTGGCCTCCTCCGTCAGCCTGCGATTCAAGTCGCGGTACTCGTGGGCCGGCTGCAGGATCTCCTGGGTCGTCACCTGGCGTATGAGCCCGAAGATCTCCTGACGCTGCTGGTCGGTCTTCTGGGGATCACGGGTAATCCGCTGAAATTCGGCGAAGAAGTGGCGGTATCCGGCGGCGATCTGTGCGAGCAGTTCCTGCTCTTGGGTTGTCGTGGCCTCCTGGCGCGCGAGATCCAGCCAGTGTTGGGCTTCCTGATGCAGCGTCGGCACCCGTGAGAGATTGGCCGAATCGGGCAGGAAGAGAATGCGGTTCAGCTGGTTACGGAGTTCGTGGCTGATGATCTCCAGTTCTTCGGCGGCGCGCAATCGGGTCACGCTGGCGACGAGCAATTCCGAGGAATCCTGCTGCAGCCGATGCAGGTACCAAGCCGCCAATCCACCCAATAGTAGCAGGACTGCGCTGGCTCCCACCGTCGGGGCGATGATCCGCGTTGTGAGCCGGAAACTCATGCCTGTCTCCCCGCCGCGTTCCTGGATGCTTTCCAGGCATCATACTGGCAGTCGCATGCCAGAGATATAGTGCGAGCCTCGCCCCACGCTACTCCGGGCCGCTCAGGACTCAAGAAAAGCTTATGCGAAGGATCTGGAACCAAACCCAGGCTGCAAGAACAAGACAGAGGATCACCAGCAGCACACACGCCCGCGTCATCCAACGCAACTGGGGCAGACTACGGCGGGTGAAGGAGATCACAGGCACGCGGCCAGCAAGAGAGTGAGCCGTGTCTCGCGGACTAGCATCAGCGAGTTTCCGGTCTTCCGTGCGGCAAAATGACGCGTGGGCCGTAGATTCGCAAGTCCGATCCGTAACCAGCGATTCGTTCATGGCGGCGATTCCTTTCCCTTGTTTGGTGATCGCGTCAAGACGGCGCCAATCCACGCCTCCGTTTCGTCGACCGCTGGTCTGCTCGACCCAAGCGATCACAACTCCCCACCGGAGATCCTCTCCCGACGCGTGATTGATGCACGTCGTGTGCCAGTGGATGCGGTCCGTTCGGCGTCGGCAAGAGTAGCAAAAGTCTCCGTGGACTGCGCCCCTGTTCACCAGAAGTTGGACAACCTGTCCACATTCTGGACACCGCCGCCCATGCGATGCCAGCAATCCACGAAAGAGACGGCGATGAGGGCCTTGGCACGCTTTGTGCTTTCTGCTCCGTAGGGCCTAGATGTCCGAGCAGCGTGTGCGCCCCAGGATCGCGGTAAACCACAAGCCTAGTAAATCAAGGGCTTACGACATTGCCTCTTGCATCCCCGGTTCAACGCCATAAGATACGCGCATTGAATGCCAGCCGTTCGACCAGCGGATGGAGAGCTTGGCGAAAATCTCGCCACGGCAGCTACAGGAAAGACCATGAGCCAACCAACACGTGCCAGTAACTCGATGTACTGCTTTCTACCCACAGACGTCGAGGGGTTCGGTCCCCTGGCCGAGCTGGCCCTGGACATGCGATGGTCCTGGAATCATTACGCTGACGACCTGTGGCGGCAGCTTGATCCTGCTCTTTGGGAACTCACGCAAAACCCGTGGGTTGTCCTTCCGACTGTCTCGCGGGACCAGCTGCAGCGCATGTTGGCCGACCCGGCATTCCGCAAGCAGGTAGATGCTCTGGTGGAAACCCGGCGGCAAGCGGCGGAGGAACCCGCGTGGCTTCAGCAGAATCACGCGCAGGGGTCCCTGACCTGCACCGCGTATCGTTGACGTGCCTCAGGAATCCGCTCACATCCTGTGGCAACGCTGATCTCAGTCCCGGCAGATGCGGATCCACTCCGCTTTGGTTTCGGCTCGACCGCGTTAGGAACCAGCCCTATGTCCGACCAGCAGGTGCTTCCCGAGATCGTTGTGAACCCTAGCCCCGGCCTGACCAATGCCGAGGCGCAGGCGAGGTTGAAACAGTTTGGGCCGAACGCCGTCGCCGAAGAGCAGACGCATCCACTGCGGCAGTTCCTCAGCCGGTTCTGGACGCCCATCCCGTGGCTGCTGGAGGCCACGATTATCATCCAGCTCTTTCTCGGCGAGCGGGTCGAGGCCACGATCATCGGCGTGCTGTTGGTGCTGAACGCCCTGCTCGGCTACCTGCAGGAAGGCCGCGCGCAAAGGGCCCTGGCGCTGCTCCGCCAGCAACTGCGTGTCGTGGCCCGGGTGCGGCGCGATGGCCAATGGGTGACGCTCCCGGCGGACGAAGTCGTGCCGGATGACGTCGTCCATCTGCGGCAGGGCGGCATCGTCGCGGCGGATGTGCACGTGCTGGAAGGCTCGTTGTTAGTGGACCATTCGGCGCTCACCGGCGAGTCGGCGGCGGTCTCGGTGGTTCCCGGCGGCACGGCCTACGCCGGCGCGATGGTGCGCGGGGGCGAGGCCACCGGCCAGGTCACGGCGACCGGCGCACAGACGTTCTTCGGCAAGACGGCGGAACTGGTGCGCACCGCCCGGTCGGCCAACCGGCAAGAGCACGAAATCGTCGCCGTGGTGCGTGACTTGTTCGTGTTGAACGTCGGGATGGTCGTGCTCGTCTTTGGTGTGGCCCACCACCGGGGGCTGTCCCTCGCGCACGTCCTGCCGCTGGCCTTGACGATTTTGCTCGCCTCCATCCCGGTGGCGCTGCCCGCCACGTTCACGTTGGCGGCGGCGCTCGGCTCGCTGGATCTATCCCGCTTCGGCGTGCTGGTGACGCGTCTCAGCGCGCTGCACGACCTGGCCTCGATGACCCTGTTGTGTAGCGACAAGACTGGCACGCTGACACGCAACGAGGCGACCGTGGCCGCGTTGCAGCCGGCCGAGGGATTTACGGAAGACGAACTGCTGCGCGCCGCCGTGCTGGCCAGCGACCCGGCGGGCCAGGACCCGGTGGACGGCGCGATGCTCGGTGCGGCGACGCTGCGTGGGTTGAACATCGGCACGCCCACACGTCTCGACTTCCAGCCGTTCGATCCCGCCCGCAAATTTGCCGAAGCCACGTTCCAGGAACTGGGTGGCGTGCGGCGATATTTCAAGGGTGCGCCGGCGGTCATCGCGCAGCTTTGCGGCACGCCGGAAGCCGGTTGCGAACCGGCCGCGCGCGCAATCGCCGAGCGCGGCCAGCGCGTGCTGGCGGTGGCCGTGCAGAACGACGGCGCCCCGTGTTTCGCCGGGTTGCTCGGCCTCGAAGACGCGGTGCGGGCCGACTCACGTCAGATTGTTCACGACTTGGGCCAGGCCGGTGTGCGGGTCGTCATGGTCACGGGCGACAACGCCCTGACCGCCCGGGCCGTGGCCGAGCAGGTCGGCATCCCGGTGAAGATTTGCCCGGCCGAGACCCTGCATGGGGATTTGCGCGGCGACGGGCTGGATTGCAGTGTCTTCGCCGGTGTGTTTCCCGAGGACAAGTTCAAGCTCGTGCGCGCCTTTCAACGCCGCGGCGCGGTCGTGGGCATGAGCGGCGACGGCGTGAACGACGCGCCCGCGCTGCGGCAGGCCGAGGCCGGCATCGCGGTGGCCAATGCGACCGATGTCGCGAAGGCCGCCGCGGCAATGGTGCTCACGCGGCCGGGACTGGGCGACCTACCGGCCGCCATCGAGACCAGCCGGCGAGTCTTTCAGCGCGTCATGACCTACACGCTGAACACGCTCTCCAAGAAGATGGAAGTCATGTTGCTGCTGGTCGCCGGCTTTCTCCTCACGCAGCACAAGCCGCTAACGCCGCTGCTCATGGTGCTGATCATCTTCCTGAACGACTTCGTGACGATGGCCATCTCGACCGACCGCATGAGTGTGTCGTCCACGCCGCACCCGTGGCGCACACGGCCGCTGGTACTGGCGGCGGCGGTGCTAGCGGCGTGCCGGCTCGGCTTCAGCTTCGGCGTGTTCGCCGTCGGGCACTACGCGCTGGGTTTGGATACGCCGCACATTCAGACGCTCACCTTTGCCACGCTGATCCTCGGCTCGCAAGCCTGCGTCTATCTGCTGCGGGAACGAAGCCACTGCTGGACGACGCGGCCTAGCCGATTCCTCCTGGCAAGCACCGCGGCGGGTGTCGGCGTGACCTCGCTGCTCGCCTTGCGCGGCCTCTTGATGGCGCCGATTTCGCCGCTGTTGTTCTTGGCCGTGGCGGGCGCCGCACTCGTCTATTACTTCGCACTCGACGGGTTCAAGGTGCGACTTTTTGCGTGGCTTGCGCTGCGGTGATGACCGGAGCACCGCCTCGCGCCGGACGTACATCACCACGAACAGGTCGGGGTTGGGCAGGGCGGAGGCTACACCGTCCAGCCGCCCCAGGCGGCGGTCGGCATCGGACGACGTCTGATCATGTTGGCCTTAACGCGGACGGTCCGGCCGCCGAAGACCCGCACGGATGGCGGAGCCAGAGCACAGAGGAGGACCGGCGAAGAAGCCCGTGTGGCAGTTCGTAGCCGTTCGCAACAGCTGCTCACGGAAAACTAACGCCGCTTTAGGCTGCCACACCGTGCTTTAACAAAGACTTCACCGAATCCTAACACGGCGATTTCTCCAGGCAGCGTCACAGGTTGCGTTCGGTCATTCGCAGAACTCAGCGTGGTGGGACGCCGAATCCTGCTGCCGTATCTTTTCAAGGCGAGCGAATGGCCGTAGGCTAGACGAATCATTTCTGCGGAGATCCTGCAATCGCCTGGGAGGTGCCAACTCATGCTCGCGACGCCCATGACAGCCCAAGAAGTCTGGACCAGCCAATGCGAAGTTGCCCGTGACATCCTCGAAGACGAAACTCTGGAAGACGAAATCCCGGAAGGCGAAATTCCGGAAGATGTCGGCGTCGAGCGAGCGCTGGACTACCTGGTCGGCGGGAAGTTCCTGAACTTCCTGGAACTCGCGGAAGACTACCCCGAGTGGCGTGACGAAATCCCGAACTTCGTCGCCGAGATCAGGGATATCTTCGACGGCTGGCAAATCACGGAGTACTTGAACACGTTTTGCCGGGTTGGTTCGATGGCATCCGTCGGCGGTCAGGAGACTGGCCCGTTGTTCCGTATCCCGCGTGCTGACGAAATGGGATCGCGGGGCGACGCGCGGGACAGGACACTGCTGGCGCAGGCGAGGGAGTGGTTGGCGGACGACGAGGACTAGTGCTTTGTCAAGGCTAAGAATTGGGGTGCCACTGGCTCTGCCAGTGCTGGCCAAGTGTCCGGCCTTGCTCCCGTCATCGTGTCCGACGTCGCCGAGTCATCCGATCGCGACCGACCTCGGCA
>JAPLNJ010000232.1:0-6598 GCA_026692885.1 Planctomycetota bacterium | reverse complement strand
GCACTGGCGGAGCCAGTGGCACCCAAGCCAACCCCAACATTAAGCCTTGACAAAGCACTAGTTCGGATGATCCATCCAGTGCCATCTTCTCCATGGAGGCAGCTATGACCATGACCATCCCACTTGGCGATGACGGCTTCCGGGCTGGCGCCTCGGCGGTGGGCAGACGGAAGTTTCTGGCCGGCGCAGCGGCCCTGGTCGCGACGGCAACGCAGGGCGGCCGCGCTGCCCAACCCCCGGCGAACAAGTACCGTGCGGCGGTGATCGGGCACACGGGCCGAGGCGACTACGGCCATGGCTTGGACAAAGTCTGGCTGGAAATTCCCGACGTGGAAATCGTCGCCGTTGCCGATGCCAACGAACCAGGACTCGCAGCAGCGGTCAAACGCTTGGGGGCCCCCCGCGGCTTCTCGGACTATCGCCGCATGCTCGACGAGCTGCGGCCGGATCTGGTCAGCATCTGTCCGCGTTGGCTGGACCAGCACCGCGACATGGTCGTGGCTGCGGCGGAGCGGGGCGTGCGGGGCATCTATCTGGAAAAACCGCTGTGCCGCACGCTGGCTGAGGCCGACGAGATGATCACTGCCTGCGAGCAGCACCAAGTGAAATTGGCCATCGCTCACCAGACCCGCTATAGCCAGAAGCTGCCCGTCGTGTGGGATCTGATTAAATCGGGGCAGTTGGGTGCGATTTTGGAACTGCGCGTCCGCGGCAAGGAAGACCGGCGCGGCGGTGGCGAGGATCTCTGGGTTCTGGGCACGCACGTGCTGAACCTCGTGAACCATTTCGGCGGTGCACCGACCTGGTGCGCGGGAAGCGTCTATCAGCAGGGGCGGCCGCTGCGCCGCGAAGACGTGCAGGAAGGTGCCGAAGGGATTGGACCTTTGGCCGGCGACAACGTGCACGCCCTGTACCGGCTGGCGGGCGGGGCCGTGGCCAGCTTCGATTCGGTCCGCGACGCTGCCGGCCAGCCCAGCCGTTTCGGCCTGCAGATTTTCGGCTCCAAGGGGCTCGTGCAGATGTTCGACACGGGCCACCTGCCGGACCTCGGCTACCTGCCCGATTCCTCGTGGACTGCCGGCAAGAACAAGCAGGCCTGGATTCCCATCAGCTCGGCGGGCGTGGGCCAGCCAGAACCGCTGGAGAACCGCAAGCTGGAGGGTGGCAACGTGCTGGCGGTCAAGGATCTGTTGGCGGCCATCGCAGAGGATCGGCAGCCGCAAGCCAGCATCTACGAAGCGCGCACGGCCACGGAGATGATCGTCGCGGTGTTCGAATCGCAACGCCTGGGCGGCTCCGTAACGTTCCCGCTGGCCAACCGGCAGAACCCGCTCGCGCTGCTGTGATGCGATCCTAGGTTCTGGGCGAATTCCCTCAGGCTTTCCCAGTCGCACAGCGAGACTCCGATGCATCCCGAACAACTCCACGAGCTGCTTGTCCGCCGCCGCACGATCAAGCCTGTGCGGGCGGACGGTTCGCCGAACTACACGGAGCAGCCCGTTCCGGACGAGATCATTCAGGACCTGCTGCAGAACGCAAACTGGGCGCCGACGCACGGCTTGACCGAGCCCTGGCGGTTCACGGTGTTCACGGGGGCAGCCCGCCGGTCCCTGGCGGAGTTCTTGGTGGAGGCCTATCAGCGACTGACACCGCCCGATCAGGTTCGGCCGGCGAAGCAGGAAAATCTGCGGCGGAACGTGCTGCAGGCGCCCTGCGTGATCTCGCTGGGCCTGAAACGCCACGCCGGGAAGATTCCCGTCGAGGAAGAAATCATCGCCGTTGCATGTGCCGTCCAGAACCTGCACCTGACCGCCACGGCCCACGGTCTGGGCGGCTTCTGGTCCACCCAGCCGATTTTCGATCATCCGGAGACCAAGCAATACCTGGGCCTGGAGCCGACGGATCGCTGTCTGGGAATGTTCTTCATCGGCTATCCGTCCGGTCCGTGGCCGGCACGCACGCCGGGGCCGATCGCGGACAAGGTCCAGTGGCGGCGAGGTTGAGAGGCACCGGGGCCTTGATCATAACGTTGCGCACACTAGCCCGACGCGCCAGCGAGGGTGCCCCAGACTTCGCCCCGGTGTTTCGCCTGAGATGTGGTTTCTTGCCGAAACCTACGGTAATTCACAGACATTCACGTCGAGTGGGCCTCAACCACCCTCGCTGGCGCGTCGTTAGTGGACGGCTGCTAGCGTCTTGCGCCACCTTACGATCAAGGCCAGGCAGGCATTTATACTGCTCGCGGGCAGCTTTGTCGTAGAACGGATTTCAATCCGTTCAGTGAAGCGGAATAAATTCCGCTCTACGAAGGGACAAGCCTGGCCGCGGGCAGTATATTTTCCTGTCCCTCATTTTCCTGTCCGACATTTGTTCAGGGTCATCCGTGGTGGCCTCGAACCGGCTGCCGCGGCTGGTATAATGCCTCGCTTCGCCTAACGCAGCGCGCGGCCATATCCATGTAGGTCAGGCTTTCCAGCCTGACGCTTGATGTAGGTCAGGCTGGAAAGCCTGACCTACGACAGGCGCGCCCTTGGCACCGAGTTTCATACTTCCCACGGGGTCTTCAAAAACAGCAAAGGGTTGCAGTTGATGAGAAGCGATTCGATCAAAAGAGGCGTAGAACGTGCCCCCCACCGCAGTCTCCTGAAGGGAACCGGCAACTTCACCGACCAAGACCTTGACAAGCCGTTCATTGCGGTTGTCAACTCGTTCGTCGAAATCATCCCCGGCCATGCCCACCTGGACAAGGTCGGGTACTTCATCAAGGAGCGGGTCCGCGCCGCGGGCGGAGTGCCGTTCATCTTCAACACGATTGGCATCGATGACGGGATCGCCATGGGGCACGCTGGCATGAAGTTCTCGCTACCCAGTCGCGATCTGATCGCCGACAGTGTCGAGTCCATGATCGAGGCGCACCGCTTCGACGCCATGATCTGCATCCCGAACTGCGACAAGATCGTCCCCGGTATGATGATGGCCGCCGCCCGCTGCAATATTCCGACGATCTTCGTCAGCGGTGGGCCCATGGAAGCCGGCCGAACTACGGAGGGAAAGAGCGTGGATCTGATCGATGCGTTTTACGCAGTCAGTCAGCACACCGCGGGCCGGATGGACGACAAGACGCTCGCCGACATCGAGAACCACGCCTGTCCCACCTGCGGCAGTTGTTCGGGCATGTTTACCGCCAACAGCATGAACTGCCTGGCCGAGGCCCTGGGCCTCGCCTTGCCTGGCAACGGCACCGTGTTGGCCACCAGCGAAGACCGCAAGGCACTCTACGCAGCGGCAGCCAAACGCATCGTCGCCTTGGCCATCGCCGGGGGGCCCCAGCCGCGGGACATCATGACCCGCGCGGCTTTCGAGAACGCCATGATTCTGGACATGGCGATGGGGGGCTCGACCAACACCGTCTTGCACATCCTGGCCATCGCGCACGAGGCGGGCGTCGACTTCACGCTGAAGGACATCGGCGCGTTATCGGAGCTCGCACCGAACATCTGTAAGGTTGCTCCGTCCGCGGGCAAGGACGGCCGGATCTACCACCTGGAAGACGTGCAGGCGGCCGGCGGGATTACGACGATTCTGGGCGAGTTGCTTCGCGGCAAGCCCGGCCTGCTGCGTGAACAGGCGCTGACTGTGACCGGCAAGACGATTGTCGAGGACATCCGGGAACACGACATCCGGGCGCGCGGCGTCACCATCCGCCGGGACGGTTTGAGCCAGGCGAAGCGGAGCGAATTGAGCGTTTACACGGAGCATGCCGTGGCCGGTGGTGCGGCCGTCGTGGCCGAACTGGACCAGAACCGCTTCGATCCGTTGGACTGCATTCGCACCGTGGCGACGGCCTACTCGCAGCAAGGCGGACTGAGCGTCCTGTACGGCAACCTGGCGTTGGATGGCGCCGTGGTGAAAACGGCCGGCGTCGATCCCGAGATGTTGCGGCATAGCGGCCCCGCAGTCATTTTCGAAAGCCAAGAACAGGCCTGTCTGGGAATCTTGAACGGTCAGGTCCAGGCCGGCGACGTTGTCGTCATTCGCTACGAAGGGCCCAAGGGCGGGCCAGGCATGCAAGAGATGCTGGCGCCGACCAGCTACATCAAGGGCAATCCGGCGTTGGCCAAGACGGTCGCCCTGATCACCGACGGCCGTTTCAGCGGAGGCACGGCGGGGGCCTGCATCGGCCACGTCAGTCCGGAGGCCGCGTCCGGCGGGGTGATCGGTTTGCTGCGTAACGGCGACGTGATCGAGATCGACATCCCCGGACGAAAGCTCAGCGTCCGCCTGTCCGACGCGGAGTTGGCCGAACGCCGCCAACACTGGACCGCTCCCGCGCCGCGGTACAAGACCGGCTATCTGGCCAAGTACACGGCCATGGCCACCAGCGCCAGCACCGGCGCCGTTTTGAAATGGTAAGCGAATCACGGTTCGTGACAAGAAAGTGGGAAGCGGAGGCGACAAACCTCTCGCTACAATAGCAGCAAAGATGAAGGGACTGCTGGTTTATGAGCACGGGTACTTCAGAGAGTCCAATCCAGGCGTTTTATCAATTCCTCGGCAGGCGACTGGACGGCGGGGAAGCGGATCTGACCCCGGAACAGAGCGTGCGTGAGTTCCGTTTGTATCAAGAAGAACTGGCCCGGTTTCTCCGCGAAACCGAGCCGGCGGTGACGCAGAGTCAGCGTGGGGAAACACGGCCCTTGGACGTCGACGCGGTGATGCTACGGGTACAACAGCGCCTGCAACAACAAGTTGGGGGCCGTTGATGACCCGCGCGGAATGGACCCCAACCGCCGAGGACGAACTGACGGAGATCGCGTACTGGATCGCGGTCGAGGATGAACGTCCCCTCACGGCGCGCAAGATCGTCGAAGAGATCCAGCACAAGGCCGAACTCTACGCCGCCACGCCTGGTATCGGCCAACGACATCCAGACCTTCCGGAAGGGTGGTTCTTCTTCCGGCACAAGCGTTGGATCGTGCTGTATCAACCCCGGGACTACGGCGTCGACGTGCTCCGTGTCGTGGACGCCGCGCGGGATTTTTCTCGCCTGTTTCCGTGACCTACCGAAGTCCTGCTCATCGCGCTGCCGGAAATGTACGGTGGGCCAACGCGGACCAATGTGTAAGGCTTAACCGATGCGGTGGCGTAAGCTTCCAGCTTGCGTTTGACGCGATGAATCGAAAGGCAGGCAGGATGCTTGCCCCACTTTTTAGCCTTAAAGACGCACTAGGTTGCCAAGGGAAAACGAGAGAACGTGGATTGGGAGCGGCGCTCCCGCGGAGCCGTGGGCCGTCCCTGACGGCCCGTTCCAGCTCGGCGGGGTGCCCACTGGGCCCCTCGCCCTCCCAGGCCATTGGCAACCTAGGACTCAATGCGCCCGCCGACGATCGGCCTCGTGACTCGCCCCCGCTTCGTCTGCGGCCGTGACGGCCAGCGGCGGCATGGGGCAACCCAGCGCCGCGGAGATGGTCCGGAGCAGTTCGCTTTCTTTGACCGTTGTTTTCCCATCGGCCGCGATACAGGCCAGGACCGCGGCGAGCAGTTCCCGCTTGACCGGCGGACTGCTCTGCGCCAACTCGCCCAAGGCGGCATCGAACGTCGCCAGCGTGCACTGCTCCGCAGCGAACAGCACGGCTCCCGGAAATCGCCCGGCGGCCCCCGCCTGAAAGGCCCGCTGGATATCCTCTGGGCCGTCTTGACCGGCGTAGGCTAACGCCGAGAGCACGACGGCGGACGGCCGAACGATCGAGCCCAACGTCCGGTAGCGGACCGTCGGCGGTGGCTTCAGCTGGAAGTGAATGTCCAGGTAGCTCAGCAGCAGCACCTGCAGGCAATACTCGAACAGGTCCACGTGGCCGTCGGCGGCCACCAGGGCCTGGATGATTTGGCGGAACGCCGCATACTGCGACGGCGACAACCGTTTCAAGGCCGGAATCGTCAGGTCGGCCAGCGGCAGCCGGAGCTCGGGGCGCAGGTCTTGCACCAACCCGGCCAGCCGCTGCGTCTCCCGCTGCAACAACGATTCACCCTGTTGTTGCAGCAATTGCAGCTGCCCGGTCCGGAGGCCTTCGTCATCGCGGCTCAACAGCAGCCCGCAAATGACGGCCCGGGCGGTGAAGGGCTCTCGGGCGGCAGCCACCAGCAACGGGGGCATCGCGGCCACCAGCCGGCCCGCTTGCTGCAGCTGCTCCGTCGGCGGTGTCTCAATTCGTTGGCGGGCGTTCACCGCGGCAGTGACCCCGGAGTCCAAGGCCATGGCCGCGTACGCTGTCGAGTCGGCGGCAGGGACGGCCTCGACGCCTGCGGCCGTTTCCACCCATGGCTGGGTTGCAGGGAATTGCCCGTCGAAGTCCGGTTCCAACCGCCGAATCCGCTCGACCAGCGGTGGGTGCGTGGCGAACAGCTGGAAGAAGGAGTCGGCAAAGGCGTTGCCGAAGAACATGTGGCTGACTTCCACCGCATGGGCATCGCCGATCCGCGAGCCCTCACTCAAACCGCCAATTTTCTTTAGCGCCCCGGCAATCCCGCCCGGATAGCGAGTGAACTGGACCGCTGAGGCATCGGCCAGGAATTCGCGCTGTCGGGAGATGGCACTCTT
>JAPLNJ010000231.1 GCA_026692885.1 Planctomycetota bacterium | reverse complement strand
TTGAGCAGCACCGACACGGTGGCGGAAGCCGCGTTCACGACAGCCAGATCGGGCCGGCCATCCCCATTCAGATCGCCCACCGTCACGCTGTACGATCCACCGCCTGTGGCGAAGTCCTGCTTGGCGGCAAAGCTGGGCGCGGCGGCGCCCGCGGCGGTGCTGTTGAACAACACCGACACGGTGTTGGAATAAAAGTTCGCCACGGCCAGATCGGGCCGGCCATCCCCGTTCAGATCGCCGACCGACACGCCAAACGGAAGAACGCCGGTGGCGAAGGCCTGTTCCGGGCTAAAGTTTGCATCCGGTCCAGTGACCTTCGTGATCCCCGTCAGGTTGACGAACAGTTGCTCGTTCGCCTCGACTGTGGTATCGCCCAACACGGGCACGCTGATCGTGGCCGTGGTCGAACCGCTCGGAATCGTCACGATACCGCTGGCTGCCGTGTAATCGCTGCCGGCCGTGGCCGCGCCCAACGCGGGGCTGTTGTCCGACGTGTGGTAAGCGACCGTGACGCTCGAGAGCAGATCGTCGCCACCACGGGTGACCGTGAAGTCCAGGTTGACGCTGCCCACATCCCCCTCGACGACCAGCGGGTCGTTGATGGACAGCGAGGCCGCCAGCAACTGCCGGTCCTCGAGCATCTCGAAGCCGACAAACAAGCGGCGGCGCTGGCCGCGTCTGGCGTTGCGCAATCGTCGACGCTGCTTGGAACCCAGGTTACGCAGATGAGAAACAGTTCGCTGCAGCCAATTGGTATCCATGTTCACTTGCCCTATTCGCTTGGTTGGATCAATTCTCCGCGTGTGGCTGGGATGGTCGCACCGTCGTTTAACCGCGACCCAACGGGGAGCGCGTCCGCTGCGGCGGACGCGCTCCGTTCGCGCTCCCCGTTGGGTCGCGGTTAAACGATCCCAACGCAACCACCCGCCAGAGATGCTTACACTCAACTCGATAACGGCGTCTCTTCATAACTCCGCCTCTTCGCCCACCGTTAGCAGCCGTGCAATCTCGTCGGACTTTAGCCCCAGCGCCATCGGCCGCGCCACCTGGGGCAGGAGGACCGCGTCGTACAGTTCGGTGACCAGCCCCTCCAGCCGCAGCCAATGCACGACCCCGCCGGTTCGTAAATCGACGACTTGCAGCCCGCATTGAGGCCGGGCCCCGTGCTGGCTCAACCGCTCGTCCAACTTCAGGCCGCCAAAGGTGACGTCGCCGCGCGGCTTGGAAAGCGTGACGAGGGCGTAATCGCCGATAAACGCCAGCCCGCGCAGGTATCCCGGGCAGAACGTGACCGGCTCAAACCGCCCCTGCTCCAGGTCTACCGACCCGAATTCGCCGGTGCCCGAATTCAGGACCCACAGCCGGTCTCGATACCAGCGCGGCGAGTGCGGCATGGACAGGCCCCCGACCACGATGTCGCCGCTCAGCACATCGATCACGCAGCCGCCGTCGCCGCGGCAATCGCGCCAGCCGTCGGCCACATCGCTGGGTGACACGGCCGTCACGTAACGCACGCGACCGTCCCGCACCGCCAGGCCGTTCAAATGGCAGCGGTCCTCCGGAACCAACGCGCTCAGGAACGGCGGCCGCCACAGCGGCGTGAAACTGGCGTGCTCGCTGAGCGTGGCCAGGCAGCCGAACAGGGTGTTGACGAACACCAGGCGGCCGCTGTCCTCCACGGTGACGTCGTGAATGTCCAAATCGCCGGTCGTATAGGCCGCCCGCGGCACATACAGACCGTCGTAGCCCTGATGCACGCTGCCGGGCGCCAGTGCGTTCTCGAACCGCCACAACTGATACTGGGAACTCATCCACAGGGTTTGCGCGTCCGGGGCGGCCCAGCAGCCCATGCTGCGGCTGAAGGTCCGCTCGAATACGGAGAGCTCCTGATCCGCACGTCGTCCGACCAGGAACAGCTTGCCGGTCTGATACGTGGTCAGCGCCAGGCTGATCTGCTGCTCGGCCAGCCACGACGTCAGATAGCGCGAGCCCAGCACTTGCAGCCAGGGCTGCGCAGCGCCGGCCGGCGCGCCAGAGGGTTCCGTCGGTTGGCTCGTTCCCATAGTTCCACCTCCTAGATCAACATGGGCCGGTAGGCGGTAGGTCGTGAATGGGCGGGCAAACAGGCGACTGGTCTGCTCCCGGTTCCGCGGGCGCCGGCGACTCGCGCGCGCTCTGCAACGCTGCGAGGAGACCATTTAGGACTCAATAAATCACCAGACAGGCTTACCACGTAACGCGATTCTTATGCCAGACGAGACGTCGTCCGGTGGATTGGTCCGAAGCTCCGACCACAGAGTGTGTTAGAACACGAGACGTGCCAGGCGAGGTGAGTCTGTCAAGAGCGGCAAACTCCGACATGTCGGAGGATCTCCGACATGTCGGAGGAGTATCGCTGGAACTGCTGTTGGCCGTTGGCCGTCACCCGTGGTTCGCGTCCGGGTCTTTCGCCAACGGACCGCTACGGCGCCGGATGCCCAGTTTGCCCAGCCGCGATTCCAAAGTGGTGGGTTTGATACCCAGCGTTTCCGCCGCTCCGCCTGGACCTCGGATGCGCCAGCCCGTCTGTTCGAGGACGGTGAGAATATGATTCCGCTCCACTTCTTCGAGCGTCGCACCGCGCGGGGAAGTCAGCGAGGAGGGGGTGGGTAGATCGACGTGGAGCGTGGTCCCTTCGGAGATGATGACCGCCCGTTCGATCAAGTTCCGCAACTCGCGGACGTTGCCCGGCCAGGGATAGCGTTGCAACGCGTCGATCACCGAGCGCGGGATGGACCTGATCGTCTTGCCCAGGGCCCTCGCGAACTCCTCCACGAAAGTCTCGACCAAGGCGGGGATGTCCTCCGACCGCTCGCGCAACGGGGGCAGATGGATGGGAAACACATTCAGCCGATAGAAGAGGTCCTCGCGGAATCGGCCCGCGCCGGTGGTTTGAGTGAGATCGCGATTGCTGGCCGCGATGACGCGCAGGTCCACCTTGATCGTCTTCGGGCTACCGACCCGCTCGAACGTGCCCTCCTGGAGCACACGCAACAGCTTGGCCTGCAGTTCCAACGGCAATTCGCCGACTTCGTCCAGGAAAATGGTCGAGCCGTGCGCCAACTCGAAGCGACCCACTTGTTTAGTCAGGGCGCCCGTGTACGCTCCTTTTTCCCGGCCAAACAGCTCGCTTTCGATCAGCGTCGGCGGCAGGGCAGCGCAGTTCACTCGCACCATCATGTGGACACGGCGGCCGCTGAGTTCGTGAATCGCCGTGGCAATCAGTTCCTTTCCGGTGCCCGTCTCGCCGGTGAGCAGCACGGTGGCGTTCGTCTTGGCCACCTGTTCGACCTGCCGCAGGACCTTGGTCAGCGACGAACTCTGCCCCACTATCCCGTCGGGCAAAGACACCGGCTCCACCTGACTGCGGAGATAGACGATTTCGTCCTGGAGGTGCTCTTGGAGTTGCCGAATCTCGGCGTAGGCCTGTTCCAGGGCCAATTGGTTCCGCTTGCCGTCAGTGATGTCGCGGTTGCTGGCGCGGCGTCCCAGGTACTCGCCCTGGGATCCGAACACGGCCTGACAGAGGTGGCTGATCCAACGCAGCTCGCCGCTGCGGGTCACAATCCGCAGGTCCATGGCCTGCGGACCTGACGTCGCCTCCGACCGCAGGTGCTCGACGAACTGCGCCCGATCCTCGGCGTGAATAATACGTTCCAGCAGGCTCGCGTCGGCCACGAACGCCTCGCACCGGTAGCCCGTAATGCGTTCGCAGGATGGTGAAACGTAGACCATGCGTCCATCGGGCGCCAACCAGTACTCCCAGTCGTAGGTGAAGTCCGGCAGCGTTCGGAAACGTTCCTCGTTGGCCCGCAACGCCACATCCGCGCGGCGACGTGCCAGGGCGTCGGCAAGAACTCCGCCCAGCAGTCGCAGGCGGGAAACCAACTCGTCGGGCCAGTCGACGAAGCGGGTCAATGTTCCGAAGGCGAGGACCGCGACGATCGCATCGCCGATCTGTAAGGGAATCGCTAAGTGCGATTTCAAGCCCTGTTCGACACAGAAACACCGTGAGGCCTCGGCGGGCAGGTCGTCCGGTAGACATCTCAGAACCAAAGTCACGCCCTGACGGAGTTGCTGCGCATACCACGGGAACTGCTCGCTGGCGACGATCTCGGGAACTGGCTCGATGCCCGCACCCGCATACCCGTGGATCCGTCGCAGCTGTCTCCCGTCCGGCGAAAACTCCATCAGCATGCTACGGTCGACGCCCACGAATTCCGCGATCGCGCGCAGCCCACGGTCGATCTCTTCATCCACACGGTCGGTCGCCAGATTCGCCAAGCTGGTTGTCAGGTCTGCCAGCAGACGCTCGAACGCCAGCTGCCGTTGAGCCACAGTGGACTGGCCGCTGCCGGCGGCGGATACGACGGCTTGCTGAGCGGGGATTTCCGGAATTTCATCCATGTCTTCATCACCGTGCACACGGCTGGTCTCGATGCGATATCCTGCGATGTTGTCATTATCAAAGTTTCCCGCTCCATACTCAACACCCTCCGCGCCGAAGGCAGGATCAACGTGCGCTGTGTCCGCCACGAACTATCGATTCGGCGGAAACGACAAGTACGAGCTGATGGACGCCGTCGATCAGAAATCCTCAGGACCCGTGCCGCACACACGGCTGATTGCTCCCGGCGGAAAAGTACTCTATCGCAAAGCGGGGGCTACCGACGCGATGGAGATCAAGAAAGCGATTGTCGGATACCTGGGACGGACGTACAAATAGGTCGTTACTTGGCTTGTTGCACCTCCACGCCGGGTGGCGCTTCGTCTCGTTCCGACGCTCTGCGTCGGAACGCGAGCCACGGACGCTCTGCGTCCTTGTGCAGACGACGCGGAGCGTCGAAACGCTTGCGTTCCCACGCGGAGCGTGGGAACGAGAGAACACGGATTGCTCGCCCAATCCCGTGGTGCATCGTCGCCAGCGGCTAGCGGCGATTCCCGGCGTACCACACTGGCCAACTCTTGCCGAGCATTGAGATACCCAGCCAAACCGCTGGCTCGATGCACCCTACTTGGCCTGTTGCACCTCCACACCGGCTGGAGCTTGACGGCGGAATTTCTCGAAGTCGTCACGATTGGACTGCTGGATCCGTTGGTTGGCACCCTTGACGTTCTGCAGGTAGTCGGCCGGGGCGGCTGGAGCGGCCTCGGCCGCCGCGGGCTGCGGGGGGCGTTCCTTCGGGACGCCCAACCACCCTTGGCCGCGATAGAACGCGTAACGCGACTCACCGACCCGCGCAATCACGGTGGTATGGCCCCGCAATCCGTCGGCCACGAAGATGCCGCGCAGATCGGTCTGCCCGCTCTTGAACGCGGTATCGGCGCTGCCGATGGCCTTCACGTGCACCTCGGGCACGTACTGGTTCTGCACCGTGTCGAGCACGTTGGCTCGCAGTCGGCCGCTTACGGCATCCTCCTGGACCTCGATCTTCAGCGGTGTGATCAGCACGACGGCGCTCGTGAACAAGTCGTCGCCGCGGCAGATCACCAAGTAGGCCGCCTCGGCCTTCAGCGGAAGCTTGGCCACCGTCTCCTTGTCGACATAATCCCGCCCGTCGCCCAGATGCAGCTGCAACTCAGCCTCGGGCTGGATGCCCGATAACTGCACCTTGGTCATGCCGCTGAGGTTCTTCTCGCGCAGGTACAGTTTCATCAGGTCCACCTTGTAAACCTGCATGGCGACGTCCTTGATATTGCGGTACTTGATTTTCAGCTGCACAGGCTCGGCTGGCTTGAAGAGATTCACTTCCTCTAGGCTGATCCGCTTCTCTTCGAAGTACCCGATTGCCTCCTTGGCGTCCGGATACTGCGTCTCGACTTGGCGATACCAAGGGATGGCGTCGGCCGGCTGGCCCTGGGCATGGTAGACCTGGGCGAGAATATAACGGGCGAAGTCGCGGTCCTTGCTGTCACCGTCGGCCACCAAGCGGGCCGAGGCCAAGGCTCGTTCGTAGTCCCGTTGCCAGAAGTATCCCAGGGCTCCCAGGTACTGGAAGCTGCTGCGGAACTCGCTACGGGGATACCGTTCTTGCGCCAGTTGCGTAAGCGACACGACGGCCGGATAACTTTTCAGGTCCAACAACGCGTTGGCCATACTGAACGCCGCGTCATCCGCCAGCGGGCTGTCCGGGTACAACGTCTGGAACGACCGCAGCAGGCGGATCGTTTGACGCAGCATATCGATTTTGTTCGGCACCCGAAACGGTTGCTCCGCCACGGGGGCTGGCGCCGGTGCAGGGAGGCCCGGTGCCTGTCCCACTTGCGGAGCCGGCACAGCACGGAGACCATGCCGCAGGCTGATCCGTCGCTCGCCCTTGGCGATCTCGTGCGCCAGGGGCGCCTTGTCATAGAGCAATTGCGAGAGCGCGAAGTAGGACGACACCACCTCGGGCGTGTCGGGGTACTCGCGCCACAGATCTTCCTGGAAGTCGATGGAGGCCAGGAACTGGCCCTCGTCCTGGAGTACGGCCGAGACGTTCGAATCGTTCACATAGCTGGCGTCAATCGTAGCGCGGAAGACGAACCAAGCCCGCTCGAACTCGCCGATGTCGCGATAGGCCCTCCCGACCACCAGGATGCGGTCGAACGGGATGACCAAGTCGGGGTGGCGCTCGCGCAGGATCTCGAACACTTTCACGATTTGACGCGCATCGTAGAAGCCTTCCGTGGTGTAGATCCACAACAGCATCCGCGCCGCGTGGCGCTCGTTGAAGCTTTTGTCGAGCTGCTGCAGTTCCGTCTGGTGCAGCAGGGCCTCCGCGAAGATCCCGTCTTCGAACAAGGCTTTGCCCA
>JAPLNJ010000230.1 GCA_026692885.1 Planctomycetota bacterium | reverse complement strand
GGTGGGCTGCGATTTCCTCTGGGCGGAGTGGGATGACTATCCGCGGCAAGTGGGCGTGGATGATTATCTCCACGAGGCGGCCCTGGCGGCCAGTCCGCCTTCAGGGACGTTCTACGACCCGGATCACCCCACGCCGGTCAAACGACTCACCAGCCTCGGGGTCCACGAGCACTGGAACAATCCGCAGGAAAAGAAGTACTCGCGCAATTTGGGAACCGGCAACGGGATTGAACTGGTGGCCGCGGTTCGCTAAACCCAACTCTTTGTCGACACGTTCACGCCAGTGACATGGGCCTCAGAATCTGAGAACTCAAGCGATTGTATGGAAAGGAGCGTTGGGTGATGCGAATTTCTATGGCAATTCTGATTCTGTGCTCATTTCCCACGAGCGGTCTCGCGGACGATTTTTCCAGCCTGCGGGCCAAGAGCTGGCACCAGTGGCGAGGCCCCTTGGCGGACGGAGTGGCACCGTGGGGTGACCCGCCCGTAACCTGGGACAAGACTTCGCACATCCGCTGGAAGGTCGAGATCGCCGGCGCCGGGACGGCCTCGCCGATTGTCTGGGGGGACCACGTTTTTGTCCTGACTGCCGTGGAAACCGCTCGCAATTTGGACCCGCCGCCGAAGTTCTCGCAGCTTCCGCCGGGCAGTCCGCAAACCACCCCGCCGATTGCCTATTATCAGTTTCTCGTGATCTGCCTGGAGCGCGCGACTGGCCGCATGCGCTGGCAGCGTGTGGCCAACGAATTGGTGCCCCATGAAGGGCACCACCGCGACCACGGGTACGCGTCGGCGTCCCCCACGACCGACGGAGAGCAACTGTATGTCTCGTTCGGATCGCGAGGCATCTACTGCTACGACTTCGGCGGCGACCTGCGGTGGAAACGGGACCTGGGCCGGATGCGCACCCGCTACGGCTACGGTGAAGGGACATCGCCCGTGGTGCATGGCGATTGCCTGGTCGTCAATTGGGACCACGAGGAAGACTCCTGTCTGTTCGTCCTGGACAAGCACACCGGCGAGATCCGCTGGAAGGTTGCCCGCGATGACGTCACGAGTTGGGCAACACCGCTTGTCGTGGAACATCAGGGCGTGGCCCAAGTGATCACCAGTGCCACGAAGCGAGTTCGCAGCTACGATTTGGCGAGTGGTCAAGTGCTGTGGGAATGCGGCGGTCAGACGGTCAACGCGATTCCCTCGCCTGTGGCTGCCGGGGGAACCGTAGTCTGCATGAGCGGCTTTCGCGGCAGTGCCGTCTACGCGTTGCCGCTGGAGGCCCGCGGTGATCTCACTGGCAGCGATCGAATTGTGTGGCACTACGATCGTGATACGCCCTACGTGCCGTCGCCGCTGCTGTACGGCGATTTGCTGTACTTCACCAAGGTCAACAGCGCGATTCTGTCGTGCTTGGACGCGAAGACGGGGAAGATGCAACTGGCTGCCGAGCGATTGCCGGGTCTGAGCAACATCTACGCTTCCCCAGTCGGAGCCGCCAACCGGGTCTACATCACGGGCCGGGATGGCACGACCCTGGTGATCAAGCACTCGCCCCGCCTGGAAATCCTTGCCACCAATCGGCTCGACGAACCAGTCGACGCATCTCCGGCGATTGTGGATAGGCAGATATTCGTACGTGGGGAGAAGCACCTCTACTGCATCGAGGGGGAATGAAGAAAGCCCCGTCCATCCACACCTGATTCCGGAGCAACGCCGAGGAACCGTACTTCCCGCCGCAGTTCTTTCGATCCAGACACCGAGGGTTTCGTCGGCGCGTTCAGCCAACAGGCGAACCAGTTCGTCTCCCGGAAGTCACCGTCGAACGATTTCGCGGATTATCTTCCGGTTCGCGCTCGATGTTGGGATGATTCCCTTGACCGGGACCACCAACATCGACCACCTGCAGGCGGACCTTGATGTCTTCGATTTCCATCTTGAGCCTGGGGAAGTCATACTGATCGAGGGTTTGGCCACACGGTAAAGTGGAAAGCAGCCAAGCCGACGGCGAGTGCACTAAATCCGATAAGCATCCGCGTTGCAAGTCGCTGTTTATTGGCCTTTTGTCGTTCCGCCTCCGCCTTCGCTCGTTCAGCCTCAGCGAGGTTCTGAAGCATTTCAATACGCTGCTGATCTTCTGCCTTGCGTCGAACTTGATCGGCGTCTCGCGCGGCATTCTCCGCGGCGGCTTCCGCCAGGCTGCGTTTCGAGAATGACGGGGTCCGCTCGAACGACTTCTTCACGCAGGCCTCGGCCCAGGCTGGGGTGGGCTGAAAGGCTTCCCACCATTGATTGAGGAAATCCATTTCCGGGTTCCTCAACAGTCCCGCCGTGTGTTCGTTCTCCGCCGCTTCCGCCAGACGCCGGTAGCGGCGACGAGACTGCTCCTCGATCTCCAACCACGACTGCGCCGACGCGTGCTCGCCCGGCTGTTCGCTCTGCCCGCCGAGACGCTGCCACTGCCGAATCAAGGCTTCGTGGCTGATGTCGAGCATACTGTCAGCCGTTAGCGTCACTCCCACCGGCGGGACCAGGAAGCTCCGATCGTCGCGGCGGAAGACATCCACAACATCGATTACCGCAGCGTCCGAGCAACCCGCGATTTTGGCGACCTCCTGCACCCTGATCGGACGCCGCACGTACTGCCCGCTCGGCGCCCGCTCGGCCAGGCAGCGAAACAGCATCTGAGCGATCATTTGCTTGTGCGACGGCTGGTGATCGGGACCGCGATCCGCGCTGGCGGGCGATTCGTCCTGGAGATCAAAGCCACCGGCCAACCATCGGGCGAGACGAGCACCGTGTAGTTCCCGCGTCGTCCAGCTTCGACTTCGGCGGCCATTCCCACGAGGTGATCGTGCTCGCCCCAGTGCTCGGGGTTCTTGGTCAAAGACCGGAGCCGGCCATCGAAGAGAGCCACCTCCGCGTCGGC
Organism: Planctomycetota bacterium; assembly: GCA_026692885.1. The sequence continues at coordinate 4,446 of JAPLNJ010000230.1, read as the reverse complement.
AGACAGGTCGATGTGAAACTTCTTTTCGTCGGGATGTCCGTAACACAACGGCCCCAGACCGACGTAACCAACGTCCTTAAGTGCGTGCAACAACAGATGCAGGGCACGGCGCAGCAGAGCATTGCCGCCGGCAATGACTTCTTCGATAGCCGCTCGAATCGCCGTTGGGGGAAGATGCGGAACGATGTCGTCACCAAACTCGATTCGGTGAACCGGAGACTTTACGCTCTTCGCAAAACTTGCGGCAGCAGCACTTGCTGGGATCGGATCGGGTTCCAGGCCTTGATCGTAACGTTGCGAACTGCTAACGTCTCCCATCTATTGCGTCCTGCGCAGGTAATGGAACGTCGAGCTGGGAGGGCGAGGCTCCTGCCGAGCCGTGGGCCGTGTCCGGCTCGGCAGGAGCCTCGCCCTCCCATTCCATTGGCAACCTAGGACTCAATAGTTCCCGCCGTCCTGCGATTCAAGAGCTGGCCATGACGCACGCACTTCATCGTCGAGCTTTCCTGCGAGTCGCCGGAGTCAGCATGGCGGGGGGCGCCCTGGTGGCGGGTGTGTGGCAGCCGATACCGTCCGCCGATTCGAACGGGGCGCTGTCGCCACCCAAGTTCCGCTTCGCCCAGTGGCATGACACTCACGTCCAATCGCCGCTGTGCGATCGCGATAACCCTCAACGACAGAGTATGGGCGACGACATGATGTACAGGCGAATAAGCCTGACGGAAGAGTTATTCGCGAAGACCGTCACACACATCAAACCCTGAAAGGTCAAACCATGAAAGCCAACCTCCTTGCCGCTGCCGCAATCCTCGCAGGTATCCTGGGGACCGCCGTCAGCGCGACGGCCGCAGAACCTACGGCGCCGTCAACCTACCGCCACTTCCAAGTGGAGGAGGTGGACGGTCGAGTCGTAGCGACGAAGCCGCTCCCCGACGCGACGCCACCCCGCTGGGCCAAGGATGTCTCGCAGCAGCGGAAGGATTGGTCCGGCGGGCCGGACACCAGCCAGCCGTATTTCGAGGGTCCGATGCCCTTTGTGCTGGCCCCGCAAGAGGCTGGTGAACCTTTCCATAAACACAACCACCAGCCCTCCATCACCTGGCTCGGCAATGGCGATCTGCTGGCCATCTGGTATTCGACCGGCGCGGAAACAGGCACGGAGTTGACGGTGCTCGCCAGCCGGTTGCGAGCGGGTCAGGCAGCGTGGGATCCGTCCAGTGAGTTTTTCAAGTCGCCCAATCGCAACATGCACGGATCCAGCATCTTTCATGATGGCCAAGGGACGGTCTATCATTTCAACGGCCTGGCGCCCGACGGCGGCAAAGGCTGGGCACGGCTCGCGCTGCTGCTGCGCACCAGCACCGACAACGGCGTCACCTGGACGCCGCCACAACCGATCGGACCCCAAGTCACCGGACGCCACCAAGTCATCTCCGGTACGATCATGACCGCCAAGGGCGTGCTGATTCAGAACTGCGATGCAGTCCCCGGCGGCAATGGGGGCACCGCGTCGCACGTGAGCACCGATGGCGGGAAAACGTGGTCCGACCCCGGCGACGGCAAGCCCGCGCCACGTTTCACCCAGGCTGGCACAGGCGCAGGGACCATCGCTGGGATTCACGCCGGAGTGGTCGAACTCAAAGAGGGACGCCTGCTGGCGCTGGGCCGTGGCGACACCATCAACGGTCGCATGCCGATGAGCATTTCGGGTGATTTGGGCCAGACCTGGACCTACACGGCCAGCCCATTCCCGCCGATCAGCAGCGGTCAGCGTCTGGTGTTGAAGCGTCTCCAGGAAGGGCCGCTCATGCTGGTTTCGTTCACCTCCAGCAATCGCCTGATACCCGAAGCCAACGGGATGACTTTCACCGGCAAGGATGGCCATCCGTTCGCCGGCCACGGCATGTTCGTCGCCCTGTCCTTCGACGAAGGCCAGACTTGGCCCGCGCGCAAGCTGCTGACCCCCGGTGCAGGCGAATACGACGGCGGTGCTCATACAGGCCGCTTTACGGCCACCCCCACCCGCGCCGAACACGCCGGTTACTTGGCCGCCACGCAAAGCCCCGACGGAATTATCCACTTGATCTCCAGCCGACTTCACTATCGTTTCAATCTAGCCTGGCTGAAAAAATGTTCAGGTTCCAACGCTACGGCGGATTGATCGCCAAAGCGGCCGCGCTGGAGAAGCGATCGCCCGTGCGACTGTGAGCGGTTAAGTTTTCTTGTTCGGGGGGGGATGAACTGCGTCTGCTTGCAGCGTCTATGGGCGAACTATAGACTGTCCTTCCATCGGGAAGGCGATCCCCCGATTCTAGGTGTTTTCGACGTCCGAATTGCTCGCATCGCTCGTGCCGTTGGAACTCGAGGATTGGGTAAGGCGAGCGGCAGGAAATAACTTACCCGTAGGTCGGCCTTTCCAGGCCGATCGGGACGGTCTTGGAAGCCCATCAGCAGCAGGGGGTCAGGGTGGCTGGGGCAGAGTGCAGCGATGCCCCAGAAACCGGGTACTGGGGCTTCGCTTAGGCTCAGCCGCCAGCCACCCGGACCGTTGCCAGCACGGACAGCAGTGCGCAACCTTACGATCAAGGCCCTGGTTGTCTCGCAAGAAATGCTCGCCCCTATGTGTCACCCCGGCGCGCAACCCGCCCTAAGGAGTTCTGCGATGAAGCTCACGAAACGGCAGAGAATGCGTCGGACCGTGCTACGCACCCACCATGATGGCCGGCGACGGCGGCTGTTCGAACGGCTGGAAGAGCGTCTGTTGTTGACGGGACCTGGTTGGCAGAATCCGGACAACGCCTTCGACGTCGACACCAGCGGTCTCGTGACCCCGCTGGACGTTCTGATCAGCATTGTCGCACTCAATAACCGTGGCACGGTCACGTTGCCCACCCGCGACGCCAGTGACACGTCATCACCCTACTATGACGTCACCGGCGATGGCATTCACAGCCCGCTCGACGTGTTGACCATCATCAGCGTGCTGAATACGGACGATCGCCCCCCCGTCATCAGCGCTCGGTTGGTGAATGACACAGCGGTTGGGCCTCCCAATGACGACGGTATCACGTCGGACGCGCGGATCGCCGGAACCACCAGCGATTTGACGGGCGTGGCCAGTTTGATCGCACAGCTCGATGGCGGAGCCGCACTGCCCGTAAGCTTCGACCGGCAGGGCCGTTTCACCTTCGATCCCGGCCTGGCACGCGATGGGTCGGCCGATGGCGTGCATAGGCTCGAATTATTCGCGCAAGATGCATGTGGGAACACGACTCAGGCGTTCGCGGTGGGATTCACGCTGGATACGACACCACCGGTGGTGACGGTTTCCCGATTGGTGATCAGGAACGCCAAACCGACACTGAGCGGGGCGGTAAGCGACGCCACACCCACCAGCGGTGTGGCTGAGGTGAGCGTGGTCGTCGGCGGTCAGACGCTGACCGCGACGGTGAATGGTGGGACGTGGAGCGTCTTGGTGCCCACGGCGTTGCCTGACGGGACGTACAACGTGGCGGCTACCGCCACCGACGCTGTCGGCAACACGGCTAGCGACGGCACCAGCAACGAACTGACGGTGGACACGACCGCACCGCTGACGGTCACCGACACCACGCCGTCGTTGGCGACCGGTGGGACGCTGGAAGCCGGAACGACGTCGTTACACGTCAACTTCAGCTTTCCGGTGTTGGGCGCCGACCTGGCGGCCAACTACCGGTTGCAGAGCCTCGGTCCGGACGCCTTGCTCGGCACGGCGGATGACATGCTCCTGCCGCTCTCTGTTACCTCCTCCGGCACCACCGCCACGCTCCACTTTACGGCGCTGCCCGAAAGTGTCTACCGCTTGACCGTGCGCGATACGATCACCGACGCCGTCGGTCAGCTGGATGGAGACGAAAACGGCGCGCCAGGCGGAGACTGGCAGGAGGAATTTGTTGCGGTGCCGCCGATGCGGGGACTCTTCGCGTCGGGTGCGGCGTACCCGACCGACAGCTACGCCTCGCCGCAATCCATCGTCGCCGCCGACTTCAATGGGGATGGGATTTTTGATTTGGTGACTGCCGGTTACGCCAGCGACAATGTCACGTTGTCCTTCAGTGATGGCACCGGCAGGTTTGTTGCGGTGGGGACGTTTCCGACCGGTGGCTCCTCGGCTCGTTCGGTGACCGTGGGCGACTTCAACGGCGACGGCAACAGCGACCTCGCCGTGGCCAACTATTCCAGCAACAATGTCAGCGTCCTGCTCGGAAATGGCGCGGGTGGATTTGCCAACGCCGTCACCTACGACTCCGGCGGCTTGCTTCCTCGTTCGGTCACCGTGGGCGATTTCAACGCCGACGGACACAGCGACCTCGCCGTCGCCAACTCTGGCAGCAACAATGTGGGCGTCCTACTCGGAAATGGCAGCGGCGGATTTGCCCCCGTCGTCACCTACGACTCCGGCGGCTG
>JAPLNJ010000229.1 GCA_026692885.1 Planctomycetota bacterium | reverse complement strand
CCAATCCTCCCAGGTGTACAGCTGGTAGTCGTGCGGGTCCACGACGCGGGCGTTGCCGCGGCAGACCAGCACCAGCGCCCGGGCCACGGAGGCCACGTTCACCGGCTGCCAGTTGCGGTTCAGGATCAGCGTCGGCCGCTGTAGTACCTTGGTGGTCATGGTCGCCTCGACTTCTTCCCAAAGGGTTGCGGCGGCAGCGGCTTGGCGGAGGCGTCCGGTAAGTTCTTCACAACATCCCGCCAGCGCATCCAGAGACTCGGCCTCCGGCTGGGCTGTCGCAAAGTAGAAGGCGGGCACTGCGGCTGAGAGCGTTCCACCGGCTTGGTGGCAACCTGGGTAGTCGACACCGGGCCAGACCTGGGCAGTGCGGGGGCGGCGTCCGACCCGCTGGCACCGGCGCTAACTCCAGCCCTGGCAGGATTGCTCTTTCCAAGAAGTGGGTCAGTCGACGTGAGCACAACAGGCGGGTCACTTTTGGTGAGCGGCAAAGTTCAGTGTGCATCGACGTAAGCAACGCGGATGTTTTCCGGGCGAAACGACATCGGTTGGCCGGGAGGTGCGGGGCCATCGGCCCCAAAGGCATTTCGGTGCTTACCCTCCCGGCCGCCTTTTTTTCCTGACCCGTCTTGTGCCCAGGCCAACCCCGCTGGCCCGCTACGGCCCTCGGCGCTCGCCCTGGTTCTAAGCCAACCCTGCCCGCCGGGGCCGCCAGCGGGGCTGCAAGAATCGCAGGCGGGCACCCGGGCTCCCTGGCCCCGCGGGGGCTGCAAGGATCACGAGCAGAATTTGCCTAAAATCCGCCACCGCCCCGCGGCATGATCCATAGTGTGGGCCGTTCCCGATTTCTTGAGCCCAATTCCGGACACGGTACCGGTGCCCGCTGACATTTCCGCCGTGCCAGGAATCGCCCGGCTACCGGGTTGTTTCCGGCGGCCCACCCTTTCTCCAGGAGTCCCACGATGTCCCGACGTACCCGAAATCGGCCAGCGTCCACCCGCCGCGAACTCACAACCCCAGACGGCCTGATCACCGTGCCGCCTGGCAGCCCCAAAATCCTGATCCACACCCGCCAGGGTCGGTGTGTTGGAATCTACTGCGACCAGCCTGCTAAGGTCCTCGTCATCGAAACCCAGGAAGATCCCCGGCGTGCGGCCCATCCGGCGAACCTCGCCATGCGGGCGATGATCAGCCCGCAGACAAGCGTAAAGCTGGTCGGCGGCCACGGCACGTCCGTGGACCACGTTCTGGCCATGCCGTTCGACGATCGGTCGATGGACGACGACCTCCGTCAGACGCTGCACGCGCACGAAGTCATGCTGGACGGCAAGTGGCCGGACATCTGGTGAGGCGGGCTGCGGGGACGATACGTTTGCTGCTTCAGCGGTGCCGTGCCCAGCGTCGTGAGTGTCGTCGCCGAACTGGCGAAGTGCGGCATCAAGGTCAGTGCCGGGCTGGCCCAGAAGGAGAAAATCGAAGCCGTGAAGAACACCAGCAGGATCAGGCGGTGGAAGTCGCGGGCGGTGATGACCAAGTGGACGCGGTGCCCGTGGTCCTGCAGCCCCTCGCGCACGATCGGCGGCCGATTGGAGCGGACACCACGCGGCGGCCGTGCTGGTCCTCGCGGATCACGACGGCGGGCAACTCGGCAGCGAGGAACCCGATGCAGCCGGCGGAATCAGGGGGACGTTTGCGGCCGGGTGCACTGGGGTCCTGCTGCCGCTGGGAGCAGAGCGGCAAACGAATTTCATCGGCGGATTTGCCTGGCGGTAGCCGTTCAAGACCCAACAAGGTTCCTCCCTTGCCACGACCAGCAGGACGCGGTCGTAGACGCGAAGCCTCTGCGCCGAAACGTAAGCGTCCTCGCCGGGAATGTGCGTCGGGCTAGGTTCCTCGGGAATCCTCTCAAATTTGGGGAACACTTGCGCAAATCGTTTCTTGGCGTCACGGGCTTGTTGTCCCTTTTTTCTGTGGAGGATACCGTACGCTTCCTCGTCTGCAGCAAGGATGAACACGTCTGCTTCCTTGTTTTTCACTTTGTCCAGATCGTCAACAAGTCTGTCGCTGTTAATTCCTCAAGAGCCGACGTCCGCGAGCGCATCATTTCTTGAATCGCTTGGAACGGCGAAACCCCGGGCGGCTGAAGTACCTTGGTGAGCGACTCGACGACCGACAGGCCCCCGGGCGGCTGAATCGCCCTGCCCGTGTCGCCTAAAGGCTCACTGGGGACCACCGCCCGCTCGATTTGTGCGAGGTCTTCGTCGACCTTTGCCGGTGCTGGTAGGATTTGATCCGGATCACTCATGATTTTCGGCCGTCGCTGCAAGCGGTATCTGTCTCGCTATCGTCAGGCTGGGTCGTGGAGCACAAATCGGCAACTCGATAACAGCGGCCTATCGGACAACCGATTCAATGGACGCGCAGTCTACCTCGCAACCAAGGGTCTGCCAAGCATCTCCCCGTCTGGGGACGCATCGCCTTGCGCTCCGTCACCGCCTTTGCCAAGAGGGTCGCTGCGACTCGGCCACGAGCTTCAGAAAGTCCATCCCGACCAGGCGAACAACTTCCAGCTCAGCATCCGCTCGGCCAAGAGCGGGTTGCTTGTGCGGTGTTTGTTAGCTGCCCACGAAAACGGTTGACCCGTTCGGCAAGCGTTGGGACAGGTCTACCTCAATGTTGCCGTCTCAGGCTCCTGAGGCGAAGGTGAATTGGACACTGGCGCCGCTCGATAGAGCCAAGTCAACGGGAGGGCGGCCTTGAGTACAGCAGCAGTCGCACGGTAAGCGGCAATCACGGGGGATTCGGGGACAGGCTCTCCCGGAGGCCCGCATCGGTCACGGCGACGGCTTCTTACCAGTGATACCCCAAATGAGTTTCGCCAGCCCGTCATCGGTGAGACCGGAACGGAGATCGACCCAGGTGCGGTTGCCGAGGAACATGGGCAACTCCGGCTGGGTCGCCGCGCCTGGCAGCAAGACGGGAATCACGGGACGTTTGTCCTTAACCGCTAGGACAATCGCGGCTTGCATTTCTTCGTCTTCCCAGGGGCCAAACCCATCCTTGCCGACGAGTACGGCCACGCTACCCGACGCTCTGATGCCGGATTCGAGCAACTGTTGCCAAGGAATGCCCGGACGAAGCTCATCTTCGTCCAGCCAAACGGCGAACCCATGCGTCGTAAGTGACCGCTTCAACTCGCGCACGGTAGGCTTGTCCTTGCTGTTGTGGCTCAGAAATACGGCAAATGATGATGAAGCGGCTGATTTCGCCACTGAACTTGCCACCAATTTCTTCTTGCCGCTGCCGGCTGCTGCGTCCTGGTCCTGGGGCGTCGCTTCGCCCCCGCCCGCGTGCGTGGACGCCGACTTGTCAACCCGCGTTGCAACACGAACTGAATCTGAATCTCCCTTGGTTTCGCCATTCACCGCGCCAGCCAGCGGCTTCGCCGACGCTGTGCTGTCGGTTCCTTCACGACTATTGCTGCTTGGAACCCCTGCTGGTGAGTCGAACACTTGACTCCATGCTGTCAGCCCGCGGTAGAGTCGCACAGGCTCGGCTTTGTCTCGGGCGTACTCTGGCCGAACCTCGGACCACCGATACAGCATTCCGTGTACGTCCCACCAGACCATGCAAAATCGTCCGTCACGCAATCGGACCAGGTGCTCCGTGACAGCCGGCTGTGTCGTCAGGCACAAACTCACCCAGCTGGCGTCTTCAAATTCCTTGGGCAACGTACGGCACCAGGAATCGCCATCGGCCACTTCCGGTCTTACCTGCGGACACGACTCGGGGGCAAGATGTGACACCGGGGCAGCACCTGACGGAGTCGATGCAGCCCCCGTTGTGGCAGCATCTTCGACAATTGCCGCATCGGGCTTCGGTGACGTGATTGGATCAACCGTGCAATCGCTGACCGCACTTTGCACATCGAGGGAACGGTCGAGACCCACTTCTCGCAACAGAGCTGCGTGCTGTTCTCTGAGCTTGGCCCAAAGCTCGCCTGTGGTTCCATCCTTATCACATACCTTGAGAGGCTCCGCCCACTTGAAGGCATCTGAAGAGGTCGTCGTGAACACTCGCAGGAGCTGATCAGCGGGAATCGCGACGCGTCCGCTGAGCCACTCGACTACGTCTGGGAAGGGGTGGTCGTGGTAGGCGTCCCAAGATGTTACTGCCTCGGCATCTTGCGCGGATGTCGGTTCGAGCGCCTGCGACTTATGCACATGTCGCTGCCATCTACTCCGCCACTTCATCCAGTTCTGCCCAAGTCGTTTCAGGATTTCGGCAAGGGCCGGATGGTTCATACGGGGGCTTTCAGACATAGCCGCTGTCCTATCTTCGCGTTGAATCCGGAGACCGCTTGGGAAAGCCGGCTAAGTCCTCACCAGATTGAAGGGTCGCGGTGTTCGTGGACGTACCGCAGCTTACGAACCGCTGCGATTGGGAAAGCACACGATGCAGGGCGTCAACGTCAGCCAACCGGTTCTGGAGCATGTTCACCGCCAGCTCACGCGGCAGGGATTCGGAGAACTTCAGACCATCGACGGCTTCGTCTTCCACGCGGGGACGCATCTGTCCCGGATCACGTTGCCGCAGCTGCTGTAGGGCACTTTCAACAGCGTCCATTGTCACCAAGGTTCCGAAGCTCAAGGCTAGGCTGTCGCTGCTGACGCGGCTACCGATGATTTCCGATAGGGCCTGGGACAAAGACGCGTTGGCGCCGGCACCACCAAAGGTCCACCACTGGATTTCGCCGTGAGTTCTAGCCAGCACGACCGTGTTGCCGGCATCTAGCCAGGAGAACTCGGCCCGGATCTCTTCCATGCGAGCCTGCGTCCGTTGCGACCAGCAATCGCGGCTGCCAGAGCCGGCGAGGACCTGCTTGATTGCCTGGCACACGCGGTAGGAAAGCCCGCGGCCTGCACCTTTCCAGCGTGATCGCCCTGGAGCCTCCGTGGCTTCGACGTACGCCATGCGACGCTGCCAGTCCACGTAGTTCACCTGCCAGGCTCGACCACCCAGCAGCAAGACCTTGGGGCCGTCCTGCTTTTGCAGGAACGTCAGTTCATCGACGTAGCCCAGTTCCTGACGCCCATGCAACACGGAGAACAGCGGCGGGGAGGTGAAGACCGAAAATAACTCTAGGAAGTTGCGGTGGCCGTAGGTGGACTCGCCTTCACGCCCCAGCCACAAGATCCCCGCTTCATCCCACAAGATTTCATGCTCCAGCATCCAGCTGACGATCTGCTCAACGTGCTCGGCAGACATGCTGGCAAAGGCCGGTACGCCTGCGATCCAACGCAGCCAGTCGGTACGGCCGACGCCGCCTTCCTGGAGGGCGATCGCCATCAGTTGCTGGGCCAGGATGTGGTACGGTTCCGGCGGCGGGACCACCGGCTCAACGTACCCGGCAACCCACAGATCGATCAGCCCGGCAGCCTGGATCAAGGTCTCGTCACGAGTGGCCAAGAACAGACAGTTACGCTGCGTTCCCGAGCGGCGGCCTGTACGCCCCATCCGCTGCAGTAAGCTGGACACGGTCGGCGGGCTGTCAATCTGGATGACCCGGTCCAGGTCGCCCACGTCGATCCCAAGCTCCAGCACGCTGGTGGCCACGATGACACAGTCGCTGCGTGAGGAGAAGGCTTCTTCGGCCTGGTGACGTTGCTCCTGGCTGAGCGAGCTGTGGGTGACGAAGTTGGTGACGTTGAGTTGCCGTAGTTCGGCCCCAAGTTCCTCCGCCCGGGCCCGGCTATCGATGAATACCAGCCGCTTCTCGCCACGGTGCAGCCGGGAGATCACTACGGCGGCGTTGCGCAGGGAGCCTACGAAGTCCAGCTTGACTTCGGCTTGCTGTCCGCTGGGTGCCTCCAGAGGCAGGAAGATGCAGCGTGGCCGCTGGCACGAACCGGCCAGCCACTGTCCCAGGTCTTCGGGATTACCGACCGTGGCCGACAGCCCGATCCGCTGTAGCTCCCGACCAGCCAATCGCTGGACTCGCTTCAGGACCGACAGCAGGTGCCAGCCACGATCATCTCCGGCAAACGCGTGGATTTCGTCCACGATCACGGCCTGCAGGTTGGCGAACAGACGGCGGGAGTCCACGTTGGGCGAAACCAGCATCACCTCCAACGATTCCGGCGTGGTCAGCAGGCAGTCCGGCGGCTCCTGCAGGATGTGCTTGCGGTCCGTGGTCTTCACGTCGCCATGCCACAGCGCCGAGCGGCGCCCGACCAGGGAGCAGTAACGCTGCAGGCGGATGTCCAGGTTGTTCAGCAGGGCCTTGATCGGGCAAATGTACAGCAGGCTCAGAGCGGGCCAACCCTCGGTGAGCATGCGGGACAGGACCGGAAAGAACGCCGCCTCGGTTTTGCCGCCGGCGGTGGGAGCCAGGATGATGTGGTGCTGGCCCTCCAGGATCGACGGAATCACCGCCTCCTGGAACGGCCGCAGCTCGCGCCAGCCGAGGCTGTTCACAATGTGGTGCTGTAGGGCAGGGTGTAGGATGTCAAAGTTGCTCACCGGTGTGACTCGTGTGCGTCATTCCACAATACTTCGGTCCGGTCTGCATCGTTGTTCGAGGGTGGTTTTGATTATGGGGTACGTCGATCGAATCGCATCAATCAGCAATCGACTGCATCCCTGCACATCGTCCGTGTCGAAGTCTTGAAGGGTGTACGTCCCGGCAGACCAAAGCGGATACCACTTCTTCTCCAATGCCCTGAGGCCAACGCTCGACGGAAACACGTCTGCGAGTTTCATTCTCTTGACGGCCTGTCTCCCCGTAGGTTTCTTGCAGGATGCCAAGAGCTGGACGAAAACGCGGTCGCCCAGATCGGGCGTATGCCAATCAAGTGCCTTGTGATCGGCGTGCAAGACATAATACAGCCGGAATCCGTGGGGTCTTGTCCAAGGCCGCAGTTCCGTGGGCTCGAAGTATACCTGCTGCAGATGGCGACGATCCTTCTCCTTCGGCCAGATGTAAACGGCAAACGGAATGTCAGACACTTCTTCGGTAAGGACTCGCTGTTCAATCCACGGAAGCAGCGTGCCGAAGTACGGCATGTGTTTCTGAATCAGGCGAATAACCCTGCGGTGATTTGGGTTTTTGTACAGGTCACGTACAACAGCTTTCACGTCGTTGTCCATTTCCGCACCGCTTTCTAGTCTCGACACCAAATGATCCGCCAAGCTGGAAACAAAGACTGCAACCGGACCGTGCAAGCGACTGACGCACGACCGAAGCGCCGCCGATACAGTCCGATAGGAGCAGCCGATATGCGGACACCCCCCAACCTCCTCGGCGGTTCGTGATCGACGCGCGCCTGGCGTAAGGAAGATTAGAAGGCGTGGAATGTTCTCAGGAAAGCACTGCACTAAGGCACGCTGATAATCTGCAATCTGCTTGTCTTGCTCGTCAGACGTTAGGTGCTTGTTTTCGATTCCCAAAACCCCTGCAGGAAGTCGGTGCCGGTCGAGGACACGCACCAGAACATCCACACGCCGTCGTTCGTCTGTGCACCACTCCGTTCTACATTCGGTTTCGGTTCCCTTCACGTCCAGGAACCGCTGCAAGAGGCTCCTTACGTCTTCGTCCTTGGCGTCACTAAGGATCTCACGGATCAGGGCCTCGAAGAAAAGCGTTCCGAGCCCGTGGTCTCGACTAGAGTCGAGCAGGTAGGCCAGCGCGCGTGACGATGGATTCTCAGTCAGCTTGCCGACGATCCTGAAAAGATCGAAGGGCGGTTTACGGGTCAGCAACTGTTGATACGGTTCGCTCCCGATCAACTGTTCAACAAAGCCGCTTGGAATCACTTCGGTTCTCATTCGCCCTAAATCTCCAGCTCAATCTGGTCCACGTCGGTCGCCCCCATCGCCTGCCGTTCTACCGGCGTCAGCTCGGTTTCGGCGATAGTCAGTGCGTAGTGCTGCCGTGGGTTGAAGTCGGGGAACTGATCGACGCGGTCCAGAATGTCGGCGACCAGCTTCTTCAGGAAGATCCGCGGGGCCACGCCGACCTTGCCGCCGAGCTTGCCGGTGACGGCTTCGGCCAACTCTCGGACGTAACTGCCGTCGCAGGCCGCAGCAATCCGCTCCGGTGCCTTGGCGTGCTGCTGGAAAATGTCCCGGACCTTGCAGCCGACTTGGCAAAGCCGGTCCAGGCTGAAGCCCGACAGCCGCATCTGAACTGCCCGGGGGTTGTCGAAGCGAGCTTCGGTCTGGAAATCGACTTGCAGCCGCTGGGCCAAGGGTTCTAGCCGGTGCGCCCCCTGGGGTCCGTCGTAGAAGGCCGGCGTGCCGGTAATCGGTAATCAGAAGGTATAGGCCAGGGAAGCGGCCGGAGTCCACTTCGTCGATCAGTTGCCGCAAGGCGTTCAGGCTCTTGTCCCGAACGTCCCCGCGGACACGCTGAATGGTCTCGACCTCGTCCAGGACCAGCAGCAGGCCCGGGTGCCCGGAATCGCGCAGGACGATCAAGACGCCCTGGAGGAAGCTCAGGGCGCCGAAGTGGTCGATGTCGCCCTTGACGCCCGCGGACCGTTTTGCCGCAGCCGCGACGTTCGGCTGGCCGGACAGCCACGCCAAGATTCCTTCGGAGGCAGCTTTGTCGTTCCTAGCTTGGGCCTCGCGGTAGCCCCGCAGGGCCGCGCTGAAGGTCGGAGCAGTGCTGGTGACCTTGGCCAACCGCTGCTCCAGCAACTCGGCCGTCCGCGTGACCAGTGCCTGCTGGTCGGCTGCCCGGATCGTGCCCTCCGCCAGGACGTCTTCCTCCAAGGCGTAGAACCAGCCATCGACCACGTTGCGGAGCGCACCCTGCGGAGTGTCG
>JAPLNJ010000228.1 GCA_026692885.1 Planctomycetota bacterium | reverse complement strand
TGTTTGCATTACCATCCTTGTCGATCTCCGGATTTGGGGGGGCAGTTCTTTGCACCCATACTCTGCCCGAAAACCCCAAGTCGCTGGAGACCAGTTTCTTACCCCAACCCCCCATCCATCCAACAAAGTGGGACAATCTGTAAAGCGGCTGGAGTCGGCCCAACGGCGGCACACCGCGGCGATTCGCTCACTTGTTCAGGTGCGCAAGCTGCTGCGCGAGGAAGCCGCCGCGCCGCGACTGAGGCTATTTGGGGCGGATCGAAAAATGGCCTGAGAGCGCCAGTTACCGATGAGCGGCCGTCAGACAGTCCCGTAGGACCCACCCACCCATCGCCGAACGCATGATCCTGGCAGAACAAGTCGTGACGACTGAATCAGACAAGCTGGGCCGTTCGCCGGTATGAGGGACGGCAGACCAGCCGCCCAACCGACACTGACTCCCTGTCGCACATCATTCCAAGGAGCGAAGATACCTGCTATCTCAAGACGCAGATGGTCGAAGTCGAGGACCCGCTGCCCCTAACGCCTTGCGATCCGAGCGGCAGGGCATTACGCTGGCACTTATGAATGCCAAATGCCCACGTATCCGGTTCTGCGGAATTCTCCTGTTTCTGGTTGCGGTAGTGTCGGCTATCGTTCCGCGACCTGCCCTGGCCCTCCGTATAGACCTCGAACGCCCTGGCGACAAGGAGTTCGTCCGCGACTTGGCCGGCATGATCAACCCAGCCGACAAGACGAAGATCGTGCAAGTCTGCACCGATCTGCTGAAGGCCAAGGCCACTCCGATCATCGTCGTGACGATCGACTCCATGGCGACCCACGGAGGCGCCGACCTGCGGATCGAAACCTTTGCCAGGCTGTTATTTGACCAATGGGGCATCGGGCACGAGAAGCTGGGTGACACGACCTGGAATACCGGCATTCTCCTGTTGGTATCCAAAGGTGACCGCAAGGCGAGGATCGAACTGGGTGCGGGCTGGGGCCGCGAGCAGGACGAACTGTGCCGCCAGATCATGGACGAGTACATCGTGCCCAAGTTCAAAGAAGACGACTTCTCGGGCGGCATCGTGTTGGGTGTCGAGAGCTTGGCGAAGATGGCCCAGGGGCTGCAGCTGCCGATGCGTCCTCGGCCGTGGTGGCATTACGCGCTCGTGCTCGGTGCCGTTGGACTGGGGATCTTCACCGTGATTTCGCTGATCCGCCGCGGTTCAGGGGGCTGGGCTTGGCTGCTCTGGGGTGCGGTGTTCGCGATCATCGGCACGCTTCTCTACCACATGCTGACATCCTCATCCCGAGGCGGCGGTGGCTTCTCCGGCGGGTCGTTCGGTGGTGGTTCTTCCGGCGGCGGCGGCGCGACCGGGTCCTGGTAAGTTCATGACACCCACCGGGCGTTGGCTGTACGCCCTGGTTCGATACGGCAGGAGCAAGTCAACATGCAACGAGCATCGCAGGCTTTCAATCCGCAGGACAGGGAACGGATCAACCAGGCCGTCCAGCTAGCCGAACGCGGAACGTCCGCGGAGATCGTCCCCGTCGTGGCCAGTGCCTCGGGCCGATATGATCGGCCGGAAGACATCGTCGGTCTGTGGCTGGCGCTGGCGGCGATGGTGGTGGTATGGTTTGTCTTCCCTGCGGCTCAGCACGAGCACGGTTCCTGGGAGGCGGCCTGGCCGCACTGGAAGCTGCTGGTGATGCTGGCCGCCACGGTACTGGCGTTTGTGGTGGGAGCAGCACTGGCGACGTACGTGGGGCCTCTGCGTCGACTCTTCACCTCCCGCACCCAGATGGCCGATGAAGTGGTCGCCCGGGCACGCGGAGTGTTCTACAGCCGGGGCGTCCATCGCACCGCCGGTCAGACCGGCGTGCTGATCTACGTCTCACTTTACGAGCGGATGGCTGCGGTGCTGGCTGACCAACTGGTGCTGGACAAGATCGGCCAGACGACCCTCGACGAACTCCGCGACACGCTGATCGTCGCCCTGCGAGCTGGCGACGTGACGAGCGCCTTCTGCCAGACCATCCAGGCTGCCGGCCAACGTCTGGCGCCTGTCCTGCCGCGTCAGGCTGATGACGTCAACGAACTGCCCGACGCGCTGGTCCTCCTGGATTGACCGCCAGCCGTGGCAGGCGTCCTGGTTCTGCCCGTATTCGACGGTCGCCCGGCTCGGAAGGAATAACCTTGGTCGGGTGCTTGAACATGGCTACCATTGCCGTGGGCTGACGAAGGAGTTCCACGGCGGCAGAGCCGCGCGGGCAGCCTGATTCAGTATCACAACGCCGGCCTTAGTCATCGCTCTGGTCACCTATCTCTTACGCCTTCATGCCCGTCGATTCGGCCACACCATGTGGCTTGGCGCCCGTGGCACCGGGTACACTTGTCCGCAGTGACGGCGGGGCGTGATTTGTCCGCCGCGATCTTCCGGAAGGACAGTATCATGAGACGAAGACTGAAGTGCGCGCTGACATCTTGGCTTCTGGCGTCGTGGCTGTTTCCGCTATTCGTGCAGGCTCAGCCCGTGGCAGGACCTTCGAGCTCCGCTGTCCCTTCCAAGCGGAACGACTGGTACTGGACTTCGCCGGTCAATGTTCACTGGGACAACCACGGCAACCCGTTCGGCCAAGGAATGTCGGTTGACGACATCGTGACGATGTTCGCCGGCATTAAGGTGGACATGATCCAGGTCTCAGCCCGTAGTGCCTACACGACGTACCCCAGCCAAGTCGGCGTGCCGAACCCGAAGCTCGCAGGCTACGATACACTCGCCACGTGGCGTGAGGTCACACGACGGCTGGGCACGCGGTTGTGGATCTACATCAACGTCATCGACGAACCGTACCTGATCGACCAGCACCCGGACTGGCAAAGGGTGGATGCCGCGGGCAACCAGTCACGGGTCTGCAACCGCCCCAGCGCCGACGGGTCTGGCTATCTCGAACAGGTGATGATCCCGATGGTCCGTGAGATCAGCGAGCGGTACCGGCCAGATGGTTTCTGGTTCGACGGCGACTGGCAGATTCCACCCACCTGCTACTGCGGCAACTGCAAGGCGGCCTGGAAGCAGGCCACCGGTAATGCAGAGCCACCCAAAGATGCCAAGGATACCGACTGGCCGCGGTGGGCACGGCTCGAACACGAACGCTTGGACGAGTATAAGCAGAAGTTGGCCGATGCGATCCATCAGGCGGATGCCCACTGCTGCTACACCAGCAACTGGTCCTGGGCGATCAGCCAACGAGATCCACGCACGGCCCCTGACTTTGCTGACACGCTGAGTGGTGATGTGGGAGCCGGGAGCAGCCAGGATGCCCTGTATGCTTGCCGCTTCGCCAGTCTGATGCTCTCGGCTCAGGAGCACACACCGCACGATGTGATGAGCGCGATCTACCCCAAGCCCATCCGCACGCTGCCGCGGATGTTGCAGGAGGGCGGGCTGGTGATGTCCAGCGGTTCCAGTTGGTTCCTGTGGGTCAATCAGCTGGCCCCGGAACAGTTCGCGCACCTGCGAACGTGTTGCGGGCTGGTCGATGCCCGCCGCGAGGCCCTGGGCCGGACCCATTCGTTGAATCCGGTCGCCGTGCTGCTAAGTGAAACATCCTGGGAACATGGCCTGACCAGCCCTGAGACCGGCTACTTCGACAGCGGGACACCTCGCAACCTGGCGTTCGCCCTACAAGATGCTCACTACGGGGTCGACGTGGTCAACGAGCAGACGCTCCGCGAGCAGATTAGCCATTGGCGGATGGTCGTGTTGGCCAACCAACGTCAGATCAGCCCGGAGACGATAGCCGTGCTCAAGCAGTACGTCGAGCAAGGCGGTACGCTCGTCGTCACGGACGGCAGTCTGCGTTCCGGGGAACAAGATTCACCGGAGACCGTGGAATTACTGGGCGTGTCCCGGACCGGCTGGAAAGACCAAGGGCGTCAGGCGCTGGACATCGGCGGCCAGGTGGTGCCAGTCCGGGTGCGCTGGAAGATGGAGCCGCGGGGTGCAGAAGTTGTGGCACGCTTGGCGGGGCGGGAGGAGCCGGTCGTGACTGTGCGTCCCCTGGGGAAAGGCCGCGTCGCCTACTTGGCTTCAGCGAGCTTTCCATACCCTGACGAAGACGGCATGGTCCAATGGCTGATGAAAAAGTTGGGGCTGGGACCGATGCTCGCGGTGTCTGGCGAGGCCCGGTATCGGCATCTGGTTTTCTCCCTGCGGCACCGTGAACGTCAACAACTTGTCCTGCACGTCAGCGACCTGACCACGTTCGCTGGCGGCAAACGGATCGAACCCAACAGCAGCCATGAGATCGACCCCGTGACACCGATCGCTGAGGTCGTACTGCAACTGCCGATGGGGACGAAACCAACCGCCGTGAAGGTTGTGCCCGCAACGACAGGCGTGGAGTGGCAGCACCAGAACGACATGCTGCGGTTGGTGCTTCGCGATTTCCAACAGCACGCGGCAGTGTTGCTGGACACGACGGTGCCGGAAAGGCTCCAGCTTCTGTCGCCGGATTCGCCATTTCCACCGCCGCGGACGTACGAGACAAGCCCGGTGATCTTGTCCGAGGACTTTGACGGTACGCCGGTAGGAAAATTTCCTGCCAAGCCGGTGTGGGCGGCCAACACCGATGTGAAGACCGCCATCCATGTGGCAGTCGATCCTGTGTCGCCAACAAACCGGGTGCTGGAGTTTGTCGATGCGCCGGACGCGAGAGTGGGCTTCCTCCCTTATCTGGTCATCAAACCGAACCGACTGGACCGTGGCCGGGCTAGGTTTGCCTGCGACTGCTATCTGGAGTCTGAGGCTAAGGTCAACGTCGAGCTGCGGGATGAAAGCTCAGGATCGTCGATGACGGGACCCTCGGTGCGCATTACGGAGACGGGGCAGATTCAGGCTGGTGGGAAGGACCTGACCAAGGTGCCGCTCCGGCAGTGGTTCCACCTGGAGCTTGACTTTGCGCTGGGCTCGGATGCCCCGACGTACAGCCTGACGATTGTACCGACCGGCCGACCTCCTGAGCGGTTCGACAAGCTGCCGTATGTGAATCGTGAGTTCGCCCAGTGCACGTGGCTTGGTGTCGTCAGCTATGCTACGGTCAAAACGCATTTCTACGTTGACAACCTGCGGTTGGAGCGCCTGCCATAGACCATGAAGATCGCCACCTGGAACGTCAACTCGGTTCGTGCCCGTCAGCAACGGCTCCTGGACTGGCTGCAGCAGGTCCAACCGGACGTGCTCTGCCTACAGGAGCTGAAGACCAAAGAAGAGTCGTTTCCCTATGATCCCATCCGCGAGGCTGGCTACCACGCCGCCGTGTTCGGCCAGAAGACCTACAACGGCGTGGCTGTCCTCAGCCGCACGCCGCTCAGCCAGATCGAATGTGGCTGGGGTCACGGCGGGGATGATCAGCAGGCCCGCTTGATTGCCGTCGAGGTTGGCGGGGTGCGAGTCATCAGCGCGTATGTGCCCAACGGTGAGCAGGTCGGGTCAGCAA
>JAPLNJ010000227.1 GCA_026692885.1 Planctomycetota bacterium | reverse complement strand
CGTACGTGAAGTGCAAGTCGCGCAGCAGGCGGACGGGAGTCCCCGACGGGCTTGCGCCCACCGGATATGTATTCCGCCCCAGGCTGTCCCCTTCACTCGCGCCCCGCCCCGTGACTTGCGGCAGCACGTTCGGCGAGGTCGTCGACCACCCCACCCCGGTGCTCTCAGAATAGGCTTGGGCGGTGTTCCCGGGATACATGGGCCCGACGGATTCGTAGTAATAGGGGTCCGTGTCTGGCAGGTAGGCGTTGAAGTCGTACCGGCCGGGATGGGTCAGCGTCACATCGTTGTTGTTCAACCCGCTCTGGTAGGAAATGTTCATCACGTAGCTGCCCGCATAGAAGAAGCTCTCCTCCGGCAGGTCGTTGAATTGGTTGCTCACCAATTCCGTCGAGTCGTTATTGATCACGCGGAACGCGGCTCCCACCGGCATAACAAAGCCCACGCCCACCGAGGTCTGGAGCGTCGCGCCGTTGGCGCCCGGAGGCGTGGTGCCACCCAAGTTAACAGTCCCGTCGACCACCAGTTGGTCGTAGCCGCCATCGACCGGTGGCCCCGACGTCGCCTGGCCGGGAATCAAGCCGTTCAGCTGGACGCGGAACGTGGCGTCGAACTCGAACTGCACCGTACTGCCATCCTCCGGCGGCACTGAAGTGACGGTCAGTTTGCCCGGTTGAGGACTGCAACGAGGCGCCGCCCCGTTGGCGAGGCAATCGCCCGGATCGAGTGTGCCGAAGGCCTTGACCAACACCACGGCGTTAATCGTGCCGTTCCCGCCCAAGATCGCATTGTCCGTGACCACCACGCCGCCTGCCGCCACCGAGTCGAACAGCGTGCCGTTGACGATCAACGTGCCATCGTTGACGGTCGTCAGACCCGTGTAAGTGTTGCCGGCACGGTTCAGCCGCAAGGCCCCCAAGCCGTTCTTGGTGATGTCGAGCGCCGATAAGATCCGGCCGTCGTCGGCGACGACCGTCGCGTCACCGAGCCAGCCGTCGCAGTCGGCCAAGCTCAACGTCACCGAGCCCCCTAGGGCCGTGATGTCGCCCCGCAGCTGAATCGTCCCGTCGTTGTTGCCGCCCAGCCCGCTACCATCTGCATCCGCCGTGATTGTGACATTCCCGTCCGCCGTGGTGATGTCGCCAGCGGCGTCTCCGAGCACGTCCCGCTCAGCCGAGATCGTCACGGCAGCCGTGCTCGTCGTCGTCGAAGTCCTCGCTTTAAGGGTCACGACGTTGTTCAGCACCCCATCGGCGTTCACGCCTGCCGTGACACCCGCGGTCAGTGTTACGTTACCGTCAGTCGCCTGGACGCCGCTGGCCTGATAGGTCGGATAGGGAGGGGTATACAACGGAAGCGGGGGATTCGCCTTGGTCAGCAACGTGATCGTCCCGCCCGCCACCAAGCGGATCGATCCTGTCAGTTGATCCACATCCACATCGTTGGTCAACTGGAACACGTCCACCGCATCGAACTCGTTGATATCGATGTTCCCGCTGCCGAAACCGAAAATGGAATTGGTGACATTCAACGTTGTGACCTGAGTGTCCAGCGGATTGGCCAAACCCACGCCGGTCGTCGCGTTGGCCGTCAACCTGCCGGCCCAAACATCCAGCAGGTCTGGCGTGGCCAACCCATCCACGAGCCCACCGGCTGCCGATACATAGACCTCCCCATCATTCCCCTGCAAGGACTGTCCCCAGTTACCTCCCAAGGCGGTTACGGTGCCCTTGATGGTCACGTCGCCGAGATTCCCCGCGGTTGTCAAGGAGACCGCCTCTTGAAATGCCCCGGGCATTAGCTGCCAGCCATAGGCGGAGCCGCCGGTGCCGGAAGTCGAGTCTCCGCCGGAAGCCGTAATGGTGGACACGGTGACGGAGCCGTCGGCGGCCGTCACCTGGACATGTCCGCCCGTCCCGCCGTCACCCGTCCCTGCCTGCCCACCGACGGCAGTCAGCGGGACAGACACGGTGGCGGCATAACCTTCGCCGTAGACGTTCACGTAGATACCCCCTGCATCACCGCCTGTGGTCGAACCCCAACCGCCCGAGGTAGTAATCAACGCAGGCTCATTAACGCTAATCGAACCAGAGTCGGTGAACAAAGCGACTTCGCCGCCGTTGCCGCCTGTTGGCGTGCCAGAACCACCGGTGGTCGTGATCAGGCCGCTCACGATCACCGCCCCGCTAATGTTGCGAATATAGACAGCTGGCGAAAACCCCAGGGATCCACCGTTGCCACCTACGCCAGTTGTGTTGCTGGCTCCGTGGGTGTCGATATCACCAGCCAAGTCAAGGATCTCCTGTGTGCCCAAGGAGGCAATGACGGTGACGTCGCCCGAATTACCGCCGCTGGTCCCCTGCACGGTGGTAGTGATGACTCCGTCGATGGTGCTAGTCACGCTCCCATCGGCCTCCAAATCCACACTGCCGCCGTTGGTTGTGATCGGAGCGTTAACGGCCAAAGAGGGATTCTCGCCGGACGACATCGCCAGGAGCACCCCACCTCCGTTTGTACTCACACCACTCACACCCGGATCACCTTCCACCGTGGTACTTCCGCTGGCCCACAACTGGATCCATCCCCCCGGAGCCTCGTTTTTCAGTCTCGCCACCGACAGTGACCCCGTCGTATTCTGGCTAATCAGAATGTCGCCAGAGGTCGTGTTTTCCACATCCAGCGTGCCGACGCTGATTCCTAGCGGCACAGGCGGCAGCGAAGGCGAAACCGAGAGATCAGCGGGCAGGCCCACCCCGCCGCCCGCGGTGATAATCAGGTCGGTGGTCGTGACACTGGCGACCGTTTGGGTCGCAGCCTGGAAAACTCCACCGCTGTAGCCATCGGTGACGGGGGGATCAGTGCCGCCGTCATGATCGGCCGTGAGGCTGACGCTGCACCCTAACTTAACCGTATTGATCTGCCCCGTAGTGGTAGGTGTAGTGGTCGCATCGCCGAAGAGGATGTCGTCGCCCGCCTGGAACGTCAGCGTAGCAGAGTACGAATCCAACGTCACCGTGGCGTCGTTGTTTATCGTCAAGTTGTCGTCTATGGCAATGACGTCGTCGCCAGCCATGTACGTGAAGCTGGTGTTGTGGGTGATGCTCGTGCTGATGGTCTCCGGGCTGTTGGCACGTATCGTCCCCGGATTGAGACCGTTGATGATCATGGCCTTGGTTGCGTCGAGGTCGATCAGCTGCAGCGCCCCGTCGTTGGCAATCTGCACCTGGCCGTCGGCTGTCGGAATGTTGTAGACATTGTTGTTGACATCCAGACGGGAGACCCGCGTGTCCAGGTAGTTCAACGGATTCGTGGTGGTATCCGTGGTATCCGAGCCGGCTCCGATCGACCCGGCTCCGATGCCATTGACCGCCGTGAGGACTGCGTCGGTGGCCCAAATGTCAGGGTTGCTGTTGTTGTTGTCCTTGATTGCACCGCTGGTGGTGATGAGGGTCACCGAACTGGATCTCACAGTGCCACTGATCGAGATATCGCCGCTGGCGGTGACAGTCAGAGCACCCGCTATCGTGGAAGGGCCCAAGTTGATAGTGCTCGGGGAGACGATCGATACCGCACAGCCGACGTTGTCTCCGGTATTCAGACTCACCGTGTCTGTGCCGCCTTGACCGTCCACCGTCAGGGCCGCATTAAATCCGGCGTGCAAGGAAGCGAACGTGATCGTGTCGTCAGCGTTCGGCCTTCCGTTCACGATCAACGCGTTGGTCGGGTTATTGAATTCCAGGGACTCGAGCCCTCCGGGACTAAACGCCACTTGATTGTCCAGAGATGGCCCCGGCGAGGTGAACGTGGAGGTCAGCAGACCGGGAACCGTGATCAACGGATCGATATTGATGGTGATGGTGCCCGAGACAGGGTTGACCACGACGGGTTCCAATCCGTCAAAGGTGATCAGCGGCACATCGCTAAACTGCAGCGTGCCAGCGCCGATCCCGGTGGCATCGTAGGTCAAGGCGGCGAACCCCGTGTCACCCTGGACGGTGAGCGTGTCGACGCCCGCGACGCCGTGAAACGTCAGCCCGCCGATGGGAATCGGGTTGACGACGCCGAAATCGACAGTCAGGCTGTCGTCGCCGCCATTGCCATACACGATCAACTGGCCCGTGACGTCCCCCAGCGGAATGGTCAGGGTCTTGTCGCTGTTGCTGAGTTCGCCGATCCCCGGAGGATTCACAAAGGCCGCGTTGGCGTCGGTGATCACCAGATTGCCTGCCACCACGCTCACGGTCAGTTGATTGTCCGTGCCTACCGTATCGGTGACAGTCAAGTTACCGGAGCTGACGTCCCAAGTCGCGGAACTGGAAGACGCCAGCAACTGGCGAGATTCCAGGGTCTCCAGCCACAATCGCCGTTGTCGCTGGACTCGGCGTGCGGAACGCTTCACGGTGTTACGACGTTTGGTACACAGCATGGTGGATCCCTCTGGTTGCGCGGAAATCGGCACACGGAGTGCGCCGTCTACTATTTTTGCGACACCTATTGATTCGCCGGTCCTTCGCCCGTCGTCAGGCGATTACCGCAGTGAACAGGTGTCTTTTTCCGTTCGCGCGATGCCAACAGGAGTTGACGCCCTAACCGCCCGAAACACTGGCAATGGCGAGGTTCGCACTCCGCGGCAGGATGGCCTGCAATGCTTATGCCGAAAATGCAGAAAACAGCGATTGTGCCGATTATGTCGATTATGCGGGCTGCGATTCTTCGGCACCGCGCTGGTGGCTTGGGTTGTGAGCGGCAAGGCGCTAGCCGCCGGTTCCGAACGCCACCCGCGGCGGCGGGCGGGAGGCGGCGGAAGAAGTGAGGCGGTTGCAGACCCGTGGCGTAGTCCAGAAACCTCGCTCCACCGGGGCGAGCCAGGATGGTACTAGATTAAGCGTAAGTCGTTGTCATTCCGCCACTTTCCCCACTGGGCTTGCCCCAGTGGAAAAAGGGTTTGGTCACTAACAGCGGCCCCCACCACATCTATTCCCCTTCGCCGCATTCACCGCCGCCTGCGGCGGCGGTGAATGCGGCGAAGGGGACGGGATGTGGTTGCGGTACGCGGCCTTGGTTTTCAAACCTCTTGTCCACTGGGGCAAGCCCAGTGGGGATCGGAGGTTCCGCTTAACCTCGTACCATTCGGGGCAAGCCCCGTGGGGATTGGAGCTTATGCTTAACCTCGTGCCATTCGGGGCAAGCCCGGATGGGGCGGAACGGCCTTGGTCATAAGGTTGCGCAAAACACCAGCAGCAGATCATCGTAACCTTATGATCAAGGCCCCCAACCGAGCCTTTGTTTTCGTCCACCCCGGAGCATTGCAGCACCATTCGGCAGCAGCCATACTAACGGCCCAAGCGTGTTCCGCCGACCACGCGAACGGCGCGTGGTAGCGGTGCAGTTCGCGCATTCCATTCACCGAGGAGTTCGGGATATGACCAAGAAGTGCGTGTGGGTGTTAGTATTTGCGTTTGCGTTCGCCTGTTTCCTGGGGAGTGCCCTGCTGGCCGCACAGGCCAACGGCAAGGGCAAGGGGAGGCCGACGGCGGAAGCGAATTTTAAGAAGTTGGACAAGAATGATGACGGCAAGGTCACGCCGGACGAATACATCGGATTGAAGGAGGGCGAAGCGAAGGCGAAGGCGATGAAGACGTTCCAGAAATTGGACACGAACCGCGATGGACACCTGACCTTGGACGAATACAAGGCTGCGTCCGCGAAGAAGACGCCGAAGAAAGGTAAGAAGTAGGCCCCGGCTAGGGTGCTGCCAAGTTGGGGTTGGCTCGGCTTGTGAGCGGCAAGGCGCTAGCCGCCGGTGGCGTTCGGAACCGGCGGCTAGCGCCCTGCCGCTCACGCATCGCGCCCCCAACTCGAGGCTAATCGCCGTCTTTACCGAGACGAGGGTCTGTCCTTCAAATTTCATTTTTCGCGGCGGAGACGTCTTGTTAGTACGGGGAGCATTGTCGCCGCGAAAAAGGAAATTTGAACGACAGACCCCAGCCGCTGCCGCGACCCGGAAAACCATAAGTCTCCTCTCCCACGGACCACGGAATTCAAGAACAGGTTCCGGACACATTCTCCGCGTCTTCCGTACTCTGCTGCGCTCCGATTAGCGCCAACCGATTACGCAATAAGTGTCAACCGGAGGTTGACATCGAATACTGCGCCGCCTGGACAGATCCGGTTTCTTTCGCAAACCCGCAATATTTTGCGGCTTTTACACTGGCGGCCTCGGGGCGTACTCTGCAATAAATCTGATAGACTCGGAAGCAGGTACTTCGACTGTCTAACTTCGACCCCTGCCGCCTTGCGCGGCCGGTGAAGGAGAGCGAGATCGCGAACGCAGCAATACCCCTCCCTTCCCCAGTCTGCCGCCGGAGGCGGCAGGCTGGGGAAGGGAGGAAGGCGGTGAACGTCGATCGCGATCTCGCTTACAAGACTTCTCTCACCGTCCAGACGAGTTGGACGGGGTCGTTTTCGAAACTAACACAGTCGAACTACACGGCTGCTAGAA
This sequence comes from Planctomycetota bacterium, assembly GCA_026692885.1. The sequence goes on along the minus strand of JAPLNJ010000227.1, from coordinate 5,500 downwards.
AACGCATGCACCAAAACCCTTTCCTTTTCCTTCCCTGCACATTCCTTTTTCCATCACCATCCATACGAGCTGGATGGGGTCGCCACAACGAAGTCAGACAGTTGATCTGCGCGGCTGACACGGCCGTGGCGCAGGACGGCGAGAAGTCGGGATAATCCCGTTTGCGGAATTGCGGCTGCTTTGTCTTCCCGCCTTTTTTGCGACTCTTTGGGCTCGCCCGTTGATGTGGCTGTGGGCTATTGAAACTGCAGGATTCTCTGCGAAGAGACATGCTCTTCGCTTACCTCAAGGAATTCCCTTATGACTCATCATTCAGTGGGGCGTACGTGGTCGGATGTGTTGCTGGATCGCGCAGCGCGACGACGCGCGGATGATCGGGGCCTCCAGGCACGACGTCGGCGTTCTCGAAAACTGACGCTGGAGTCACTGGAGCCGCGGGTGATGCTGACCACGGAGATTCTCGACCACCCCGATTTGTCTCTGGGGCCTAATGACCGAACGCTGATCGAAATCGGCGGCCCGTTGGCGGGTCATTCCCAGGGCGGCAACGACGAGAACGGGTACGATCGAATCAACGTGAGCGGTCTCGCCCAGCTCGCGGGCACCCTTGATGTCGAGTTCGTCAACGGATTTGTGCCCCAGGTCGGGCAGACCTTCGACATCCTGACCTTTGGTTCCGTCGCCGGGTCGTTCACCACCGCTCTCGGCCTCTATGAAACCGGCGACCCGGCTGTTTTTCTGCGCCTGGTCCAGATGGACGACCGCTTGCGGTTGGAAACGTTCCAGGCGGTGGTGGTCCAACTCACCGCAGGGGACGACGCGGTCAGCCTTTCTCAAAGCTCGCCCGGCACATTGACCCTGAGCGGCTCGGTCAACTCCACCGTCAGCCTTCCCGCCGGCGCCCTCATCATTGACGGCCTGGGCGGCCACAATGCGCTCAGCTTTGCTTCCAATGTTGATTTCGGTGCGACCGATGTCGTGATCAAGACCGAGTCCATCACCCTCGGTTCCGGCAAGACCGTCTCCGGCAGCGGCGATCTCGTGTTTTGGGCGGTGGATGGCGACAGTGGCGAGGTAGGTCTCTTTGGCGGCGTGGCCGATCGCACGGCCGGTATCGTCGTGAACGGCACGCTGCACACCACAGGCGACGTGAACCTGCACGCGCAAGCCGCCCGAAATGTTTCGATCGACATGCCCATTGTCCAGACTTTCCTGGCCGACACGGCGGCGACAGTGACGATCGGCAGCGGGGCGGAAATCAGCGGCCAGTCGGTGCGCATCAACGCCCTCACCTCCGGCGATGTGTCCCTGAGCGCGGATATGACTTTGGGAATCTCGATTGCCAAGATCGATACCGAGGACCGCGCGCGTATTTCCATCGGCGCCGCCACCCTGAACAGCACCGCGGAGGGCGGCGTGTATGTCTCGGCGGCCACCACGACGGCCTATCGGACGGCGGGCATGTTCGCCTTCAATGATGTCACCGGCGGAGCCGCGGTTACCGTCAACGGGGCGGACATTAGCGCCGGAGCGAACGGTCTGCGATTGCTGGCCACGGAGGCCTTCACGCTGACGGCCAACGCGCCCGGTGGCGACAGCAGCGGCGACGACCTGCCGGAGTTCAAACTCGTCGGCGGAGCCATCAGCTTGAATGTGCTCGAAGGCGGCGCGTCCGTCACGGTCCAAGACGCGACGCTCGCAGCCGGGGCGCTGGGCGTCGAGATTTCCGCCCAGCGCAGTTCCCTGCTCGAGGTCACCATCGCGGGAGTGGCGACGTCCATGGAATCCTCCGGTGGAACGCCCAGTCTGGCCGTCAATGGCATGATCGTTTCCAACGTGGTACTGGGGGATGCGATTGCTACGGTCACGGGTGGCGAGATCACGACGACCGACGGCGGCGCCCTGCGTGTGCTGGCGGAAAACGCTTCCACCATCAAGGCCACGATCAACGGCGCGGTGGCCTCCGACGACCTGGCCGTCGGATTCGTGGTCGCCGTCAACACCATCGGCTGGGAGGCTCAGAATATTCTGTCTCAGGGCCTTGACGCCCTGATCGGGTCGGACGCCCTCGGCCAGGAACAACCCGCCACCGTGCGGGCCCAGATGGAGGGCACGCAGCTCGAGATCGACGGCGATCTGATCATCTCCGCCATCTCGGTGCCGCAACTGACGGCCGCGATCGATTCTTCGGTCGTGTCCTCCGCCGCCGCGGTAGCCGCCGGTTTCGTGCTCGCCAGCAATCTCGTGAGTTCCCAGGCCGAGGCGATCTTGAAGCCCAACCTGGGTGACGTCACGTTCTCCGTCGGCGGGAACCTGGAGGTTTCGGCCAGCGACACCGCGGGCATTGCGGCCAGCATCAACATGTCGGGGGCCAGTTCCGGCGGCAAAGCGCTGGGCGGTATGGTGGTGCGCAACGATGTCCGCAACGGGGTTCAGGCCCTGGTCGAAGAGGCGAATCTCGAGGTGGCCGGGGATGTGACGATCCAGGCGCGGGGGTCCGCCACGATCACGGCGTCCTTGTCCGGCGGCCAGCCTTCTTCGGAGGCCACGGACGCGGAAGACAATACCGCGGCTCCCGGCGCGTCGTTCGCCCTGACGGGCTTGATCGCCACCAACCTGATTCTGTCCGAGGTCACCACCTCCGTACTGAACAGCAACCTCACGGCCGGCGGAGACCTGACGATTGATGCGCACGACAGCGCGATCATTACGGCGGAAAACTCGGCCGTGGCCCAGGCGGCGGGAGCGGCGGTAGGCATGGCCCTAGCCTTCAACACCATCGGCTGGGAGTCCCAGAACGTGCTGTTCAATGCCGTCGATGCCTTGTTGGGCACCAGCATCGGCGACGAGCAGCCGGTGATTGTCCAGGCCACCGTGGTCGGCAGCCACCTGATCGCCGGCGGCGATCTGACGATCAATGCCCAGACCGAGGAGAAAGCCGAAGCCACCCTCGACAACGAGGCGACCTCCACGGGCGCCAGCGCCGGCGCCAGCCTCGTTCTGGCCAGCAACCTGGTCAGTGCGCGTGCCAGAGCCTATGTGGCAGCCGCTGTGGGCCAGGCGTCGCTCGCGCCGCTGGACGCTGGCGGACAGATCTCGGTGACCGCCCAGGACGCGGCCGGCATCGAGGCCACGGTCACCATGGTGGCCGGCAGCGGCGGCGGCGTGGCCGTTGGCGGCCTGGCGGTACGCAATGATGTGCGCAGCGACGTGGCGGCCGAGGCCGATCGTGTCGACCTCCATGCGGGAGGAAATTTTGTCGTGCAGGCGCTGGAGTCGGCTTCGATTTCCGCCACGCTCAGCGGTGAGACCAAGTCCGAGGCGAGTGAAGAGGACCCCGGTGCCGGGAAACCGGGGGGCACCACGCTCGCGTTTAATGGTTTGATTGCGAACAATCTGGTGTTGAGCGCGGCCCATGCGCTGGTCTCCGACAGCACCCTGCTGGTCGAGGGCGACCTGCAGGTGCTGGCCGATAACGTCGCGACGATCACCGCCGAGAACACGGCCGTGATGGAATCGAGCGGCACGGCGGTCGGCGTCACCCTGGCGTTCAACAGCATCGGTTGGAAATCGCAGAATATCCTGTTCGGTGCGATTGATGCGCTGCTGGGCACCAGCATTGGCGATGAGCAGCCTGCGGCAGTGAGCGCCCGTCTGACCGGCACCACCTTTTTTGTGGCCGGCGACGTCCGGGTCGCCGCCGGGGCAATTGACGACGACCCCCTGGCGGCCCAGGGATCCTCGATCCAGGCGACGATCAGCAATACCGCCACTTCCAGCGGCGGTAGCATGTCGCTGAACTTCGTGCTGGCCAGCAACAAGGTCAGTTCGGAAAGCCGGGCCTCGATCGATTCGTTGGTGACGGTCGACTTGGTGGCGGGCGGCTCGCTGGACGTGACGGCGACCGACGCGGCGGCAATCGATTCCGAGGTGACGCTCTCCACCAGCAGCGCCGGGAGTGCGGCCGTGGGCGGTGTGGCCGTGACCAACGACGTGCGCAGCCTGGTGCAAGCGGGCCTGGACCAGGTGCATCTCCAGGCCGGTAACGACGTGGCCGTTCAGTCGCTGGAGAGCGCGACGCTGTCGGCGACCTTGAGCGGCGACAGCCAAAGCCCGGCGGACGACTCAGGCGGGGGCGTGAGTACTTCCTCGCCCCTGGCGGCCAACGGCCTGATCGCGAACAATCTGGTCCTGAGCAGCAGCCAGGCCACGCTGACCAACAGCGACGTGACGGCGGGCGGCAGCGTCACGGTCCATGCCGAAAACAATTCCGAGATTGTCGCCGAGAACACCGCGACCATGACCTCCGGCGGCACGGCGGTGGGCGTCACCCTGGCCTTCAACACCATCGGTTGGAAAGCGCAGAATATCTTCTCCAAGACCATCGACGCCTTGCTCGGCACAAACCTGGGCACGGAGCAAGCAGCCTCCGTCTTGGCCAAGATCGAGCATTCCCAGCTCGATGTCCAGGGCGATCTGGAGGTGACAGGACTGAACACGGCCACCGTGTCGGCCACGACCAGCAACCAGGCGAGTTCGAAGGCGGCGGGGGCGGCGGCCAGCGTGGTGTTGGCCAGCAACATGGTCAGCACCACGGCCAACGCCTACATCCTGCAGGCTGCCGATTCCGGTGCGGCGCCCATCGTAGGGGGCGGCGATCTGCTCGTGCAGTCCACGGACACGCCCACCATTCTGGCCAATAACCAGGTTCAGGCCACGTCCAGCAAGAACGACGATGTCCCCGCGGAGTACATGAAAGTCGACTTCTACAGCGGCAGCGGGGAGCAGGCGATCGAATTCGGCACCATGGTCTTCGTGGATCAAGACCATGAGGCGGGCGGGGTCAGCGGACACATCTACCGCTACATGGGCGGCGAAGCGGTCACGCTGGACCTATCCACGGTGGACTACGCTGATAACGGCTACTGGCAGGAGATCCTGCCGCCCGAAGGCTTCGTCGCCGATACCCTGTCCTTCCTGTATGGCGCGATGCCGCACCTCGAGAAGGAAGTCGTCCTGGCTTCCATTCCCATCGGGGGCAGCAACTACGACATCGGCTTCAAAGTCGGGGCCGGGTGGGACGACCTGACCGTGCTCGATTTTATCAACGGGCAGGGCGACAAGGAGGCCGGGTTCAGCCTGACCGATAACGGGGTTCGTCTGGGCGTCGGTGAGCTGCTGGGCCGAGCCGGGCCGGAACTGACCTTGGACCTCAACTTCCCCAACCCGCAACTCCCCGAGCTCACCTACCAGCAGGTGGTCGATACGATTGACTACGGGGGGCAGACTTTTAATTGGGGGATTGAAATCAGCTTCGGCTGGCACAACGTCAAGCTGCTCGACTTCGCCCGGGCCTTGATTGGCGGGCAGTTCGCGGATCTGCTGCCCACGATCAATTACTCCGTGTTTGTCGATCCCTTCGAGGCCGACGGCCTGCAGTTCCTGCCCCAGGAGATCGCAGCGTTCCTCGCGCGGTATCCCGACGTGCAGGTGCATCTCC
>JAPLNJ010000226.1 GCA_026692885.1 Planctomycetota bacterium | reverse complement strand
CGGAGTACGGCTGCTCGCAGTTGGGGCACTTGACGACGTGGGCCATGGGTCTGTGTCTCCGGATGCAAATATCCCAGACCGCGGGGCGGTTGTCTAGCGTTGCCAAGGGCCATGATAGTCGGCTTCTATGTTCGGATAGTGCTCTGAAAAATGGGGACAGGACCGTGCGGCAGTTATATGCCTTGATCATAAGGTTGCGCAAAACGCTAGAAGCGGATCATCGTAACCCGAAGCGTCAGCGAGGAAAACTCCTCACTTCCTCGCTGACGCTTCGGGTTACGATGCGCAACGCTACGATCAAGGCCGCAACATTCCGATCAAGGCCCCCTCAGCCCCAGGGCCGTGAACATCTTCACGCCTCTCTCGTTCCCACGCTCCGCGTGGGAACGCAAGTGTTTTGACGCTCCGCGTCCTCTGCCCAAGGACGCAAAGCGTCCGTGGCTTGCGTTCCGACGCAGAGCGTCGGAACGAGAAAGATCGAGGACTTGGACAACCGCAAGATGTTCACAGCAGTACCCCCCCAGCCATCTCCCCGGAGTAGCGGGGCGAGGGAGCTATTTTTCGGCCGTGCCTTACGGCTTCCCGCGCACCACTCGCCGCAGGGCTTCCTTCAGTTCAGCAGCGGTCTGGTAACGCTCGCCGGGGTCGGTCAACAGAGCACGGTCGATCACTGCGGCCAAAGCGGGCGCGATCGCAGGATCGCGTTTGCGCAACGGCACGGGGTCTTCGTGCAGGATGACAGCCACGGGATCCCGGCCGACGGGGAAGTCCAAGGGACAATGGCCGGTGACCGAGTTGTAGAAAGTGGCCGCCAGGCTCCACAGGTCGCTGACCGGCTGGAGGTACTTGAAGTTGGTCAGCTGCTCACGCGGCATGAAGTGGTAGGTCCCGGCGACTTGTCCGGTCACCGTCATCCCGGAAAAGCCCGCGGCATCGAAGTCCTTGGCCAAACCGAAATCCGCAATCTTGGCGATGGTGCGACCCGCCTGGGCGTCCAAGAGAATATTCTGCGGCTTGAGGTCCCGGTGGACGATATTCGCTTGGTGGGCTTGCTCCAAGCCGTCGACGCACTGCAACAGGATGGACAGCGCGATCTTCGCAGGCAGCTTCCCGCCCCGGTGTCGCATCAGGCCATCCAGACTCCCGCCGGTGCAGTACTCCATCACGAAGTAAAAGACGCTGCCTGCCGCACCGCTGTCCAGACGGGCGACCAGGTGCGGGTGGCGCAGCCGGCCCGAAATCTCGATTTCTTGGAGAAATCTGCGGCGAGCATCGTCGTCGATCGCGATCTTGGCCAGCATGACCTTCACGGCCACGGTGCAACCGTCCGCCTTGCGGATCGCCTTGTAGACCGCCCCCATGCCCCCTTTGCCCAGTTCCTCACCGATCTCGTAGCCACGGATGTCCAGCCGAGCCGCCCCCCGAATTCGTTTCGCCGCGTCTTGGATCAAACGGCGCAGACCGCCGTTCTCGCTCAGTGCGTCGGTCTGGCACTCGCGGCACACGTACTCGCCGTGGCCGCCGTGCTGCACTTCGTCCGAGACGCCTTTCCCGCAGCATCCACAGCGGACCACTTCGACGATGGTCTCTCGGGGGCCGACGCCAGGCGGCTTTGCACGGCACTGTGTGCAGACGCAATTGTCGGGTAGAGGCGCGGACCGCTGCGGGTCCAGCTCGGAAATCTCTGCACCGCAGCGGGAACAGATCAGCGGCAGTTCAACTTTCACCTCGATTGTCGTGTTGCCAACGCTGATCCGATCGCCGTGTTTCAGGTCGACTTCCGGGTAGTGTCGGCTGGCGGCTTGTTCGGCAGTCTCGCCCGCCGCCCGCCCGCCGCACTTGAGGCCATTGATGCGAGTTCCGTTGCGGCTGCCCAGGTCACGAATTCGGACGTCCGGCGGATTCGCTTCCAGGATGAAGTGATGCCGCGACACGAGCGGGTCCTTGGGGATCCGTGCGTGGCAATCCCGCCCCCGTCCAAACAGGAACGTATCGTGCCGGTCAAACCGGAACGACTTGCCTTCGATCGGCCCAGAACGCACTTCCAGAATCACTCGTGCAGGCATGCTCGGGTCTCTGCTTCACCGGAACACTGGTCCTCGTCGGACACTAGCCCGACGCGCTAGCGAGGGTGGTTGAGGCCCACTCGACGTGAAGGTCTGTGAATTGCCGTAGGTTTCGGCAACAAACCACATCTCAGGCGAAACACCGGAGCGAAGTCTGGGGCACCCTCGCTGGCGCGTCGGGCTAGTGTGCGCAACGTTGTGATCAAGGCCCAGCCGCTGCCACACGAGATTGCGCAAGTATCCCAAACCGCGGGGCAGGTGTCTAGCCGTGCCAGGGGCCGCGGGCAGAGGGTCCTGCGGACATGTGGCTTTCTAGCTGCCTCGGAGCACACTCGCCGAAACACCGGGGCGAAGTCTGGGGCACCCTCGCTGGCGCGTCGGGCTAGTGTGCGCAACGTTGTGCTCAAGGCCACTCCCCGGTTTGGAAAAATGCCTTTCCCCAATTTCGCCGACGATCTCCGAACATAAGCGTGGGAAGGGATGGTGACGACAAGAATCTTCAGGGAAAGCACGGGGCCGGGGGTAACCACCATGAAAACGCAAAAGGTGTTCGCTACTTGTCTTACGGTTGTTTCCGTGCTGCTGGGTGGCGGGATCGTCAGTGTTCCGCTGAGTACCGCCGACGCGCAGGTGATTGTGACCGCCGAGTGCTCAAAGTGCAAGAAGCCCGTTCCGATCACCTCGCGAGCCGGGCAGACTTGCCCCCATTGCGGCATCTACTGGAGCGGCGAGCAGTCTAAGGGTGGCGAAAACGATGCGGATTCGGCCCCGCTGACCCCGCTGGAAATGCTGGCCTTATGGCAAGCGATGCTGCTCCAGCAGCGGATCGCGAAGATGCAGGAATTGCGGGAAGAAATCGCGGCCAAACGAGAACTCAAGCGGCAATGGGCTCGCGAGGAAACGGAACGTGTCCGCGCCCACGACGACCCCCAACAGCGTGCCAAACAGCACCTTGATGCAGCCCTTGCCTGCGAGCATAACGGTGACGTCATGGCCGCCGCCGCCTTCTATCGTCTGGTCATCCGCAGCCAGCCCGAAACGCCTGCGGCGCGTCGCGCTGCGGTGTGTTTGGCCCGGCTGGGCGTACGCTGAAGGAAGGCCGGGCACTGGGCGGAACGGCCTGGTGGCCAAGGTCCTGCCAAGGAACAGGCTCACTCCTGGGCCACGTGGCCTGGGCTGCGCAAGGTTGGTACATCGGCGCGGCGCTTGATGTACCCTACGGGCTGAATAGCGTGAATTGGGACATGCTCAACCGACAGGTCCGCCGCTCAACAATACCTGCAGTTCCCGAATCTCGGTGTCCAGGTCGTCGTCCGGCCCGATTTGATTGGTGACTTCGGCCCGCAGGAACTCGGCAAATTGTGCTTCCGTTCTTTCCAGGCCCTGCCGCACCTGATCACGCGTCACATGCAGTCGTTCGGCCAGCGCCTGCTGCGTGATACGGGGGCTACCAGGCTCTGGAAAGAGCCTCGCGCAGAACATGCTGTACCAGTCTGGCCGGCCACGGGAATCGCACCAGTTCTTCAGATTCCGCCGGACGGCCTCGATTACCGACCAAGCCCACTTCTGCATGAAAACCTGCTCCGGCGTGCGATTGTGAGGCGGTTCGAACGTCCGCTCGGAATCCCCTACCAAGGCGGAGATGGCCACTTGGCCTTGATCGAACGCAGCCTGCTTCCGGGCACGTTTAGGCGATTGGTCCGCCAGAAATCTCACCAAGACCGTCAATAGAAAATTTCTGAAACGGCCTTTCTGCTGGTCCGCTTTTTGGAAGCCTGCTGGCTTGCGTTTCGGGGCGTCTTGCTCTTGTCCGCCATCCTCTTTGCTTGGGTCCTGCTTCTCGTCCGGCTTGCCGTCCTCTCCCAGAAAGAAGTGCAGGAAGAACTCCTGGGTCAAGTCCTCCGCCCGGTGCAGCGGATAGCCTTTGGAACGGATGAAGTAGAAGACGGGCCGCCAGTAGGCCGCCATGCAGCGGTTCATCGCTTCCAGACGATTCTCCCCGCTCTTATGCTGGGCATCCCGAACCATGCTCCAGGATGTGGGGGGAAAAATCGGAGAAGGATAGGAGTCCATCGTGTCGCCTCCGTTAGAGTCGAACGCCAGCCATGTTTGTTTTCCGGGTCCGCAGACCATCTGACGCGCCAGCGAGCCAGACTAATCCGACGCGTCAGCGAGGGAGACACACTAGCCCGACGCGCCAGCGAGGGACGGAGCGGACGACGTGGCCCTCCCTCGCTGGCGCGTCGGGCTGGTGAGCTAACGTTGCGGCCGAGGCCGGGCTCCCGACTTGCCCGCTGTTGTAATGCCGGGCATACTGGTCCGGCAAGAGGGGTGGCTTTGACAGGGGTGGCTTTGACCTATTCGTTTGTGCCGGCATCACTATGAGCAATCCGACGCTTCGTCCTTGCCCGAACTGCGGAGCGGCCCTCGCTTCGGACACGGCGCACTGCCCGCACTGCTGGCAGAAACCGGCACCGGCCAAGCCTCCGCCCGGACCCGCCGCGCAGGCAGTGGAAGCTCCGCCGATACAACTTGGACGAACGGCCGAGAAACACGTCTGGATCATCGGGGCTGCTGCGGACTGCGACCTGGTGATCGACGTGCCCACCGTTTCCGGCCGCCATTGCCGTCTGACGGAAACGGGCGACGGATTCCTGCTGGAAGACCTGCAGTCCCGGAACGGCACGTTTGTAGACGCGGAACGGATCACCGCACCAACCATTGTCTCCCGGAAGGACGCCGTTACGCTAGGCCGCGGCGTGCCCCTGCCCTGGCCGGACGGCGTTCAAGATGCCCCCGCCCATACCACCCGCGTCGGCCGCGCGCCAGACAATGACATTGTTCTCGACTACCCCACCGTGTCCGGCCACCACGCCCAGATCGTCACCGTGCGTGGGCAAACCTGGATCGAGGACCTGCAGTCGACCAACGGCACCGCACTCGGCGCACCCGAGCATAAGATCGTCCGCGAAATCTTGGCCCCGACGGACGTCGTGTATTTCGGGTCGCTCCGCGTACCCGCCTCCCGGTTACTGACCGGCAAGCTGACGATGGGCAGCCAGCCGCACTCTGCGGTGGCGGTCCGCCAGCAGGTGATTGTCTTCGGGCGCGACGCCAGTTGCGATCACATGCTCGACGATCCCATGGTCTCCCGGCGTCACGCGTGTCTGACGCGATCCGAGGCACCGAAAATTGGGACAGGCACCGATCGTCCTGATCGGAGCCAGTCCCATTTTCGGAACAGCAGCCTCTCTGACGAGTCTCTCCGTCTCGAAGATCTCGGCTCGACCAACGGCACCTTCGTCAACGGGCAGCGGATCCGTGGGCAGGTGGCGATCTTGCCGGGCGATGCCATCGCTATCGGCCGGTTTACGTTCAAAGTCGCACCCGACGGCCGGCTGGAGCAACGCGACTACCGCGGCAACGTATCGATCGAAGCTCAGAGCGTGACGGTCGCCGTGGGCGACCGGCGTTTGCTCGAAGGCATCTCGTTGACGGTCTACCCGTCCGAATTCGTGGCTCTGATGGGGCCGAGCGGCGCCGGCAAAACGACGCTGATGAACGCCTTGAACGGCTACACGCCACCGACCGCCGGAAACGTGCTCTTTAACGGGCAAGACTTGTATTCCCATTACAGCCAGTTCCAGGGCCTGATCGGCTACGTCCCCCAGGACGACATCATGCACGGGGACCTGACCGTCGGACAGGCCCTGTACTACACCGCTCGACTGCGTCTGCCCGCGGATTCCAGCGACGAAGAAATCGCCAGCCGCGTGCAACAGGTGATTTCGCAACTCGGCCTGGAGGGCACGGAGAACGTGCTGATCGGCTCGCCGCAGAAGAAGGGCATCAGCGGCGGTCAGCGCAAACGCGTCAACCTGGCCATGGAGTTGCTCACCGATCCGTCCGTCCTGTTCCTCGACGAGCCGACCTCGGGCCTGTCGTCCGAAGATGCGCTCAATGTGATGCGACTGCTCCGCCGCTTGGCGGACGAGGGCAAGACCATCCTGCTGACGATTCACCAGCCCAGCCTGGCCGCGTACCGCCTGCTGGACAATCTGGTCCTGGTGGCGAAGGGATCGGCGAGCAAGAGTCCGGGTCGGCTGGTGTACTACGGTCCGGCTTACCCGCAAGCCCTGGAGTTCTTCAATCCCCGGCCGGCGGCAGCTGGTTCCTCCGCTGCCGAGCTGTTGCCCGACGATGTGTTCCGCGGCCTGGCCAAAGAGAAGCACGAGGAATGGCGCCGGCGCTATGAGGCCTCGCCGTGGAAGCAGCGGTACGTGGACGAGCGTGCCGGTACGCCGTCGCCACCAGCCGCACCTGGACCCACGGTCCAACCACGGCATCGGCCGTTCGACTTTCTGCAGTGGTGGACCCTGGTCCGGCGCAGCGTGGCGATCAAGATCAAGGACCAACTCAACACGGTCATCTTTCTGGCCCAAGCTCCGATTATCGCCCTGTTAATCATGCTGGTGTTTGGCAGTCATGCTGCGGAGGAGGCCACGGCCGAAAACTGGGGTTCCATAGCAGCCGCCACGTCGACCACAGTCTTCCTGACCGCTCTGGCGGCGCTGTGGTTCGGCTGCTCGAACTCGACCCGGGAGATCGTCGCCGAGTGGGCCATTTATCACCGCGAGCGGATGGTCAACCTCAAGATACCCTCCTACGTCGCCTCGAAGTTCACGGTGCTCGGCGGGCTGTGTTTGCTCCAGTGCGCGGTGCTGTTGGCCATGGTCCATTGGGGAGCCGGGCTGTGTGGACCGTGGCTGGCGATGTTCCTGGTGCTGGTGCTGACCTCCTGGGTAGGTTTGGCGATTGGGCTGACCGTGTCGGCCGTGGCGAAGACTTCGGAGGTCGCCATCGCGTTGCTGCCGCTAATTCTGTTGCCACTGGTGATTTTGGGCGGGGCCTTGCAGCCGCTGCACAAGATGAACGCAGCGAGTGGCACGTTAGCGCAGGCCGCGCCCTCACGCTGGGCCTTTGAGAGTCTGCTGTTGTTGGAGACCGACCGGCGGCCGACGTTATCCGCACCCGTTGCGACTCTGCCGCCGAAGGCCGCTGAGGACAAGCAGTCGGCTCCGGAAGAACCGGCGAAGGTTCGGGATATGGCCGAGAGTCTGTTCCCTGAGGAGACGGACCGGATGGGCGTGCGGGCTGGTGTAATCGCGCTGGGTGCGATGCTTATGTTGCTGATTGTCGCCATCCACGGCATTCTGCGAGCGCGCGACGTGCACCCATAGGTTCCGACCGCCGGACGGAACCTGATCCGAACGAGGCTCGCCGAGATTCCGGGTCAAACACTAGCCCGACGCGCCA
>JAPLNJ010000225.1 GCA_026692885.1 Planctomycetota bacterium | reverse complement strand
TTGGACCCTGTGTTGCTTCAAGACTAATGGAGGACTGTTGACATGTTGAGACCCAGTGTGAAGAAGTTGTTGTTGGTTGCGGTGCTAACCGCCGCGGTTGTGTCGTTGCCTGCCAAGCCTGCGCAAGCCGGTTGGGGGCATCATCCAGCGTGGTGGTATGACTGCTGCCCGACGTATGTCGTGCGTTATCCGGTTCGTGTGGTTTCGTGCTGCGATTGGTGCTGTGACCCCTGCTTCGACTGCTGCTGGAGTTGCGGTCCCGGTTGGCGTGTGGTCGCTGAACCATGCTGTGGCGGTGCCCCAGTCAAATCTGTGGAGCGAACTCCCCAGGCACAACCCGGCCCCAAGAGCCAAACCCCTGCGGGGGACGACTCCGTGCTGCGTCCGAAAACCGGTAGTCTCGACCGGTCGCTTCATCTACGCACCGCGGTCCCCTCCGCACCATCGACAACACACGCCTTGACCTCGCTGGCGGGCAGCACCTCCGCCGGGCAGAGCCAAGTCGAAAAGAGTCGGGGACGAACGATTCCGAACGGCGCCGTGTTGACGGCCAAGGTGCCGGTGGAAGCGCGCGTCTATGTCAACGGTGTCTTGACCGAGACCACGGGGACGGACCGCCGGTACTTTTCCGAAGGACTGCTTCCTGGCTATCGCTACGACTTCCGCTTCGAGGTGGTGCTGGAACGAAACGGCCAGCGTCTGAGCGACACGCAGGTGGTCCACGTGCATGCCGGCGACTCCCTCGCGCTGGACTTCCACCTCGCCGACCAACGCGTCGCACAGAAGTAGCCGCGGGCGCCTTAAGGCTGCTTCTTAAAAGGACCCTCAAGACCTCGCCGGTGTCCTCATCGGCGAGGTCTTTCTTGACGAACCCAAAGTCGGCCTTGATCGGAACGTTATGCAAAACGCGAGCAACAGATCACGGTAACCCGTCAGCGAGGAAACGCCGCTTTTCCTCACTGACGCTTTGGGTTGCGGTACGCAACGTTCCGATCAAGACCCACCGCGTCCGCAGGGCGATTGCCTCGCACTCGCGGTGCTCTATGATGAACTGCCACGAAGAGCAGCGGATCAACGCACCTGCGTCTGGCGAACAACCTTCTGTTCCCGTGGGTGCTGGCCTGGGAGGACGACATGGCTTGGGAGTATAGCGAAAAAACGAAACAAATCTTCTTGGATGCGGTCCACGGCAAACCGGGCACGCACCTAGGGGAGATGGAGAACCCGGACGGCTTGGGCGAACACGGGTCGATCGCTTGTGGCGACGCCATGCGGTTCACCTTCCGCGTCGAACGTCATCCCACAGATGCCACGCAGGATGTGATCGTGGCGGCGCGGTACTTGACCTTCGGATGCACCTCGGCCATCGCCGCCTCGGAAGCACTTTGCACTCTCATTGAGCAGGGCCGATACACCCCCATCGGTGCCCTCCAGATTCGCAACACGGACATCGTGGACTTTCTCGGCGGTCTGCCGGCGCAGAAGATCCACTGTTCCGTCATGGGGGCCGAAGCGTTGGAAGCGGCCGTGTTCAACTGGGCACAGAAGCGGGGCGTGGATCTGGCGAGTCTGGGCATCGACCTGCATGCCACCGAACAGGAAGACGGTCGGATCGTATGCCGGTGCTTCTCGCTGACCGAACCCTACCTGCGGCGCAAGATCCGGGAACTCAACCTGCGCACGATCCCGGAGATCACCAACGCCATCAAGGCCGGTGGAGCCTGCATGTCCTGCCACCAAGTGCCCGGCGGACTCCAAGACCTGCTCGACGAAACCTGGGGCAAGTCGCCGGGCAGCCCCCTGGTTCTGACCCAGCTCAACTTGCCCGGTGCGACCGCGGCCCAGACTGAAACGCCAGCCTTATCGCCCTACCAGTTCAGTAAAAAGGTCGAACAGACGCTGGACAGCCAGGTCCGACCGCTGCTCCGCCGAGACGGCGGCAACGTGGAGCTTGTCGACATCAAAGACACCCTGGTCTACTGCCGGCTGGTGGGGTCCTGCCAAGGCTGTGCCTGCGCCAACCAGACCCTGCGCTGGCTGGTCGAACAGCAGCTCAAGGAGCTCGTCGACGAACGCATCCGGGTGATCGAAGTCTGAACAGACAGCAACTGCCGCTGCGAGTCATCTACGCCGACAAATCTGGACCTGGACGAGTTCAGGTCCCGTGGCAAAATGCCATAGTGGACTCGTTCGCTCTGGCGATGTGCAACATCTCTGCTTTGCGATGGACGTCAGTCACAGGTAGGATTCGTGTGGGTCCGACGCCCCAAACGACAGCAGGTTTCGTCCCACCGTCGGTGGCGGCTCGGTCGCGACGTAAGGCCGCCCGCTGAACCGCTTACCTGAACTTCCGCGAGGTTCACGTCTCGCCCCTTGTCGCCGACGGCGCGAGCCTCGCTTGCGGCTTGCTTCGAGCCGTAAACTGGTGGCTTGGCACGAAGTCTGCAATGCGAGGTAAGGCAGCCCAGGCGGCAGCGATCTTCGCTGCGGCTTGGGATCCGCGAAACAACTGTCGGTTTTCGGCGTAGGCCGGATTTACAAACTGTCGAGAATACCGGACGGATTACAAATCCGTCCCACGGAAATCTCGCCAGTTGTGGCTGCGCAGATCGTTCGCGGGCCGAAGTTTGAGGAGCAATCTATGCGCGTCGTCGTCACTTCCCAGGGGACCAGCTTGGACGATCTCGTGGACCCGCTTTTCGGACGGGCCACGCATTTCGTGCTCGTCGATACGGACTCGGGTGAGTTCAGTAATCACGACAACGCTCAGAATCTCCAGGCAGCGCAGGGGGCGGGCATTCAAGCGGCGCAAGCCGTCGCTCGACTGGGAGCCAACGCCGTGCTGACTGGCCACGTCGGGCCGAAAGCCTTCGCGACACTCCGAGCGGGCCATGTGGTGGTCTACACGGGAGTCACCGGGACGGTCCGCGATGCGCTCGACAATTTTCGAGCGGGACAACTGCGGGCTTCAGCGGGGGCGGACGTTGAGGGTCATTGGACATGACAGCATGAAGCTTGCAATTGCCAGCGGCAAAGGTGGGACCGGAAAGACGACCGTCGCGACCAACTTGGCTTACGCGGCTTCCCAGGCGAGGCGCACGGTGGCGTATCTCGATTGCGACGTCGAGGAACCCAACGGTCATCTGTTTCTCAAGCCGGAGATTGACGAGCAGCACCCCATCGAGAAGCTGACCCCCGAGATCGATCCCACCCGCTGTACCCATTGCGGCCAATGCGCCCGGGCGTGCCGTTACGGGGCGATCGCCAGCCTGCCCGAACAGACACTGGTGTTTGCCGAATTGTGTCACGCCTGCGGCGGGTGCCTCCTGGCTTGTCCGGCGGATGCGATCCGCGAGGTACCACGGTCGATCGGTTTGGTGCGCGCGGGTCGTTCCGGGGGCATTCGGTTCGTAGAGGGCGTACTAAACGTGGGCGAGGCGATGGCCGCGCCCGCAATTCGGGCGGTCAAGGCGGCTGCTCCGGCGACGGAGTTGACCATCCTGGACGCGCCGCCAGGAACTTCCTGCCCGGTTATCGAAAGCGTCCGCGGCAGCGACTTGGTGTTGCTGGTGACGGAGCCGAC
>JAPLNJ010000224.1 GCA_026692885.1 Planctomycetota bacterium | reverse complement strand
ACCGCCGAAGAAACGGGATTGCACGGCAGCCACCATTATGTTCAGCACCCGCTGGTTCCGATCGAGAAGACGGTGGCCATGGTGAATTTGGACATGGTGGGCCGGCTGCGCGAAGACCGGGTGCTGGTGCTCGACAGCGGCAGCGGCAAGTCGTTCGGCCCGCTGCTAGAAAAAATCGGCCAGGCAGAGCACCTGGAACTCAGCCGGGTGCCGGGCGGGCCGGGGCCGAGCGATCAGGCACCTTTCTATGGCAAGGGCGTGCCCGTCATGCACTTCTTTACCGGCATGCACTCCGAGTATCACCGCACCAGCGACAAGGCCGAGACGCTGAACGTGCCCGGTATGCGGCGCATCGTGTCCCTGACGCAAGCCGCGGTCGTGGAACTGGCCCAGGCGCCAGCACGGCCCGAGTACATGAAAGTGGGCCCATTCCTGCGGGAGCTGATCGACGGGCGATTGCAGCCGCTCTTCGGATGTCTACCGGCCTTTCTCTCCAATGGTCCGGGCTTTTCTATGGGGGCCGTAATCAAGGGAGGCCCGGCTGAGCGGGCCGGGCTGCGGGCCGGGGACAACGTGGTCGAGTTCGGCGAAACCAAGATTGCCTCTCCTGACGATTTCTTGAATGCCTTGAGGAAACACAAGGCCGGCGATCGCGTGAAGACGGTCGTGCGGCGAGGCAGCGAGACCATCGCCGTCGAACTCACGCTCGATCCGCCGCAATGAACAGTACCGCGTTTCTGAGGGGCGCAACCGGTCGTCCTCGGAATGCAGCTGAATTCGCCAGAATTCAGGTCCTCGCTGGCGTGTTCAGTTTGGTCCCGTCAAGGCCAATCGATTTGATTCGGTTTCTATTCTGCGTTAGTGATGCTGTGCGCGGTTGAGTTTGCCTTGTTCGACCCCGCCACGGGATAGCACGGATGGCAAAGTCGGGGCTCGGATGACCATCCAGGAAGAAAACCGAAGGATCTTGTCGCTGGACGATGCCATCACTCGGCTTGTCAGAACAACGATTTTTTGTGGCCTTCCGCATTCCTCATCCGTGCCCCGGCCTTGCCATCCGCCTGGCGTGATCTCCTATTCAAACGCCTTCGGCACAGCTGGCAGGTCGCGGGTCAGCAGGGGCGGCGTGGTTTTCCCCGCCTGGGAGGCATCGAATTGCTTGAAGCCGAGCTTCATCGTCGGCGAATCCTCCTTGAGCCGGAAATCATCCTTCTCCGGGGCGACGAACAGCGGATCGGCAATAATCGAATGCTGATCCTGGTTGAACTTCTGCTGCCATTGCGGGAACGTGAACTCGGCGAACATCCGAATCGGTTTGGCCCCGGAGTTCCAATAGACGTTGTAATCCAGTTTGAAGTGGCTGTCCCACCAGTTGTTGCCGAGCACGAGATTGGCATTGTCGTAGTAGACGATGTTCCGCTCCAGGATGAAGGACGTATGGGGCTCGGGCCGGGTCCGCTGGAACTGAGCGTCACTGCCAAAGGCGAAAATGTTGTTCTGGATACGGTTCTCCTTGCCGTAGTGCTGGTGGAACCCGCCCGAACTAGCGCGGTAGACGAGGTTGTTTTCCATGACGATGTCGGTGGAACCCTCGTCGGTATAAAGACCATAGCCGCCATACCCGCGATTGTAAGACTGGATGTCGTGGAAACGATTGTCGTGGACCCGGGTGCCAGGCGAAACTCCCAAGGTGTAGATGCCGCCCATATCTGACAAGACGCCTTGTCCGATGGTATGGACGTGGTTGAAGCCGATGTCGTTGTGATGGGTGTGGCTGGGACCATAGCCCCAGGTCCAGCCCACGGAAATCCCGGTGTAGTAGAAGTCGTAGATGTCGTTGTGCTCGATGACGTTGTGTGGAGAATGGGCGACCCAAACGCCCACCCCGGCTGCGTGCATCCGGCCGCCGTGGGCGATGAGGCACTGGCGCACGGTGTGATGCGAGGGGATTTTTTCGGGATCGTTTTCAGTAACCCAGCCAACCAAAGGGCTACTGCCGGCGTGGCCAATCTTCACGCCTCCAGCGGCCGGATCCACCATCGCGCAATTTTCGACGAGGTTGTTGCGGCAGCCCGCCCCAAAAGCCATCGCATAGCCGCCCACGTGTCGCACGGCACAACCATTGATCACTAGATTCCGCCCCCCGATTACGGAAACGGCCCCATCCAGATTCACCTCCGCCTGGCCGAACGCCTGACCCCCGGCGGGCATGATCCAGTTGCCGTGGGCAAACGTCAGGCCGCGCAGGTGAATATATTGAACCCAGCGCTGCTCCTTCACATCACCCTCGACCACCACCAGTCGCTCCAACCGCGGGGCGATAACCACGCTCTTCTCCGGCTGCTCGCCCGGCAGGGGGACGTAGGTCAGTGATCTGCTGCGCACGCTCGATGGTTGCCAGTGGGCCGTCCGTTTTGGCCGGATTGGGTTCGGCTTGCCGGCCACTCCAGGCGTCGTTGCCGTGAAGCGAGACGTACAGGTCAGGGTCGGGTTGGGCCGCCCAGCCCTGTGCGGCGAGAAGTATCCAAGCCACGAGAATTGCCGCCGGGCAACAAGTCCGGCTACCGGAGATACCTGACGTGCACGCATGCCACTGCCCACGCACCACGCTTGTACGATTCATTTTGCTCTCCCAAGTGAATCTTTCCGGTCCAGCCGAGACATTAGCACGCCAACAAGCCCTGTTCCTAGGTCTGCGGGAAGCGTTCGTAATAGCGAGCGAACTCGGTCACCATGCCGACACTGCCGTTCCGACGCTCTGCGTCGGAACGCAAGCCACGGACGCTCTGCGTCATTGGGCAGACGACGCGGAGCGTCAAAACACTTGCGTTCCCACGCGGAGAGGCTGTGAAAAAATCGTAGGGTGGGCCAAGTACTCGCGGCCCACCGTCGCAAGCAAGGCCTTTTCCTTGGAATTGGTGGGCCGCGATTACTTGGCCCACCCTACCGCGAATCGTGTTCGCACATTTTTTCACAGCCTCGGAGCGTGGGAACGAGAGAGGCGTGAAGATATTCACCGCAGTGGCTCTTTCCCCCGGTCGCATTCTATATCGTCTGCAGACGGTGGGGAACGTGCCCAAGTGCTGGATCCCCGGCGATTGGACTTCCGCTCTACGAGGCGGCACGCCGGACCGCGGGCATTCTAGCAGGAGCGCGGGGGTCGGCGTGCCCACTGGAAGACTGCGAGCGGCTTGGCTATTCTGTGCCCCGAGTAGTGTCGGCAGTACCAGGACTGCACGAACCCCACAAGCGTTACCCGAATGAGCACTCCCATGAAGAACCGCCGCTCTGCCACATTGTTGCTGTGGATCATCCTGTCCGCCCCCGCGATGGCTCACGCCCAGAATCCTCCGACCAGCACCATCCTCGGCGTACCCTGGCCAGCGGTCGATGCGCTGGGTCGGAAACTTCCCACGCCCGAGGAGGCCGGCCCGCCGCGATCTGACCGGTTCGTGGGCATCTTTTATTTCCTGTGGCTGAACGAGCGTCACAATAGCAGCCCGAACTGGAAGGGGCCGTACGACGTCGCGCGGATCCTGCAGGCCGATTCCGATGCGATCCAGAAGCCCGACTCGCCGCTGTGGGGCAAGATCGGCACGTCTCATTATTGGGGCGAACCGCTCTACGGCTACTATCTCGCCACGGACCCATGGGTGCTCCGCCGCCACGCGATCCTGCTGGCCGATGCCGGCATCGATACGCTGATCTTCGACGCCACCAACACCGTTACCTATCGCGAGCAGTATCTGAAACTCTGCGAAGTCTTCCAGCAGATCCGCCGCGAGGGCGGCAACACCCCCCAGTTCGCCTTTATGGTCAACACCGAGGCCGGGAAAACAGCCCGGCAGATCTACGAGGACCTCTACAAGCCTGGCCTCTATCCGGATCTGTGGTTCCGCTGGCGGGGCAAGCCGCTGCTGGTCTGCGATCCTCAGCAGGCCGATGCCGAGCTGCAGAAGTTCTTCACGCTCCGCCGCGCCCACTGGCCGTTCACGATTGTCAACACGCCCTACGCTTGGCACTGGGAGACCGCCTACCCGCAGGTCTACGGTTACACGGACGACCCGCAGCGCCCCGAGCAAGTCAACGTGGCCGTAGCTCAGAATCTGAAGATCTCCGACGGCCTGCCCACCAACATGAGCGACGGAAACGCCCGCGGCCGGAGCTTCCACGATGGTCAACAGGATACCGCGCCCGGCGCGATCAACCACGGCCATAACTTTGCGGAGCAGTGGAAACGGGCCCAGGAGCTGGCGCCGCCCTTCGTGATGGTCACCGGCTGGAACGAGTGGATCGCCGGCCGCTGGGGCAATCCCAAGGGTCCCCTGACGTTCGTGGACCAGTTCACCGAGGAGTACAGCCGCGACATCGAACCGATGACAGGCGGCCACCTGGACAACTACTACTGGCAAATGCTGGCCAACGTCCGGCGGTACAAAGGTGTGCCACCGCTGCCGCAGGCTTCCGCCCCCGTTACGATTAGGCTGGAGGCCGGCTTCGAGCCCTGGAAAGACGTCGGCCCCGAGTTCGCCGACCATGTCAACGAGACTCTCCCGCGCGATTGGGCTGGCGCCGACGGCCTGCACTACACGAACCAAACTGGCCGCAACGATTTCGTGGCCTGCAAGGTGGCCCGAGATGCCCAGATGCTCTACTTCTACGTCCGCACGAGCCAGCCGATCACGCCGCACACCGACCGCAACTGGATGTGGTTGCTGATCGATGCGGACGGCGACCCATCCACGGGCTGGCAGGGCTATGATTTCATCTTGAACCGTCAGGTCGAAAGCGACGCTACCACGTGGCTTGAGCAGAACACCGGCGCTTGGAGCTGGAAAGCTACAGCCAAAGTATCGTACCGAGTCCAGGGCCACGAGTTTCAAGCGGCGATTCCACGTTTGGCCCTCGGCCTCCCGCAGAACGCGAAGCCGCTGTCCATCCATTTCAAGTGGGCGGACAACCAGCAGGTGCCCGGCGACATCATGGACTTCTACCTCAGCGGCGACGTCGCTCCGGAAGGCCGCTTCATGTACCGCTACGCCGCTGATTGAAAGCCTCGATTCTGCGCGGTCCGCGTCAAGCGGCAGGAGCAGGACGGCGGGATATGTCAGCCTGGAAAGGCTGACCTACAAGCAATTCCCCCCAAGACGTTGCTTGCCACAACAGAACAGATACAATCACATCCGCTTATGGGGAAGGGAGCCGACTCTTGGACTTAGCATCGTGCGAGAAATAGGTGAGCGGAATGGCGCTAGCCACCGGTTCCTGATCGTCCGAATTGGCCTTTTGTGGAATCTAAAAAGGAGCACTCCGTGCATCTGCGAGCTTGGCTGCGGAAGCAGCATCAGCGGTTGGGGCGTCGGTTGGCAGACAAGCGATTGCGTGCCCGTCGGCAGTCGTGGCGGCGATTTGAAGCACTCGAATCGCGGCTGGTTCTGGACGGTCTGAGCGTTGGCGACTACGCGACGGTGTCGCCCGCCTGGTTTGGGCAGATGCCCAGCCTGGTGTTCGGGCCGCAGCTGCGGGAAGTCGGGACGCTGTCGGCGGCGATCGGTGCGGCGGGCGGCGCCGGCGACACAGTGGGGAACGTCGACCAGTGGATCGTCCGCCTGACCCCGGACGCTACGGCCCAGGCCGGATCGGTCTGGGGCGTCAAGCCGTTGCTGGACACAGCCCAGGCCAACTTCCAGGTCCTGCGCGGTTTGGGCTTGCCCGGCCAAGTGCTGGTGCGCTCGACCGCTGCAACAGATCCGTCGGATCGGACCGCTTCGATCGATCCGACCGATCCGTCTGATCCGACCGATCCGTCCGATCCGGTCCGTGCGGCGCTGGCCGCCAATCCGCAGGTGGCCTCCTTTGAATTGGACAGTCTTGTGTCCGGCCAGCAACTGCCGAACGATCCGGATTTCACCTCGCTGACCGGACTGCACAACGAGGGTCAGTTCGGCGCGACGCTGGATGCCGACATCAACGCAATGGAAGCCTGGGATATCAACACCGGCAGCACGAACGTGGTGGTGGGCGTAATCGATTCGGGGATCGACGTCACGCATCCCGACCTGTACCTGAACATCTGGATCAACCAGGGCGAGATTCCCGCGGCGCTCAAGTCCCAGCTGGCCGATGTCGATGCCGACAAGCGAATCACGTTCTACGACCTGAACGATGCCGCCAATGCCGCTTGGGTCCGCGACTTGAACGGCAACACGTACATTGACGCCGAGGACCTACTGGCCGATCCCCGCTGGGCCGACGGCGTAGACACGGACCACAACAGCTTCATCGACGACTTCTTCGGCTGGAACTTCCGGCAATCGGCAGGCGAGCCATACTCGCCCAACGATCCGCGCGACGTGCTGGGGCACGGCACGCACGTAGCGGGGACGATCGGCGCGATGGGCAACAACGGGCTGGGTGTGACCGGCATCAACTGGCGGTCGTCGTTGATGGTGCTGAAGTTCCTGGACGACGGCAACCAGGGTCAGATCTCCAGCGCGGTGGCGGCGGTGAACTACGCCACGATGATGCGGACCGACGGGGGCGAGAACGTGCGGGTGCTCAACGCCAGTTGGGGCCAGTCGGGCAGTGCGCTGCCGGAATTGCGGACGGCGATCGACAAGGCGGGGGCGGCAGGCATCCTGTTCGTGGCGGCCGCCGGCAACGGGAACATTCTGGGCCAAGGGATCAACCTCGACCGCCAGCCGTTCTATCCGGCCAGCTACGGTGGGGCGGAATTTTCATCCGCCGACCCTGGACGGGTTGGAAACCCATCCTACCTGAAGAATGTGATAGCGGTCGCGGCGACAGGCCCGCGCGACGAGTTCGCCAGTTTCAGCAATTTCGGCGCGACAACCGTGGACTTGGCCGCCCCGGGCATCGGAGTGTTAAGCACCTTGCCGGGCGGACGGTACGGCACGGCGAACGGCACCAGCATGGCCGCGCCGCACGTGGCGGGCGTGGCGGCGCTCGTGTGGGCCGAGATGCCGGACGCGACCGTGGCCGAAGTGCGGCAGGCGATCCTGTCGAGCGTGGACCCGTTGTCCGAACCGAATGGCCTGACGGTCACCGGGGGCCGCCTGAACGCGTTGCAGGCCCTGAACTCAAATGCCTTTGCGCCGCGGACCGAGTTGGTCAGCGCGGCGAACATCACGGTAACGGGCGGCGTGGACAATCTGATCACGGTGCGTTACACGAACCGCAAAGGTATCGATACGACCGCCCTGGGCGACGGTGATCTGGCGGTCACGCGGCAATGGGGACCGAAAGATTCGTTGCCGGTGACACTCGTGCCCGGCTCGGTGAACGCCAACGCCGACGGCACCGAGGTCACGGCGACATACCGTCTGGCCGCGCCGGGCGGCAGTTGGGACGTCTTGGATTTCGGCCGCTACA
The DNA here is from genome assembly GCA_026692885.1 of Planctomycetota bacterium. Next base: position 19,001 of record JAPLNJ010000224.1, on the reverse strand, counting down.
CGATCAGCGTGGTTGACGGGCAAGTCCGCGGACAGAACGGGCTGTTCGCACCCGCGAAGTTGATCGGCGAGTTCTTGGTAAAGATTGAAGACCCGTTGGTGTTCTATGTGAACACGTTCAGCGACGGCGTGGACGACAAATGGGGGAACGGGATCGCCAGGGACGCCGCCGGGAGGACGACGTTGCGGGCGGCCATTCAAGAGGCCAACGCGGCCGCTCCGGCTGCGCGCATGATCATCCTGGAAAGCGGAACGTACACTCTGAGTCTCCCGCCCATTCCCGATGCGACTGTTCCGTTTCCGCCCCAGGTTAAAGGCGGCTCGCCACCAGAGTCGTCGGCTCCCTGGTCGAACGAGACAACCGGCGACCTGGATGTGGTGGGCAACGTCACGATCCTTGGCGACGACCCGCAGACGACCACGATCGACGCGATCAACCTTGATCGCGTGTTCAAAGTCTATCCGGGTGCGACGCTTGTGCTGCGCAGGATGGGCGTCACGGGCGGCGTTGCTTCCGCAGGGCAAGACGGAGGCGGCATTCTTACGGCGGGAAACCTTGAATTGGACACCAGTCGCATCGCGAACAATTCGGCATCCGGAGCCGGCGGTGGCATCGCCGTGTGGGGTGGTGAAACGCAAGTCCTGGCCAGCACGATCTGGGGCAACACCGCGTCAGGCAGCGGCGGTGGTGGTCTGTTCGTGTGCAACCAAGCGACCTTGGACGTTTACGGAAGTACGATTGCTCGCAACGTGGCCCCGGGAGGTGGCGGAGGAATCTTCTCGTATTTTGGCGGGTACAGCCAGGTGACTAACAGTACGCTGTCTGGGAACGATTCAGGAGATGACCTCGGGGGAGCCGTTGCCGCATTGCCGGCTGACGGCTACGACCGCGACTTCGCCTGGGACGCTCCGTCGTTGAGCAGTAACGGTCGGTTCGTCGCGTTTTCTTCCAGTGCATCGAATTTGGTGCTGGGCGACACGAATGAAGTGCGCGACATCTACGTCTACGACGTTGAGAGCGCAGCGATCGAACGGGTCAGCGGGGCCGGGGATGGTACGCAAGGCAACGATTCAAGTAATTCGCCATCGTTGAGCGCGGACGGCCGGTTCGTCGCCTTTCAGTCCCGGGCGTCGAACCTGGTGCCGGGCGACACGAATTTGAGTTCCGACGTCTTTGTGTACGATCGCCGGGAGCACACGGTCGAACGTGTCAGCGTGGCCAGCGATGGCACGCAAGCCGATGATGGGAGCGGCTCACCGTCGCTGAGTGCGGACGGCCGGTTCGTCGCCTTCGAGTCCTACGCTTCGAACTTGGTGCCTGGCGACGCCAATTTCGATTCTGACATCTTCGTCTACGACCGCCAAGACCACACGGTCGAGCGTGTCAGTGTGGCCAGCAATGGCGAGGAAGGTAACGCCTGGAGCGGCAAGCCGTGCCTGAGCGCGAACGGCCGGTTCGTCGCTTTCACGTCTTCCGCGTCGAACTTGGCATCCGAGAATGTAAATGGGGCGGACGGTATCTTTGTCTACGACCGCCAAGAGCACATGGTTCAGCGCGTGGGCGTGACTAGCGACGGCTGGGAAGCCGCCCTGCCGATTCATTCACCATTGCTAAGCGCGGACGGTCGTTTCGTCGGGTTTGAGTCTGACGCGTCGAACTTGGTGCCGGGGGACACGAATGGGACAACGGACGTGTTTGTGTACGACCGCCAAACTTCCCAGGTTGAACGCGTCAGTTTGGCCAATGATCAAACCGAAGGCAACGGTTCGAGTGTGGACCCCTCGCTGAGTGCGGACGGCCGCTTCGTCGCCTTCACGTCTTCCGCGTCGAACTTGGTGCCCCGCGACGCTAATGGAAAGACCGATATTTTCCTCTACGACCGCCAGAACGACGATGTCCAGCGGGTAAGTCTCGCGAACGATGGGACCGAGGCTAATAACTGGAATATCTTGTCTTCCCTCAGCGCGGACGGTCAATCGGTAGCGTTTGACTCTGACGCGTCCAACTTGGTGCCCGGCCGCACGAATGGGCGGACGGCCATGCTCGTCTACGACCGACAGAACAACGTCGTTGACTTCACTTGCTTCATCGACGCGAATCCGGTTTTTTTGGAAAGTGACACTCTGGCCGAAAACAGAGGTTCAGAAGCCATTTCTGGACCGATTGAGACTCACAATTCTCTCTATTTTCGCAATACGGCAACTCGGAATGTGCCTCATGACCTTGGTCATGGCACCATTTCGTTGGGATACAATCTAGCATATTCAGCCGATTGGTACTTCCAACCTCGAAACGGCGACCGCATCTACCCGAATTCAATTGGCACTGATTGGTCCTTCGGCCCGCTCCAAGATAACGGCGGACCGACATGGACCCATGCCCTACTTGACTCATACAATCCGGCCATCGATGTAGGAGACCCCGCCGAGTATCCGAATACGGATCAGCGGGGCATCGCGAGGCCTCAAGACGGAGACGGAAACCGACTTTCCAAACGCGACATTGGCGCCTTCGAAGCGTTCGACGCCGAAATCTACGGCACCGTATTCCAGGATCTTGACCGCGACGGGCAAAGGGACCCAAACGAACCGGGCCTTCCCGGGCAAACGGTCTACATTGACGCTGACAAGAACTCGAAGTACGGCGTCGGAGAGCAAGCGTCCACGACGAAGACTGACGACACTAGTACGACCGTTTTTGTGGAGCAGGGCGATTTCTCGTTCAGTCAACTGCCGCCCGCAACCTACTCCCTGGCCCTGGATCTGGTGACAGGATGGTCCCAAACCTTTGCGCCTACCGAGCGAGTGAGCGTGGGCCAGTATGGCAGTCAGGCAACGAGCTCCAGCTATTCTTCGTCGCTGAGCGCCGACGGTCAGTTCGTTGCGTTTGATTCCTCTGCCCAAGACTTGGTGTCTGGCGACACGAACGGAGACAATGACGTCTTTGTTCATGACCGCCAGAACCAGACCACCGAACTGGTCAGTGCGGCAGAAGATGGCTCGCCTGGAAACGGCGGCAGTTACGAGTCCTCGCTTAGCGCGAACGGCCGCTTCGTCGCGTTTACCTCTTTGGCTTCAAATCTGGTGCCAGGCGACACCACCGGCACGTGGGATATCTTCGTCTGCGACCGTCAGGATGGCAGCGTCGAGCGGGTTAGCGTGGCCAGCGACGGCACGGCGGGCAACGACCGGAGTTACTCACCGTCGTTAAGCGCAGACGGCCGCTTCGTCGCCTTCGAGTCTGATGCGTCGAACTTGGTGCCAGGCGATACGAACGCAACCACCGACGTCTTTGTGTACGACCGCCAGAATCACAGCGTCGAGCGGGTCAGCTTGGCCAGCGATGCCGCGGAGGGCAACGATTGGAGTAGCGGTTCATCGCTAAGTGCGGGCGGCAGGTTCGTTGGCTTCACCTCGGCGGCGTCGAATCTGGTATCAGGGGACACGAATCAGACGTGGGACGTCTTTGTCTACGATCGCCAAGATCGCAGCGTCGAGCGGGTCAGCGCGAGCAGCGAGGGCGCGGAAGGCAACGACTGCAGCGAGGCACCCTCTCTGAGTTCGGATGGTAGGTTCATCGCGTTTATTTCCGCTGCCTCGAACTTTGTGCCGGGCGATACGAATGGATTGATTGATGTCTTTGTGTACGATCGCGGGAAACATAGCATTGAACGGGTGGTCGTGGCCAATGATGGCACCGAATTGAATCATTTGAGAGAAGCACCTTCGCTAAGCGCAGACGGACGGTTTGTCGCCTTCTACTCAGTGCTGTCGAATGGCGTGGGGCCGGACACAAGCGGAATCAAGGTCGCCTTGATTTACGACCGTGAGAATCACAGCATCGAACGGGCTGGTGTGGTTGACGCCAGTGCAAACGCTGACCAATACATATCCTGGGACCCCGCCCTCAGCGCGGACGGCCGCTTTCTTGCCTTTCAGTCGAACGAATCCAACTTGGTACCCAACGACTCGAACGGAATGCCTGACATATTCGTCAGCACGAATCGAAACGCGGCTGGCGCGGGCAGTCACACGATAGCATTATACGCGGGCCAGAGTTTTTCTGGGGTGGACTTCGGCTTAGTCCCCAATCCTGGCGAGATCCGCGGACGTTGCTTTATCGACGGGATTGCCAACGGCGTCTATGACCCCGGGGAAACGGGCCAGCTGGGTTGGACGGTGTTCCTGGATGCCAATGCGAACGGACAGCTCGACAGCGGGGAACTCACTGCGTTGACGGACGCCGATGGGAAGTACGCGTTCGCGAACCTGTCGGCCGAACAGGAATATCGCGTGACGCTGGTACTGCAGAGCGGCTACACCACGGTTCTGCCCACGGCCAGCAGCTTGGGCGTGTGGAAGGTCTATCTGCCGGCTGGCGGAAAGCTCCCCGATCGGGACTTCGGCGTGCGCCCGGTACAGACGACGGGCCAGTCCGAAAACGCTGTGGTGCAGGGACGCGTGTTCGTGGATCGCAACGGCAACGGCCGACAGGATCCCGGCGAACCGGGCATCGCGGGCGCCACGGTGTTCTTGGATCTGAACGACGACGGTGCTTGGCAGTTCAACGAACGGCGATTGATCTCGGCCAGCAACGATCCCAACACGGCCGGTGTGGATGAAACGGGGGAATACGCGTTCGACCATCTGGGCAATCGGCCGTACACGGTGCGAGTACTGGACGTGCCGCAGCAGCGTCAGACAGCGCCCGTCGGCAACAGCTTCACAAAACGCGTCTACTCGCTGGCGGTACAGGGTAATCCCTTGGGCAGTCCGCAAGACGTGGCCGTCGCGGACTTCAACAACGATGGATTCCCGGATCTGGCGACGGCCATCTACGATCGCAATGCCGTATCGTTGCTCCCGAACGATGGCCACGGGAATTTTCCTGCGGCGCCGATCGAGATTTCGCTGGAGCCCCAGGGCTATGGCCCGGTGGCCGTGCTGGCCGGCGATTTCAACGGCCGCGGCGGGATCGACCTGGCGGTCGTCAACAGCTTGTCCTCCAAGGTGACCATCCTGCTGGACTTCGACGGCACGCACTTCGCCAGCGTGCAGTATGTGGCCGTCGGGACAATGCCGAACGCAGTCGCCAGCGGCGATCTGGACGGCGACGGCGACCTGGACTTGATCGTCACGAACGAAGCGAACAACACTTTGTCGGTCCTGCGGAACGATGGGCACGGAGCGTTCACCGCGGACGCCGCCCGTCTGCCGGTGGGCAACCATCCGTTTGCCGTGGTCGTGGGTGACTTCAATCAGGACCACCGTCCGGATCTGGCCGTGGCGGATTTCGGCACCAACCCGAAAGACAGCGACCTGGGCGATGTGCGAGTCTTGCTTGCAAACGGCAACGGGTCCTTCTTACCCGCCCAGTTGGCCTGCCAGGTCGGGTTCGGTCCGGCGGCGCTGGTGGCGGCAGACTTAAACGGCGACCAGTATCTGGACTTGGCCGTGGCGAACTTCCTGTCCGATACCGTGACGGTGTGCCAGGGCGCCGGAGACGGGACATTTCAGGCCGTCGCGACGCTGTCCGGCGGGCAGGGTCCCATGGATCTGGAAGTGGCCGATCTGGAGAACGACGGCGATCTGGACCTGCTGGTAACCAACGGCAAATCGAAGACCGTGGGCATCCTGCGGAATCAGTTGAGCCAGGGAACGTTCAAATTCGAGCCAGCCGAGAGCTTCGGTACGGCCGATTTCCCGGGCGCGTCGCGAATCTCGGTGGCGGCAGCGGATCTGGACCACAACGGCACGCGGGATCTGGTGGTCGTCAATAGCCAGCAGAACAGCGTGACGGTGAACCTGAACGCGATCGGCGGCGGCGCCCAACGGCTGGCGTTGAATGGGGTGGACGCTGTGCAGGCCGTGAATTTCGCCTTCCAGTCGGTAAACTCGCCGCCTACGTTGAATGCGATTGTCGATCCGTCCGCGATCAATGAGGATGCCGGCGAACAGCTCATTTCGCTGAGCGGGATCTCGGCGGGTCTCGGTGATACTCAGCCGCTGCAGGTGACGGCCAACAGTGATCAGCCTGGCCTGATCGCCACGGTGACCGTTGACTACACCTCGCCGACGACCATTGGCGCATTGCGTTTCGCGCCGCTGCCGGATCAGTCGGGGCGAGCCGTAATCACGGTGACCGTGACCGATGGCGGGCTGGACGGCGACCTGAGCACGACCGCCGACAACGGCACGGCTTCCCGCTCGTTCACGGTCACTGTCCAGCCGCTCAATGACCCACCCACCTTGGACCCGCTGCCGGCGAGCGTCTTTGTCGGGCCGGATTTCCCTGGGCAGACTGTGCCGCTGACGGGGATCACGGCTGGCGGGGGCGAATCCCAACCGGTACGCGTGACGGCCGCCACCACCAATCCGACCTGGATCAAGGACTTGGCGGTCGCCTATTCCGGCACCGGCTCGACAGCGACGCTGAGCTTCCGACCGCTGGCCCAAGCCAACGGGTTTGCCTTGATCACGGTCACCGTAACAGACGGCGGCTTGGACAACGACTTGTCGACAGCCGGGGACAACCTGTCCTATTCGCGGACGCTAGCCGTCTTGTCCGGCTCCAACGTCAATCCGTTTCCGACGGTTACCATCAACCAGGCCAGCGACCAGCCGGATCCGACGAACGTGGTGCCGGTTCGTTTCAGCGTGGTGTTCAGCGAGGCGGTCAGCGGTTTTGTGGCCGAGGATGTGACGCTCGCCGGCACCGCGCCTGGCACGCTGGTGGCCGTGGTTCGTGGCAGTGGTACAACGTACGAGGTGGAGGTTAGCGGGATGACCGACACGGGCACGGTGATCGCATCGCTGGCCGCGGGCGTGGTCCAGACCGAAACCGGCAACCCGAACCAGGCATCTACCAGCACGGACAGTCAGATCACGTATACACCGTGGCACAACGCCGCTAATCCATGCGACTTGGATGGCAACGGTCGCGTGGAAGCGTTGGATGTCTTGACCCTGATCAACTACATCAATGCCCATCCCGGCCAAACGAATCTGCCAGCCCCGCCAGCGGGTGTGCATCCGCTGTACGACGTGGACCACAGTGGCGGGTGTTCGGCCAGCGACGTGCTGCTGGTGATCAACTTTATCAACAGCCATCCGGCGGTTGGAACGGCGGAAGGCGAAGGGACCGAGGTCGTCGTGGCTTCCGGGATCGGAGCCACGCCAGCAGCCCCTGAAAGGTCCGAGTTGCTCGCTGCCGAATGGGACGGCCTGCTGACGGATCTCGCTCGGGACGTCGCTCGGGTCTGGCAGGGAACGCATCCGTAGCAACGTGGGCCGAAATAAGTTCCCGGTCTCGCTCGTCACTCCGGACGCGGTCGAGACGGCGAGAACCCTGCATGATCGGCTGATCTTCAAACACCCCATCCCGGAAGGCAAAGAGGCTGCGAATGCAAATCGTCCTCCTGCACGCTCCCCCCTGGAAAATCCCGCGGCCTGGCGAGCGGTTCGAGCCTGCGGAGGGGCCTCCGGCCAGGGCGGAGCGCCCGCTGATTCCCGATGCTGACTTCTGCACGATCCCTTACGGGCTGCTGTCGCTGGCGGCCCAGGCGTTGCGGGCTGGGCACGCGGTCAACGTGCTGAACCTCAGCAGCTTCCCCTGGGCCGAAGTCGAGCGACTGCTGCGGGACCGCCCGGCGGACTTGTACGGGATCTCCTGCCTGACCATCAATCGCCGCGGCGTCATGGCGGTGGCCCGGCTGGTGCGGCAATTGCACCCCGCGGCGCACATCGCGGTGGGTGGACCCCATGTCACCGCACTCCCGCAGCAATTCCTGGCCGCCTGCCCGGCGGTCGATACCGTGGTGCGCTGCGAGGGGGAACAGACTTTCTTGGAACTGCTCGAACGTCTGGAGGCGGGCCAACCGATCGTCGGGCTGGCTGGCACGGTGACCCGGCACCAGGGCACGCTCCACGTCGGACCGGATCGCGCGCCGATTCGCGAGCTGGACTCACTGGCCTCGCCGCTGGACTACTTCCCCAGCCACATTCTGATCACCTCACGCGGCTGTCCGGGGCAGTGTACGTTCTGCAACAGTCAGGCCATGTGGAGCCGCAAGGTACGGTTCCACTCGCCGGCCTACGTCTTGGACCTGCTCGAACAAGCCGTGGCAGGGCAGGGACAGCGGTTACTCTCCGTCAAAGACGACACCTTCACGGCCCATCGTCCGCGGGCGTTAGAGATCTGCCGAGGTATCCGGGAGCGGGGGCTGAACTTCGTGTGGAGCTGCGACACCCGAGCCGATGCGCTCGACGAGGAGTTGCTGTGCGCGATGCGGAGGGCCGGCTGCCGCCTGCTGAGCCTAGGGGTGGAGTCGGGTTCTCCGGAGATTCTCGCGAACATCAGGAAACGGATCACACCGCAGCAGGTTATCGAGGCCACGCGTATGGCCCAGCGTTACGGCTTCCAGGTGCGGTTCTACATGATGTGGGGTAACCGCGGCGAGACCAGGGAGACCATCCGCCAGAGCCTGGAATTGATTGAAGCCGCCCGGCCGAACCAGGTGTTCTTCACACTGCTTTCCATCTATCCCGGCACCGAGGAGTTCGAACTGCTCGTGCGGGAGGGGGTGATCACCGAAGAGATTTTTGTGACCCACGACGTTCCCACGCTGAAGTTCTTTCTGGGCGACTCGCGGGACTTCCGGGAGATCCAGAAGCTGGTGGGGCGTTTCGAGCCGGTCGCCGAGATCGGGCGGTATGGCGAACACGATTGTCAGGAGATTCTTCAGCGACTTCCTGATCTTCCGGAGGCCCACCTCGATCTGGCCGCAGCCTATTGCCGGGAGCGGAAGCTGGCCCTGGCCGAGCGGCATGCTCAAGAGGCGTTGACCGCAGGCTATCCCCTGCCTGGGCTGGCCAGGAACATCCTGGGCTGTGTGGCCGCATCGCGTGGGCTGTTCGAGCAGGCCCGGGCGGAGTTCAGTCAGGCCCGGGGTCTGTATCCGCACGGCGTCGTGCTGGCCAACCGCCAGGCGCTGGAGGATTGGCTGGTACAAAGCGGTCCGGCGAGCGGTAACCCGCTCCTGCTGCGCCCCGACGCGGTGTTCGAGACGGTCTGGATCGAGCGTCAGCCGGAGAAGCCGGTGTCGATGGGATCCTGACAGCCTGACATACCCCTAGTGCGTCTTCAAGGCTAGAAAGTGGGTTGTGAGCGGCAAGGCGCTAGCCGCCGGTGAAGATTGGCCGCGTTTTCTCGCCAAGAACCCGCGGCAAGCGCCTTGCGGCTCACCATGTCCGAGTGCCAAGTAAGCGGCATTGGGCTAGCGTTGCTCCGCTCACCCATCGCGACCCCACGCTCTTAGCCTTGAAGACGCAGTTGAGCGAAGTCAGACAGTCGAATAGATCAGCCCCGTTCCCCGGATTCTCCCGATGAACTATAAAGCCAGACACACACGAAGGAGCTGTGATGGACAAGCAGAAACTCTTGGAGAGCCGCAGGCCACGCTGCCATGACAACATTACTTCCACCCACCGTCACCTCGCGCCGGGCCTTCCTGAACACCTCCGCTGCCGTCGTCGGCACGCTTGCACTGGGCCGCTTGGCACCTGCGCAAGCGGCTGCGGTGCCCGAGACCGACGTTCTGCCGCGGAGCTTGCATCCTTACCCGAACAAGATCACGTGGGGCACGGGCACGTTTAACCTCGCTCGTAACGTGAAGCTGGCGGTGGGCGGCGACAGCGATCCGGCCCTGGTCCAGATGCTGCAGGAGACGTGGCAACGGTTCACGTTCGGCACGGTGGAACTGGCCGTGACGCGTGACGCTTCGCTGACCGCCGGCCAGTTCACGCTCTCCGGGGCAAGACCGCCGCAGCGGCAGCCGAAGGCAACCTACTCGCTCAAGGTGGACGCTGCGGGCATCGCGGCGAGTGCGACGGATGCGGCTGGCGTACGACACGCCTGGTTCACACTGCTGCAACTGTTGGAGGCCGACGAGTCCGCGGCCGGTGGTGGCCCGGTTTTCACGCTGCCGCAGGTGGAGATTCACGACTGGCCGGCGTTGAAATTCCGCGGGCTGCACCTCTGCATCTTCCACGAGACGTCGCCGCTGATGATCGAGAAGGCGATCCGGCTGGCAGCGTTCTTCAAGTTCACGCACGTCGTGTTGGAGTTCTGGGGCATGCTGCGGCTCGACGCGATGCGAGAGCTATCGTGGCCCGAAGCCTGGCCCAAGGCGGAGGCCGGCCGGTTGATCGGCATCGCGCGGAACATGGGCCTCGAGGTCGTCCCGATGTTCAACTGTTGGGGCCACGCTACGGCTTGCCGCATCAAGCACGGGCGGCACGTCGTCCTCGACCAGAATCCGCGGCTGGCGCCTTTGTTCGAGCCGGACGGCTGGACCTGGTGCCTGACCAACCCGCGTACGCAGGACCTGCTGCGGCGCGTGTGCGACGAATTGATCGAGTTCGCCGGGCCGGGTCAGTTCTTCCACATCGGTTGCGACGAAGCGTACTCGCACGCGACGTGCGACCGCTGCCGCCAGGCCGACCGCGTGCAGCTGTTTGCCGACCACATCAACAACCTGGCCGCCCATCTGGAGAAACGCGGCCGGCGCGCGATTATGTGGGGCGACGCTTTGTTGGAGAGTGGGAAGTGGCCAGCCGGGTTTGCCGCGAACGGCTCGCCGGCGCTGCCGACGCATGAGGCGCTCGACCGGGTCTCGCGCAAGATCATGATCGCCGACTGGCACTACGACGTGACCAAGGGCGAGGTGCCGACGCTGGCGCATTTCCACGGGCGGGGCTTCGAGACGCTGGCATGTCCGTGGAACTCGCCGAGCAACATCCGCACGCTGGCCAAGGCCGCCTCCGCCAACCAGAGCGGTCTGCTGATGACGACCTGGCATCACTTGGTCCAAAGTATCCCCACGCTCGCGTACACCGCTAACTGTGCATGGTCGCAAGATCAAACCGCACTCGGCATGCGTCAGATGGACTGGTCACTGATGCGTGCCGCGACAGCCGCAGTGCTGCGGAAACTGGTGCCGGCCGACGGCAAGTTCGAGCGTGCCGGCTGGAATTCGTTCGAACTGCCCGCGGAGGCCGACTAGGGGCTGCCTACCGCGGAATCGCGCAGAAAATGACCGCTACGGCCGCCGAATTTTTCTTCCAAACGGAGACTCTCAATCGTCATCCCGCGATCCACCGCTTTGCACATGTCATAGACCGTCAGGGCGGCGACGCTGACCGCTACCAGGGCTTCCAGTTCCACTCCCGTCTTCGCCGTCACTCGGGTGGTGGCGGTGATCCGGAGCGTGTCGTCCGCAGGAAAATCGTAGCCGACTTCCACCGACTCCAGCGGCAGCGTATGACACAGGGGAATCAAGTCGCTCGTGCGTTTCGCCGCCAGGATGCCGGCCAACCGGGCCACCTCCAGCACGTCGCCTTTGGCAACTTGACGATCGCGGATCAATCGTAACGTAGCGGGTGCCATGCGGACTTGGCCACTCGCTCGCGCGTAGCGGCTGGTGGTGGGCTTATCGCCCACGTCGACCATGCGACTGGCTCCGTGTTCGTCAAAATGGGTCAGTTTGCCGGTCATTCGAGCAGTATCCTCGGGGGGCCATTCTGGAGTCCTAGGTTGCTAATGGAGAACCAGAGAACATGGATTGGGAGGGCGACGCTCCCGCGGAGCCGGTGGGGCCTTGATCATAAGGTGGCGCAAAACGCTAGCAGCGAATCATCGTAACCACGTGATCAAGGCGGCCATGATCGTAATCTTGCAAAACGCTAGCAGCAGGGTGGCTGGTGGCTGAGCCTAGGCGAAGCCCCAGCAACAGTGGACTGGGGCTTCGCCTAGGCTCAGCCACCAGCCACCCGCCTTATTGTCAGCAATGACAGCAGTTCGCAGCGTTTTGATCAAGGCCATCAAGGCCGAGCCGTGGGGCCGTCTCTGACGGCCCGCTCCGGCTCGTCGGGAGCTCCGCCCTCCCAGGCCATTGGCAACCTAGGACTCAATAATACGGATTGTCTGTCAACAAAAAAACGCCCACCGAAGTGGGCGTTTTTCGGAACGCGGGGAAGAGAGTCCGGGGCCGGGATCCCCGGCATCTCTTACGAGTCGAATCGTTCGACTGCCCCCTCTTGTTCTATTCCATCCATCGTGTGGGTCAGAACACGATGAGCTCGGCAAGGCGGCGAAGTCATTTTCTCAGCGGTTGTGACGTAGCGAAGTCGGGGGTCTAAACCAGTTCCTTCTTCGCACCGATCAGGGTTCGCAGACGTTCGGCGAGCAGACGCGCGTCGAACGGCTTCTTAAACGTTTCGTTGATGCTCGAACGATCGAAGCTCATCGGTTGGCCGTCGTCCGGCAGCAACGCGATCAGGATCGTCTCGCTAAAGTCCACATTCTTCCGCAGATTTTGGCAAATCTGCAACGCCTCGACTTTCCCAATTGAGAAGTCGACAATGATGCAGTCCGGATGGAAACTTTCGGCTTGAATCCCCGCCTCGAATCCACTGGCCGCAACGGCCACTTTGAAGGATCTCTCTAGCGGGAGTTCGCGCTTCAGGTTTTCGATCAGGACCTGATCTTGAGCGACAATCAGCACCTTCGCCATCGCCTGATCTTCGAGATCCCCGAGGGGCATCCCATGTTCCTTGAGGAACTTGATCAGGTATTCGCGTGGAATACGTCGGTCCTGGGATCCCGGAATCCGGTAACCCTTCAGACGACCCGAATCGAACCACTTGCTGACCGTGCGCGGAGCCACTTTACAGATCTTGGCGACCTGTCCAGTTGTGAACACCTTCATCGCAGGTTCTCCATAACTCTCTCGTTGACTCTTCTTCTGCCGCGTCCGACATCACTGTCGCCACGCGGAGTCTCTGCCCCAGTCTGTGACCGCTACACGGTGTATCGGGGAGGGCCGGCTTGTGGGGAAACCGGCTCATCACAAACATCTGGGTCGGGGCTTGACTATCAGTACGCTTCTTCGCGGCTTAGGCGCAGTTCCCTTTGATCTGCGTCTCAGTAAAAGTCATCGGCAAACGGAGTGCTCGAAACTTGGTTAAAATCCGCAAAATGGAGAAGGCTGTATCAGCTTAACCCATTCGGCAGATTCCGGTCACTCAGGAGCCAGTTTTCGGCGAACTGGGTCGGTACAGAGAATCCCCGAGGAATTCCTGGAATCGGCGGTTCCGTGGAATTCGAGGAGGCCACGCAAGTCGCCTCCGGCAGGATCCCCCCTTGGCCGGCTTGTCCCACGTCGACCGCGCACATCGCCGTGCGTGCGTGTCGGAACAAACCTTCCGATTTTATCTTTCGAATCGAAAGGGTGGTTTACTTTAGAAAGATTCGGAACTTGGCTGCGCACCTGCCACCGTGGGCCTTGCCGGGTTCCCATCACTGGCGGATCAACTAAGATGCTCTGCATGCGGCGAGTGAACCCAACGCACGCGCTGCCGCGGGGCTATTTTTCAGCGGAACCAGGGGGATTTCCAAGTTATGGCTGCGACCACCATCTTGCCCGACTCGCAGCTGCACGCCTTGGCCGCTCGCTGGGGTATTGCCTCCGAGTACGTTGACATTTTCGGGGATCGCCGGGAAACATCTCGCGAAACCTGCGAGATGCTGCTGGGGGCCATGGGAATTGACCCGACCGCTCCCCCCCAGGTCGACGAGGTCCGAGTTCTTGTGACGCATCCAGGCGAGCCGTTGGTGCTGGCCGCGCCAGCAGAGTTGCGATTGGAGGATGGCACCACCCTGCGGGTCGACGGCCAGCTTCCGCCGGACCTGCCGCTGGGCTATCACGAGTTGCAGCCGTTGGACGGCCGCTGCTCGCAACGTCTGATCAAGAGTCCCTCACATTGCTATCTGGACCCCAGCCTGCGAATCTGGGGCTGGGCCGTGCAGCTGTACGCCGTGCGTTCGTCGCGGAGTTGGGGCATCGGCGACTTGGCCGACTTGCGGCGATTGGGCCAGTGGGCCGCCGAGCTCGGCGCGGGCGCGATCCTGGTCAACCCGCTGTCGGCGGTGACTCCGGTGTTGCCCCAAGAAGCCAGCCCGTATTACCCGAGCAGCCGGCGTTTTCGCAATCCGCTGTACCTCAGCCTGGAAGACCTCAGCCTGGAAGACGTTCCGGGCACGGCGGAAGTTAGCAACGCGTTGGCCGAGTTGGCGGGCTCGGCGCAGGAACTGAACAGGCTGCGCAGAATTGATCGCGACCAGGTGTTCCGCCTGAAGATGTCGGCCTTGGAGTTGTTATGGAGACGGCAGCCTGCCGATAAAGAATATCAAGCGTATTGTGACGTTCAGGGAGAGAGTCTACGCGGCTTCGCGACGTTCTGCGTGCTGGCCGAGCAGCACGGTGGCGACTGGCGCGTTTGGCCGCAGGCTTACCGGCGGCCCGCTGCTCCGGCGGTCGCCCGCTTCGCCCAGGAGCACGCGGACCGGGTCGCGTTCCATCAATGGCTGCAATGGCTGCTGGATCGGCAATTGGCCGCGGCGGCTCGCGAACTGCCTCTGGTCCAGGATCTGCCGATCGGCGTCGACCCCCGAGGTGCGGATGCCTGGCAGTGGCAGGACGTCTTGGCGGCCAACGTGACCATCGGTGCTCCGCCCGACCACTTCAATTTGGAAGGACAGGACTGGGGACTACCGCCGTTCGATCCACATCGGCTGCAAGCCGTGGGCTATCAGCCGTTCATCGATACCGTGCGCGCCGCGTTTCGACATGCCGGTGGTCTCCGGATCGACCACGTCATGGGCTTGTTTCGACTCTACTGGATTCCGGGCGGGCAGGGGCCGAAGTCCGGGACCTACGTACGTTATCCAGCGGAGGAACTGCTCGCCATCGTCGCGTTGGAGAGTCACCGTGCCCGGGCTTGGGTGGCGGGCGAGGATCTGGGTACGGTCGAAGCGGAGATGCGCCGCCGGCTGGCGGAACAGCGTCTGCTGTCTTACCGTTTGCTCTGGTTCGAAGAGACTCCGCCGCGCGACTATCCGGAACTGACGATGGCCGCGATCACGACCCACGACTTGCCGACCGTCGCGGGATTGTGGACGGGCGCGGATTTCGCCGCTCAGGAGCGTCTGGGCTTGCGGCCAGATCCGGAAGGTTATCGGCAGATCCGCCAGCGACTGGCCGGTGTTGCAGGACTGAACGAGGAAGCGACGGTAGCCCGAGCCGTCGTGCAAGCCTACACCGCGCTGGCCGAGACCTCGGCACGTGTGATCGTCGCGAATCTGGAAGACGCGTTGGCCGTCGTCGAGCGTCCGAACATGCCCGGCACAATTCAGCAATGGCCCAATTGGTCGCTGGCCCTGCCGCAGTCGCTGGAGGCCATTCAAACGGCCGAATTGCCGCGGGCCATCGCCTCGGCGGTGACACGACATTGAGACTCTCCGCGGGACCTTGCTCGGAACGTTGCGCACGGCTGTCGGTGCTGGCAATGATTCGGGTGGCTGGTGGCTGAGCCTAAGCCAGAACATGCCGAAGCGTGGTGGCGTGAGCAAGGCAAGCGTGTCTCGCGTCGGGGTACTGCCAGTTGGCGGAAGATGTACGAAACGTGGGTTGAATGGGCGTTTTCCGACCTGCATGGTGACGAGGAGAAACGTGAGGGGAAGAAGCCATGACCGAGTTCCAACTTGGCGAAGTTGACGACATCGAAGCCAGTGGCGAAGACCAACCCATCCTCGTCTCAGTCGCCAGGGATCACGCCACCACCGACGAACCATCGATCACGTATTTTGACGAGGACTACCTCGTTGACTGCGGCGAACTGGGCTGCATGGTGCGGCAGGCAGACGGGACGTGGGAAGTGAGCTTCGACGTGTACGTCACCACGGAGTACCCATCAGGGGAGGTCGTGACTCGCAGGAAGGTGCCGTCGAACACGCTGCGTGAGCAGTTGTGGCACAGTGTCGGAATCAGGACGCGGTTGGCTGGCCACCCAGTTTATCCATCGTTGGTGGGTCGTTTGCCGACGCGACCTGATCCGAACGACGTACTGGAATCGTTGACGACGCTGTTGGCGACGGTTGATTTGGACCTGCTTTTCACGGAGCCTGATGACGACGGAGTGTTGTGAATAATTGGTGGGCGGGTTTCGCTGTACTAGACCATTCTGAGGAGGGGGACAATCCATGACCAAATTCGACCTCGGCCAAATCGTCGCCACGCCCGCCGCCCTGAAAGCCATTGAAGCCAGTGGACAGGAACCATCGTTCTTCTTGGACCGTCACATTCAGGGTGACTGGGGCTGGGTGGACGATGACGACAAACTGGCGAACGATCAGGCCCTTGTCGATGGCGGGCGCTTGCTGTCGGCCTACCGCACGCTCAAGGGTGCGGACCTTCCTACCCTAGACCCTATTCCTAACCCTAGTCCTAGTCCTAATACATCCTGTGCCGCAACGCAAAGCGTAGCGACACCAGCGGAGACGATTGCAAGCGAAGTCATGGGCTTCCCATGCAGGGGAGAGCCTCAACGGTGGAGTCTTACGCAAGAGCAGATCTCCAGATGTCCGCTACGGCTTCTTCGGTTCGTCGCGGTAGGGCTTGTTCTGCTTGTAAAGGTCCAGGCGGGTGCGAAGTTTCTGCTTTCTCTTGTCCGATGCAGACTTATCCTTCGCAGTTAATTCGATGGCCTTCGTCTGCCATTCCACGGCTTTATCGAACTGACCATCTTCTGCATACGCCGCAGCGAGTACTTGCGTGGACCAGAAATCTTCGCCGCCGCGATTAAGAGCCTGCGTAGCGTTCACGATGGCGGTCTTGCCATTGCGATAGCGCTCGTCAGGGCAAGTCGCCTGTAGCCAGGCGAGGTTGGTGTAAGCGGCGGCGTGATCGGGCCAGAGCTTCAGGGCTTGGTCGTAGTCCTTTGTCGCCTCTCCGTACTCACCTTTGGCGTACCAGGCACTGCCACGGCTGTTGTAGGCGTTGTAGGCTGGTTCGTGATTGGGATTGAGTCGCAAGGCTTGGTTGAAGGCGGCGATGGATTTGTCGAAGTCGCCTTTGGCGTACCAGGCACAGCCACGCTCGTAGCAGTCAACGAACTTCGGTGCAGCGAACTTTGGTGCGCGGGAGCAGGCGGGGATGGCAAGGCAGGCCGACGCCACGGCGAGGCTCAAGATCGCTCGCATGATTCGGCTCCTACGTGCGGCTGGCGGGTTGAAAGTCCAAGACCCACGGACACTCCACGATTTTCAGGGCGGGGTGTTGCCGAGTCAATAGCTTGTGGGCTGCGTCGTCAGTTGTCCCAAACGCACTTCAGGCCCATGACCAGCCCACCAACGCCGCGTCGGGGATACTCAGCGTCACGCTCAGGTCCGCAGAACGCGAGAGCCAATCCGCGTGATGCTGCCGCTGCGAAATTCCAAGATTTCTTGACCAGGGAACACGATTCGTGCGTTGAATTGCTGGGATCAACCACCAATCAAGGCGTCAAAACCATGTCCTGGCTCAGAAAACCCAAACCGCGTGACGTGCAACGCCACCGCTTGTACTACGCTGAGCGGCAGGTCGGGGCGTTTCTGCGGGACATGCTGCCGACCGTCCCCGACATCGAGAACTTCGTGGACCACACGCTTGCATCCCGTTGGCTGCGGACCCACTTCACCCCACGGGTGCTGGACCAGATTCGCGTGGTGAGTGGGCGACACGATCGTTTCCCCTACGCCCGTGGGTCAGCGATTTCGATGCCTCATTGGTCACGATCAAAGTTCATCGTCATCCACGAAGTTGCACACGTCCTGTGCAGTCGGCACTACGGCGAGAACTCAATCGCCGCTCACGGGGCAGAATTCGCTGGACTTCAGGTTGCGATGGTGACCCATTTCTTGAGGGAACAAGACGGGTTGGAACTGCGGTTGGCGTTCACTAGGTTTGGGGTGGCGCACACGTTGTTGGGTGACGAGTGGAGCTTGACGGGGTGAGGGTGATCGGCCACCCGCCGCTACTACGGTTTGTCAGCCATGCTTTGGGCCAACGCCTCGATTTTTTGCCAATCGAACAGTTCCTCTTGGATCGGCCACAAACGGGCGGCTCGACGTGCGATTCCCACATCTCGTAATGCGGCACCCACGAGCATTCCCACGACCAGCATGGTCACAGGGCTTGGCACGTCCACCGCAACTAGGATCAAGACGCCAACAATCCCCATGAGCGTGAGCAACGGCAGGCTATGCCACGCGAAGAGCAGGCTGACCACCGTTGGCGGTTTGAGCCGTGCCGTGGTGAGCTTGTCGAGGACCATACGCACCTGTCGGTCGTTCTTGTTCATTCGCGACTCCTGCCCCGTCACTGCTGATCGGTGGGCTGAACCAGCCTTCCAAACCCGATTATCCCGCGACTGTTCAGTTGGAATTCATCGGCAATCAACGGGATGGTCAGCAGCTTGCCGCTGTACGGCCCCCGACAAATCATCCCGCGTTGTCTGCCGAACACAATCAGTTCGTCGGTGCCACGCTTTGGCTCAACGTCGATGCGGTTTTCGCAGGCTTTGACGGCCTGATCGAGCGACTGGCCTGCATCGTGAACGTGAATCACGCGACCGTCCTCCAAGTGCAGATCGTCGCCTTGGACGCTGACGACCCTCACGGGTGCGAGCAACGGGTCGTTGTTTACGGCACGCCAGGTAGTGAAAACTGATGTGGCCCGTTGCGTTGAAGGCCGAGGGTTCACCAGACCTCGCGGCAAAGCTCCGCCAGCCTCCGTCGTCAAATCGCTCGTAGGCGACAGACCCGACCGTGAGGGCTTGCAAGCTCTGACCTGGATTCGCGACACGGCACGATGCCTGGGTAAGATAACCCGGATAGGCCGCCCCAGCCGCTATTAGTTCGGCGATCCCCAGTCTCGGTGCCGGACGCGAGGGCTTCAGGTTGCCAGCGCTTTGGATGATGAGGACGTCGTGCTCGTTGCTAAGGCGGTCAACCTCGGCTGCCCATGCGGACATGTGACGTGTTCGGCACGGCGCATCCGCGTTGATGGAGTGGTTGAATATCCGGGTTTTGCGTTTGCCCTCGTGATACCGTTGGACGACTTCCCG
>JAPLNJ010000223.1 GCA_026692885.1 Planctomycetota bacterium | reverse complement strand
TGATTTGTTTTGCCCCTTTGGGGCGGAAGAGTGGCGGATCACGCCGGCCTCCGCCGGGAAGCCTTCCCCAGCCCCAAACGCAGAATAGAACCAGGATCAAATCAATTGGTATTGACAGGCACAAACTGAACACGCCAGGTCTCGTCCGTCCCGACCTACACCCAGCCAGTTCCCTCAAATAGGTAGTCAACCGCCGACACGTCGAGCGTGTTCGTGCCGGCCTCGTGCTTGGTGGCTTTCACGTAGTCGAACCCATCGCCCCGCACGGTCGCCAGGGGAGTCGTCAGTAGATACCAGTTCGACCGCCCTTGCAGCGCGTCGTTTCCACTGGAGTCGTACAGATAGGACCGATCGTACCCACCTTGCGTAGCGGACGCAAAGTAGTGATCGAAGCCCTCCGCGTAGGCATCGAATCCCGCACCTTGAAAACGGCCGCCAGGGTAGTCGAAGGTAAGCGTGTCGTCGCCTGCGGAGTCGACCATCGTCGCCGTGTCCGTCCCGCCCTTGGTGGCGTAGGCATACGTCTTCTCAAAACCCTCCGCGTACAGGTCGATACCGCCACCCTGCAGCCGGGCCCCGTTGGCAGCGCCGTCGAACGTGAACGTGTCGTCGCCCGCCGAGTCGTACAACTGCGCCGTGTCCGTCCCGCCCTTGGTGGCGTAGGCATACGTCTTCTCAAAGCCCTCCGCGTACAGATCAATGCCCGGGCCCTGCA
Source organism: Planctomycetota bacterium (assembly GCA_026692885.1). Next base: position 9,387 of record JAPLNJ010000223.1, on the reverse strand, counting down.
GCCGCGCCCCGTTGGCTTTGGCGTCGGCCAGGAACAGGTCGTCGCCCGCCGAATCGAACAGCTGCGCCGTGTCCGCCCCACCGCCGGTGGCATAGGCATACGTCTTCTCGAAGCCCTCCGCGTACAGGTCGATGCCCGTGCCCTGCAACCGCACCCCATTGGCCTTGCCGTCGGCAAGAAACAGGTCAGGGCCCGCTGAATCGAACATCTGCGCGGTGTCCGCCCCGCCGCCGGTGGCATAGGCGTACGTCTTCTCGAAACCCTCGGCGTACAGGTCGACGCCCGGGCCCTGCAAACGCACCCCGTTGGCTTTACCGTCGGCAAGAAACAGGTCAGCGCCCCCCGAATCGTACAGCTTCGCCGTGTCCGCCCCACCGCCCGTGGCATAGGCATAGGTCTGCTTGAAGCCCTCGGCATAGAAGTCGAGAGTGGCTCCCTGCAACCGTGAACCGTTGGCCTTGCCGTCGGCCAGGAACACATCGTCGCCGGCCGAGTCGTACAAGCGAGCCGTGTCGTTGCCTCCCTGCAGGGAATAGCTGTAGACTTGGGTGAAGCCGGTCAGCGAATTGTTGAAGTTCGTCCCCTGCAGATTCGCGCCTGTCGGTCGAGCGAGGAAGGTGTCGTCGCCTGTCGAATCAAATAGGAACGCCTTGCCGCCGCTGTAGGCGAGGAGGTTGACCGTTTCGGCACTCTCCAAGTTCACTGTATAACCGAGACCCGTGACCGTGCCGCTGGCCGGGCGGAGTGTTGCGGTCAGGCCACCAGTCCGGTCGGTGATCGTGGCCGTGTCGGTGCCTATGCCGGCGTTCACGTTCAGCTCCACCTTGACGCTGGCTGGCACCGAGTAGGAAGTGCCGCCGAAGAGGAGGGTGTGGTTGGGGCTGGCTATGGGGCTGGCTAGAGACTCGAAGGTGAACCCATCGCTGCCGGTCGTGCCGGGCATGGCGACATGGACGGTGCCCCCCCCCCCCACGCCATTCAACCCAGCCGAGAAGTTGAGGAAGGCGTCGGTGCCAAAAGCCGTCGCCGGCCCGGCGCCATCCGGATCTGCGCCCAGGCCGGCGCTGGACCACGCCGCGTCCACATAGACGTCGGCCGGCTTGATGTTGAGGACCAGCGGATTGGCGATGCCTTGAACGAAGCCGATGTTCGCCGGAGCGACGACGACTTTCGGGTTCGCCTTGTCCGCCGGGAAGACTAACGTTTCCGTGCCTGCGGCGTCCGCGGGGTTTCCAGAGAAGGCGACCGTGCCCGTGCTCAAGACCTTCAGATCGACCTGGAAGAACTCGAATTCCTCGGTCGGACTCGCTTGGCTATAGGCGTTGAAGAAGTCGCCGACCGGGCCGAAGCTGCCCGTGTTCGGTTGTCCTGGTTCGGGACCCTTGTTGACGGCTTTTAGTCCATGAGAAGTAAGCGTGGAAGAGGGGGGTGTGGTAGAGGGGGGTATCGTAACTCGGACAGTCCCCGAGCCGATGTTGGACAGACTCTCCAGAGCTAGCTGCATCCTCGGCGCCAGAACTTCTGGGAGCGGACTGTACGTGATGAGCGAAGTCGTCTTGCCATCGAAGGTGAGCGTAAACTGGCCACCAATCAAGGGATCATGGGGCTGAGCAAAGGGTATAAACTGCAGCTGCTGCGTCTCGCCGTAACGCACCCTAATCAGATTCGCGTTGGTGTACAAAACGTCCATGTAGTTCGCGAACACGCCCTGGGCCGCACCATCGATGTAGCTGGCCGGCGGGGTCACGCAAAAATTCGAGTCGCAACGCACATCTTGACTGTATCCGTGCAGCCGCACTGTCTGACCCGCTGCGACCTGAGCATTGCCGTCGCTGCCAGTCAGCAGGGGATTATTGGACGTGTCCGTCAGCGACAGGCGGTAGCGGACGATGTCGGTCGAGGCCAGCCCCGGCTCGCCTTCGCCCGCGTACAACGCTGGGCTGGTGCTCGGAGCGTCTGCCGCACCGAAGTCGACCAAGCCCGGCTGGCCGCTCAGCAGCGCCCGCCTCTCCAGCGATTCGAAGGTGATTGTCCTGCGGTAAGCTTGCGTTCGCTTCGACGACCGAGCGAACCCAAGTTTTCGCTGTTGTCGAGCCTGTTGTTGGGGACGATTCTTGAGCGAGTCACTTCGCCGATTGGACATCAGCCACCTCCGACTACGAGATTTGAGTTGCACAACCTGTGGTTATCGAGCTGAACCGGAGCGAGACTACGAACCTTCATCTTCAAATTCTGACAATTGCGGAGAAAAAAGCCAGGGGCCTGTAACCCGCCCTGAATATTTGGACGTTGCGGATCGGCAATGCCTTTCAAGAAATATCTTCGTAGGGCGAAATTTATTCCGCCTTAGTGGCTGAAAAAGAACAAGTCCGTAGATTGGCCGTAGGACGGATTGGAACTTCGGCCCCGCGTTTCGGGGCCAAAGTGCCAATCCGTCCCACCACTGATTCGCGACGTTAATCCTTTACAACCGCTTACTCGGCGGGTTAGCGTGGATACCCGATTTCTGTCCGCTTGCCTACGACAAAATCACGGCCGACAAGGCACATGCCAAAATTCCATCCCTTCGCCAGTTCGCCGCCGCAGACAGCTGACTGGGCACGATAGGAAAGATGCGTAGTTTGTCGTGTTCTAGCCAACCAATCTCCTTCACCATCCGGCCTTGATCGGAAAGTTGCGCAAAATGCTAGCAGCGGATCATCGTAACCCGACGCGTCAGCGAGAAAACGCCGCTCTTCCTCGCTGACGCTTCGGGTTACGAATCGCAACCTTATGATCAAGGCCCCCGCGAGCTGAATAGTGTCGCCACAGTCAAGGTTGCGGTCAACGGCCGACCAGTTGCCGAATCTCCGCAGCGATGTCCTCGATGGCGAGTCCGTCGGTATCGACTTCATGATGCGCGATGCGGCGGTAAAGCGGCGTGCGGCGTTCGAGCACTTCTTGGATTTCGTCCGTGAAGCTTTTGGTCCCGGTCAGCGACGGACGCTGGTGGTCACCTTGAATCCTGGCGACCACCGTCGGCACGGATGCCTTGAGCCAAATCACGGGTCCGGCGGCTCGCAAGGGAGCGAAGTTGGCCTCCCGCTCGATGACCCCGCCGCCACAGTCGAGCACTTGGCCATCCAGGGCGGCGAAGGTGCGGACGAGTTCCTGTTCCAAGTCCCGAAAACCCGGCCAGCCGACGGCCTGAACCACTTCGGGAATCGTCTTGCCGGCTTGGCGCTGGAGCTCAGCATCCAGGCTCACCACCCGCAGGCCCAGCGCGCTCGCCAGCCGTCGAGCCACCGAACTCTTGCCTGTACCGCGATAGCCGACCAGCACTACATTCACAGTCGTGCCTCCACTACCCGCCGCATGATGTCCCGCGGTGCCGGCTGTCCGGTCCATAATTCGAACTGCACGTAGGCCTGGCCCAGGAACATCTCCAAGCCAGACACCGTCCGGCAACCAGCCGCCTGGGCCTCGCGCAGGAGCTTTGTCTGCCGCGGATTATACACCGCGTCGAAAACGACCAAGCCTGCTCGCAGCAACTCCGGCGGCACCAAGCTCTGCTCCACGTTAGGATGCATGCCCACCGAGGAACAGTGCAGGAGCAAATCAGCCGCCGCGATTTCCTGCCGTAACGACGCGTCGGTCAGCGGTTTGCCTTCCACCGGCGTTTGGCCCCGCTTCCGCGCGTCGGCCACGAGTCGTTCCAGTTCCTGCAGTTCGACGCCGAGGATCGTCAGCCGCTCGGGCGGTGCCTCCCTGGCCAGCGTCACGGTGATCGCCCGGGCCGCGCCGCCTGAACCCAGCACCACGACCCGCTGGCCCTGCGGATCCGCGCCGGCGTCCCGCAAGGCACCGAGCGCCCCCAAACCATCCGAGTTGTAGCCGCGTAGGCAGCCGTCGTCGTTGACCACCGTGTTGATGCAGCCGATGCCGCGGGCCGTTTCCTCCACGTCGTCGACTGCAGCCAGCGCTTCGACCTTGTGAGGAATCGTCACCGACAGCCCTCGGTAACCCATCACGCGAATACCTTCCAGGGCCTTGGCCACGTTGCCCGGCTGGACGTCATGGGCCACGTAGACGAAGGGTAGGCCCAAAGCCTCAAAGGCCGCGTTGTGCATCTCCGGCGACAGCGAATGCCCCACCGGGTGCCCGAACAGGGCACAAACCTTGGTTTTGGCGTTGATCAGCGGCATGCTGAGCGAATCTCCGAAAGACAAGTTGCGCGCGATGAGTCAGTATCTCCGCTCGCGCGCCAAGGTCAAGAGGCTGACGCGCCAAGGTCAAGAGGCTGATCTGTCAAGAGGCTGATAGGATCTTGATGTCAGCAAGGCAGAGCGGCGTTTTGGGCTGTGCCCACCAAGCACAAGCAGTTGTGGTGGGTATAGCCCTCCCTACGATTCTTTCACAGTCCCGCCAACCGACGCAAAAGCCGACATGCACCCCGTGCAGCATAACTCCGGCACCGTCCTTGACAGTATTCGCCGACGGTGTTACGTTCCTGGTATTCCATTTTGACGGAAGGGTTGCCGGTCAGTGGTGCCGGGGGATTAGCTCAGTTTGGGAGAGCGCTTGAATGGCATTCAAGAGGTCACGAGTTCGAGCCTCGTATCCTCCACTCACTAAGCCCTGATGTGACAATGAGTTGCGTCAGGGCTTTTTCTCTTTCTTGTGGCACGGTATTTCCAAATTCTCCATAATTTTGTGCCAAGAATCGTCAGGTTTAGTGCCGGATGCAGTGCCATCAAAACAGACGCTTCTGCACCTTCGGGCCGTAATCGATGACCGGCTCGGCTACCGCCCTCACCTCGAAGACCGTCCCATTTCTTCTTTGTTCGACAACTTCGTCCACCGTCTGCCCGTTAAATACCTCGTGAGCGTACCGCCGGACGGCCTCGACCAGGATCTGCGTCCCCGGCTTCTTCAGCACGTTGCCAAGCAGTCGGAGACACCGCAGGTCTTCATCCTCGAAGCGGGTGAACGGATAGGGCGTCAAGGGCGCTCGCGGTGACGCGGCAAGAGGCTGCTGCGCCGCGTTTTCGATTGAATCCGGTAGGCGGCTTGCACCCTGTACGCCGTCATCGCGCTCGCTTCCTGTGACACGGACCGGCGGCTTGCTGGTTTTGCTCTGCTGGAGCACTCCAGCCTTCTACTTCTTTCCCCACTTGGCATGCCAAGATCGCCACCAAACGGCAGACGCACCGGCCTTTTACTTCCGATTCCCTTTCCTCCAATGCCATTCAGCGCGACCGCCACCGGCCCACAGACACAAACGCATGCAGACGAGATGTTCGATGCGGTCTTCGAAAAATCGCCGCACTTTCGCATCGAGATGAGCTACGAAGACGCTCAGCACTTCGTCCGGTGAATAGATGAGTACAACGAGTTCCGGTGGGAAGATGTCCTGAGTGCGCTCGACCGAGTCGATCGGCTCATCCCACGAACGTTCTACGGCAAAGGTAATCCGAACAACGGTCAGCGGTCTTACGAGATCAGCGTAGGCCGCGAAGGTTCTCCAGTCGTCTACTTGGAACGCCACGAATGGCGCGATATGGATCGCCTGAGCGACGATCGTCTTAGACGGATCTGCCAAGAGATGGAACTGACTGGAGCGGCAGACGAAGCCAATTTCGAGGTCCAACCGACGATGTTCGGTGACAGCCGAAAGGTCACCTTCCGTTTCTGGTGGGCCTGACCCTCCGGGCTCGACTAACGGTGTCACCACCCGGACCACCGGGGGCACCGGCAGCCGCCTGATACAAACACTTCGGGTGACGCTCCGGCGTCACCCTTTTTTCATGCGCTGCCGAGAATAGGCCCAGGCCGGGAGCTTCAGGTTTCGCGTTGAACAGTATCAGTCTCGCCCACGGTTCTCCGGAGCCGTTGGCTTTTTTTGTGCGAGACGGGTCCCGTGCAGAAAGCCCCAACATTCCCCACCTGTGCTCGCGTTCGTAGCAGTGTAGCAAGTCCGGCGGCCTGATGCGTCAAGAGGCGCTCGCGGTGACGTGGCAAGAGGCTGCTGCGCCGCGTTTTCGATGGAATCCGGAAAGCGGCTTGCACCCTGCACACAGTCATCGCGCTCGCTTCTCTGTGACGCGGCCGGCGGCTTGCTGGTTTGGCACTGCCGCTTGGCACGCCATTCCCCTCCCCACTATGCCCGCCTGACATCACCGGCCCTTTATCCACTTTTTCCCTCCTTCCCCATGACCACACTCACGCTCAAGAAACAGGAGATCCCTTTTGACCATCCAGACTCGCGGTGGTCGTTCCAGGCATCGGCCACCAAGCCGTTCCTCGCCACCCCGCCCGCCCTGGACCGCTTCGGCAGCGACACAATCATGCGATGCCTCGCCCACCTGCAGGTCCTCGCTCGGAAGCATCAGGGCCTCGACTACCTGCAGGTATTCCGCCCGCAGGACGGCAGCGAGTCGCTCTGGTTCATCGAAGACGGCAATGGCGGCGCCATCACGGCGCTGCTGCCGTCCGACTATTGATCCGGCACCAACTCCACTCCTTCTATTTCCCATCCCCCTCAGCCGCCATGTTCAAGTACCGAGTCACCTACGTCGACTCCTGTCTCCGGGAAGCCGTCGTCGAAGCATCTTCTCCCGAAGCTGCCGAGCAATCGGTTCGCCGTCAAATGGAGGACGCACAACACCACCATGCCGTCGACGCCTGGGAGTCTTTGTGGTACGCTGCCATGATGAAAGCGACAACCATTCTGCATCGTGTGCTCGAGCCTGTCCTGCGGTCACTGCCGCCGGAAGCGGCACGCCAAATTGCTCACGCCGAGGCCGACGAGGAATTGCAGCAGCGCGTCGAGGAGTTGGCGTGCAAAGCCAATGAAGGCACCTTGACTCCTGAAGAGCGGTCCGAGTACGAGGCCTACGTTGATGCGGGCGACATCGTCGCGACACTGCAAGCCGTGGCACGCAAAACGCTTCAGGCGGTGGCTGGTTAATGGATGCCGAGACACGCCGAACTGTCCGGGAGCGAGCGGACGACCGGTGCGAATACTGCCAGTTGCGGCAGGAGCATGCTCAACTTTGGCGCCACCAGGTCGAGCACATCATCCCACGCAAGCACCGCGGCACGGATGATCTGGACAACCTGGCCTGGACCTGCGTTCGGTGCAATCTCTCCAAGTCTTCGAATCTGAGCGGAATTGACGCCGACACTGGACAGACTGTCGCCCTTTACAACCCGCGCAAGCAGATTTGGTGGGAACATTTTGCCTACGAAGGTGCAGAGATTATCGGGCTGACACCGACGGGCCGGGCGACCGTCGCCGTGCTCAACATGAACGAGTCGCGGCGGTTCCAACTGCGGCAGGAACTCTTGGACATGGGCGAACTCGATTGATCACCTATCCAAGAATCGGTGGGGGCAGCTCGAGAGATTTGAGACCGACACCGGTCTTTGAAGTTGCGCATTTTCGTAGGATGGGTCTCCTGACCCGTCCTTTTCCGATGTTTCTGATGTCGGGTCGGAGACCCAACCTACAAGAAACACCGCGAAAACGTGATAGCGCAACTTCAAAGACACCCGTTCTTCGATGCCGCTGTGCCGCAGTTGCTCCGAGCAACTTTCACCATGATTGGCTTTCCAAGGCCCATAAGGCCAGCAAACTGGTGACTCCCAGTCTCCAGTTCCCTCCTGATCGCCGGATCTAATTTCCCTTCCTGACTGCTACTCGCCGTCCACTTCCACCATGCTCCTCACGCGGTCCAGCACGTGCAACACGTCCGCTGGCGTGATGTCCCGCTTCCGGAACGTGATCTGGACTGTAGCGGGTCCCACGACATACCGGCGAACCGTGGAACGCACACCTCGCTGGGCTTGCCCCATGCGTTGCTGCTTCCAGCGGCCTGCCTCCCGTTCGGTCTCCGTCGCTGACAGATGGCCGCTTCGGATCTTGTCCACAAGTCTCGGCTGTTCCGCCAGCGGCAGCTGCGCAACAGCCAACAGATGGCGGCGTGAGAGCATGCCGCTCTGGTCCGAGCGGGCCTGCTCCTGGATGGCCGGAGCCACTTTCTGCATCGACAGGAGCCGCGAGATCTCGCTCTTCGGTTTTCCCGTGAGTCGGGCGATGTCGTCCTGGCTCAGTCCATGCTGATTCCGTAGTTCCGTCAATGCGTCAGAAAGCTCGAACGGCTTGAGATCGGCACGCTGCCAGTTCTCGACGACTTGATCGACCAGGATTTCCTTACGCGGCAACATGCCGGGCGCGTCCTCCACGATGCAGGGACCTGCTCGACGCCGTGGGCGACCGGGATTGGGACCAAGTGGACGAACTCAGCGAAGCGTTGCCGTTGGCGCGCGTGGCTGCAGAAGCGGGGCTTCCCGCCGCAGACGCTGGGGCCGCCAGAGCTGGGACGCGGCTGGCACCGGGCCATTGTGGAATTTACCTGCTACCTGGCCCAGTCCCGCGCCCGGGACGCACGGAAGCGGCGAAAGAAAGGAGCTGCCTGATGTTTCACGCAAACCGAGTGTGGTGCGTGACGCCGGTGAGTGGCGTGAGGCGGTCGTGGAAGCTCGTCGGAAGAACCCGCTTGGTGCAGACGCCACGCGCCGGAAGCGACCGAAGTTCCGGCAGTGCTCCCGGTTGCTTGTTCCGGCCTACAGGAGCATGAATAATCCGGGCCAGTTCGCGCTGCGCTGCGAAAAGGCGACGCGGTGAAGGTGGCGTTTTCCCAGGAACAGTAGCTCGGGTCGTGGGCCACTCGGATTTCCAGCCCGCAGGCGTTGGCGAGATTCTGAAGGTCCTGTCGGAACAGGAAGCGTCAGACGACATGTGATTATCTTGGCCCTTCATCCGTGCTTTGGCTCTGCCATCCGTGCGCGAAACAAAACCTGGAAGATCCCACGATGAGTCAATACAACGTCTTCGCGCGACCACCCCAACCCTGGGCCGCGCCAAAGTTGATCTTGCGGGGCGAACGTGATCGGTGAGGTATTGTTTACGCTTACTTAGTTGGACCTCGCCACTTGGATGCTAGGAATGAGGCGTAATCGATGGTGTTGGAACGAGTCAGGCCCCCGCCGAGCTTGCCTCGGTGGAGCCCATGATTTTGCACTACGGACGAAGCCCGGCGGAATTCTATCCCAAGGCTTTCCCTGCCGCCGCCCCCGCCGCGAAGCGGCGGGGGCGGCGGGGGCGGCGGGGGCGGCGGCAGGGAAAGCAGCCTTTTTCTAATCTCGTGTGGTAGTGCAGAATCATCGCTCCACCGAGGCAAGCTCGGCGGGGGCGGGAGGCCCTGTCCAAGGGATTACGTCCCTGTGTTGTATCTGCCGATTCCACTACAAAAATTCGTCCTAGGGCCTCACCCGACCTGATTTGACAGTTGCTAGCCCGGTAGCTGAAGTCGCCAGACTTCAGGCGGTGGCAGCAGGCGGCCC
>JAPLNJ010000222.1 GCA_026692885.1 Planctomycetota bacterium | reverse complement strand
ATTTTGCTTCCTTGGGGCGGGATCACAAGAGGCAGGGCTGCCCAGGCGGCGGGGTAGCAGTTCAGCGAATCTGAGACCCTCACGGCCTTTCCCGTCTCAAAGAATCCGGGCCGCATCAACCTGGACGGGGACCCGGATCCCGATGGTTCGGACTCACCCCGACCTAGGCTCCCCCGGTTGTGATACACCTGAGGTGCTCACTCACAGCTTCCTTGTCAACGTTTGGCGAGATGACCGGGAACGGCTTGCCCACAACATGATGGTGTTTATCCGTGAGGCTTTGGACGAATACAAATTCGATCTGGCGAGAGTCTCGGAGGGGCCGGTTTGGGTACGAAGGGACCTTGGCGGTTGCTACCCCGACTGCCACACGGCGGCGATTCTTGGCTACAAGAATCTGTCCGACGATCTCGCCCGTTTCTTTGATCTGGAGAGTGGCAGTCAATGTGGTCTGTCAGTAGAGGAATTCACGAAGCGATGGTCCAACGCCTGCAGATACATCCCCAAAAAGTACATTTCTGGTATCGAGGCAGATGAACTTCTTGCGAATCTGACTCGTGAAATTGGCCGGCTTCGGCAGCGTTGTGAATCGCCCCAGGCCCCGACCCGCAACGATGGGCAGGCCGACGCGGCGGCCGATGGCGGCGCGACGGCCCAGGACTTGCCCACGGCCGACGGCACTGCACGCGGCCGGACGGGTGCCGAACTGGCCGGCGCATCGCTCACGCCAGCCCCTGCGGTCGATGCCAGGCCGGCGCCCGTGGCCGCAAAACACGCGCAGGCCAGCGGGGGGGCAGCTTGCGAGCCGCAACCCGCTGACGAGGCACCCCGAAACGCCGGCAATCAGTGGCGGGATGCCCTGAGTTGTTACCTTTCCCAAATGACCTACGCCTGCGAATCACTGACGCACATCGACGGTGACGTGCGACGCGGCAACCTTGCAAGCCTAGTGGGCTTTCAGGCGCCCTATTCACTCAACTACTTCTGGCGGCAGTGGTCTGAGGGTCAGCGGCTGCTTGACACCATTCCAGCTGATGCCCTGCAGGACCTGACGGCACTGGCCGGCAAGCCTTGGGACTTGGCAGCGAGGCGGACCCTGGACGCTATAGCCAAGCCCCTTGATGGCACTCGATTTTATTATCTGCCCGGTGGAAAGGAGCTGGACACGGACGAGGCAATCAAGAGGGGCCTTGATATCGATGACACATTCGAGAGGATTCAAGTGGATCTGGACGCGGCTATTCCGTTCCGAATGGCGCCCCCGGCAATGGCGAACGAGAACCGGGCGATGATGACCGCTTTTGAAACGGCGGACTTCTCAACGTGGCCGGCCCTGCTGGAGGACTTGGAGCGTTTGACACTGGACCTGCAGGCTATCCGCGGCCGGCGGTATCGGGCGGGAAGCGGTGAAAAGCAGACGGAAGCCCCCGCGGTCGATGCCGAGTCGGCGCCCGCGGCTGTGGACCACGGACAGGGGCGCGGGGTGGTGGGTGCTCTGCTTGAAGCAGGCGACATTCTGATTAGGGGCGGTGACGGCGGCCCGACCATCAAAATGCAGGACTCTATGGGTATTGACGTTTGTGGAGAATTCAGGCGGCTTGAAGACTTATTCCGCGGCGGGTCCGCAACTTGGCCGAATCTTCAGTCTCTCTTACGAACTTGGCCAGAAGGCGGCACGTGCCCAGAGTTCCCAGACGAGTTTAGCCCCCAAGATTTTGGCCTTTCCAGACAGGAGCACATTGACGGCGTCTTTTGTGTCCGGACGCTGTGGATAGGTGCCGGCGTACGCGATGACTTTCCTGATTGGCGTTTTCGCGATGGCCGGGCTGGGGAGATGTTTCTTCGATATGATGACAGTGGCCCCTGGGAGAACTGTAGAGAGGTACGAGACACGAATGCGGCCTATGCCTGCTTGAAGCGGCACGTGTTTCTGACCTCTCACGCTGGCAAGCTGTTAACCCCACTACGCGGATTGGGGATACTATCCGAAGATACGCTTGGCTGGTCAGGACCAGTCATGCCACGGGGGGAAACGCCGACTATCCGTTGGATGCTGGCGGTTCACGAAATTGTATCCCGGGACGACATGCGGCGTGTGGGTTCGGCGGAATGTCAGCGATTCCGAGATTTCTTTTACGCCTCGGCCCAAGCCTGCAGCATCCTGGCCGAACGGTTGGCACAGCAGGCGGCCGGTGGCAAGGCGGCGCCGCAGGAACCACCCACGCCCCCGCCCCTGGGTGCGGCCCACGACGGCAAGCCGGCCGAGGCGTCGGTGCCCGGGGTCGAAACGACGGTAGGGAAGCGTAAGGGCGTCAAACCGGCCGTGCTTCAAGACGAAATGGGGATCAGTCGCACGACGCTAACGGGCTATGCCAAGTCGTTGGGCATTTGCAGAGAGAGGCGCAAAAACTTCGAGTACTCCATTGCCGACGTGCGCAGGATTCTACGGCTGGCGGTTGAGAGTACCCAAGATGCAGCGGTTCGCAGCAAGTGCCAGAAAGCGTTGGCGAAGTATGCGTAAATCGCTTTTTGCTCGCTTGCTCGCTTTATAATCGCACCGCCCGGCCGACTGTCTTCGCGCCTTCTGCGCGGCCTGTATGCTCGTTCACCATGAACACGAACGAGCGCACCGACGAACCCTTTCTTACGGCGAACAGCACTGCTATTCGACTGGGGGTTCCTGTCACCTGGCTGAAACGTGAAGCCAAGGCAGGCCACATTCCATGTCTGCGGGTAGGCAATCGCATCCTGTTCAATCTGGCGATGGTGGAACGAAGCTTGCTTGAACGAGCAGCGAACCGGGAGGTCTCGCCAGCATGACGACCGCCACCCGCCAGCACGACGACCTGGACCTGGACCAAGCCGGCGACGCCTTCCCCGTGGACACCGTGGTCGATGTCGAGACCACGGACAACTCCGGCCTGATTCCAGCGATGGCGGCCCTGCTGATCGACTTGTACCGCAAGCGGCTGGCCCGTGAGCAGGCCCAGCGGGAGGAACACAAGGAGAAGGAGGTCAAGGGATGAACTGCTTTTGCTGCAGTCGAGACACGACGATTGCCCGCAAGGTCAAGGTCCGGCGGCTTACCGAGCTGCCGGGGGCAGCGGCGGTAACGTCCAAAGATGATCCGGCTGTGATCTCGCACGTAGAGCAGAACACGTATCGCTGGGGCGTCGTCTGCTTGCGTTGCTATTCGACACTGGACAATCAAGTGGGCGGCGGTGACATCGGGGGGCAGACGTTCACCCTTGCTGCTGTCTCACGATTTGACCGGGCGCGCTGCATCACAGAAGGGGAGTATCAACGTTGGCAACGGCGCGAGGCCGAGAAGCTTTTTGACAAGGAAACCGCAGCATGATCGCCACCGCCACCCTACCCGAGCCCAGTTACCGGACGATCCGCAAGCGACGGTCCGCAATCCGCCTCAGTCCCGAAAACCTGGAACTGTACAACGCCATCGACCGGACCGACCGGGAGATTCTGAAGCTGGCCGAGTCGATCAAGGTCAATGGGCTACACGAACCGCTGATCGTCACCGAAGACAATTTTCTCGTTTCCGGTCACCGGCGATTTACGGCGCTGGGGATCATCAACCAAGTGCTCGTCCCGTGCCGAGTTTTGCCAGTTCGTCGTGACGCGATGAGTCACGACGAATACGTAGCCCTGCTGAGGGATCACAATCGCCAGCGGTACAAGGACGTCGCGGAGCAAGTGCGGGAAACGCTGATCGACATCGACCCGGAAGAGGCCCACCAGGCGTTGCGCCATTTGCGGACCAAGTCGATTTATGCCGCTGAGTTCAACGGCCTTGATACTCTCCACATCGAGGGAGAAAAGCATCGGTGTGAAATCAGTGATCAGAAGGCCGACCACGTCAAGTATGCCCTGCAAGTCGTGAACACCGATCGGAGGGAGTATTGGCCCCTCAGTGTGCGGGCCGTCCATTACGCCTTGCTCAACTACGCCTTTCTCCGCAACATCCCGCGCGAAATCCCGTACAAGAATGACGACGACAGCTATCAGGCCACGTCCGACCTACTGACGCGCATGCGGCTAAATGGCGATCTCCCGTGGAATGCTTTCGACGATGGCACGCGGCCATTCGAGGAGTTCCCCGCGTTCGACAACGTGCGACAGTACGTTCGCCAAGAGATTGAAAGTTTGTTCACCGGGTATTGGCGCAAACTCTTGCAGACCCAGCCGAACCATATCGAGGTGCTTTGCGAGAAGAACACGATTTACAGCATGGCGATGAAGGTCACCGAGGAGTATCGAATCCCGACTAGCAGCGCTCGGGGATTCAACAGCATTGACCCGTGGCATGATCTCTATCTGCGATTCAAGCGGAGCAAAAAAGAGCGGCTGATCGTCATCATCATGAGCGACTACGACCCGGAAGGCGAGATGATTCCGCAAGTCGGCGGCCGGACGCTACGCGATGATTTTGACCTGTCGCAAGATCGGTTCAGCATCATCAAGGCCGGCGTGACCTTGGAACAGATCCGGGAGCACAGCCTACCGTCTGCCAACTTCGCCAAAGAGTCGTCCAGCAACTACGACTGGTTCGTGAATCGCAACGGTGGAAGGGATGAAGTCTACGAGCTCGAGGCGTTGGAGCCTCACGTCATGCTCGACGCGCTCCAAAGCACCATCGACGATGTGATTGACCTTGACCTATTCAACCAGGAAGTCTTGACCGAACGGGACGAATCCGCCTACATCAAAGCCGCGCGAAAGGCCGCGATGGAATCGCTAAAGGGACTTCTGAACGACAGCGCACAGTGACAATCCAGACATGATTGGATTGGACTGTACACGCATGAACCGCCCCGCCCGCGGTGCATTGGACGGAATCGACAACATGATCCTACAGACGACGCCGACAGGAATCAAGGAAGCCGACCTAGAGCCGGTCCCGTTTGACACGGCCGACGCCACCGCGGCGGAATCCGTCCCCATGAAGCCCAACGGCAACCCGACGCAAGCCGGATCCATCCTTGGTCTGCGGGCCCATCATCTCCGCGAGTTGCGCGAGGGTAGCGGCCTCAGCGAGGAGACGATCATGGCCAACGGCATCTACTCGGAAGACAGTCACGCCAAACTGGCCATCACGCTGAACCAGAAGAGCTGGCCGAGGAAACAAGGGGCCGGTCTGGTCATCCCGTTTTTCGATGAGAATGGCAAGGAGATCATGTCCCGCGTGAAGCCGGACAACCCGCCGACGCGAAAGGGAAAGCGGTGCAAGTATCTGAGTCCAACGGGTTCGACGGTGCGAGTGTACTTCCCGTCGGCAGTTCGGCCTGTGTTGCAAAAGCCTGAAAGTATTCTGCTGTTCACCGAGGGCGAAAAAAAGTCGCTAAAGGCAACGCAGGAAGGATTCCCCACGATCGGCCTGACCGGCGTGGATTGTTGGCATGGGAAGAAATCATCGGCGCTACTGCCGGACCTGGATCGGATCAACTGGACGGGCCGGTGCGTCTTCATCGCGTTCGATTCCGACGCCGCAGAGAATCCCAACGTCGCGGACAACGAAGTGCTGCTGGCGGCTGCACTCACGAAGCGGGGTGCGGTCGTCAAGGTCGTGCGGATTCCGCCGGGCCTGGTCGGAGCCGATGGCAAACCGACGAAAGTAGGCTTGGACGACTTCCTGGTCGCCAATGGTGCCAACGAACTGTGGAAGCTGTTGGATGTCGCAGACGAGCCGGAGCCGCCAGAGGCTGGCTCGTTGCTTGTAGACGCCAAGGAACTCGACACCGCGCGGGCCGGCGAAGACTTCCTTGCCGCGTACGTGCTTCACGACGTGTCGCGGTTGCGGTTCTGGCGCGGAGCGTTCCATCTGTGGTTGCAGGGAGCGTATCGTGAGGTCCAACCGAGCGAAGTTCGGGCGCGTGTAATTCGTCATCTCAACAAGACCTATTCAAGGCTCCAAGGACGCATTGTCAGCGATGTGATCGACCAAGTGAGGGCGCAGGCCATACTCGGTTTTTCAACTGAGCCACCGTCGTGGGTATGCGAGCCCCCGACATTCGCAGACCGGACCGAATATTGGCCGGAAGACAGTGTGCTGGTGGCCCGGAATGGCTTGGTCCATCTGCCATCGCTCGTCCAAGGCCGCGACCATTACCTGGAGCCGACCCCGCGATTCTTTGCCACCGGCGCCCTGGATTACGACTTCGACGCGACCGCCCCTCGGCCAGACGGCTGGCTCGACTTCCTGGGCCGCCTCTGGCCCGATGACCCGCAAAGCGTGGAGGCGCTGCAGGAATGGTTCGGCTATACGCTCACGCCGGACACCCGCCAACAAAAGATGCTAGTCATCGTCGGCCCGAAGCGGAGCGGGAAAGGCACGATTGCCAGAGTCCAGCGGCGCCTGATCGGACCGGCAAACGTCGCTGGGCCTACGCTCGCCAGCCTGTCCACAAACTTCGGGCTGTGGCCACTGCTGGGCAAAATGCTGGCCGTGATTTCGGACGCGAGGCTAAGTGGCCGGACCGATCAGTCCATCGTCGTGGAGCGGTTGCTCAGCATCAGCGGCGAAGATGCCTTGACGGTGGATCGCAAGTGCATGGAGCCGATCACGACCAAGCTGGCCACCAGGATCATGATGCTGACCAACGAGCTACCGCGACTGTCTGACGCATCGTCGGCACTCGCCAGCCGGATAATCCTGTTGCGGCTGTCGGAGAGCTTCTACGGTCGCGAAGACCACGGGTTGACGGAGAAACTGCTGGCCGAATTGCCCGGCATCATGCTGTGGGCTGTGGAAGGCTGGCGGCGACTTCAAGAGCGAGGGTACTTCGTCCAGCCAGATAGCGCCATGGACCTGCTTAGCGAATTGCAGGATCTGTCATCGCCCATCTCCGCTTTCATCCGCGACCGCTGCGTGGTCGGCCCAGAGCATCTTGCCTCGGTAGATGACCTGTTCGCGGCGTGGAAGTCATGGTGCGACACCAACGGCAGAAAAGAAGCGGGGACAACCCAAACACTCGGCCAAAACTTATTGGCGGCATTGCCAAAGATTCGCAAGGTTCGTCCAAGGGTCGATGGTGAGCGATACCGTGGATACGAAGGCATCGGCGTGAGGACGTACGGCTAGTTTGGTCCGCGATGTGGTCCGCGATGGTCCGCGATGTGGTCCGCGATGAAACACACAAGAAGCCCGAAAAAACAAGGGTGGTCCGCAGTGGTCCGCGATAGTTCCAACTTATATAGCGGAAGCTTTCAACGTAATTGTGGTAAGGCAACCATGAACAAAGCGCAAGTCCATAAAGGTCACAATGGGGTGGACCGCGGACCACCGCGGACCGCGACTTGGCCACCCTCGTGGTTGTCGAGTCCAGAAAACCCGCCCGCGGCAACGCCTGAGCCGGTGGTCGAACCTCAGTCTGTCCTATCGGTAGCCATCGGCGCTGATCCGTTCTGCCAGGACGATCAACACCAGTGGCAAGACAGCCCAGAATCAGACGGGCGAACACGACGATTCTGTACGCGGTGCTGCAAGTTTGGTGGATTCGTACAGCCAGATGGAAGTGCGGTTACACCGCAGCACGACGACGTTGGCGCGAAGTCCTGGCGCTGATCGGTGCGATTGAATCCACAATCACGGGTTAGGGGTGCCGAGGTAGTTGCATTCTCCCCGCGGCTCGCCGTAGAATGAAGCGAGCCGCGGGGGTGCTTGCAACACCGCCCGCGGCCCTGACCAATTCGCAAACCTGTAAAGGAGGTTCACGCCATGGCTAAGGCCAATTCTAGCAAGGCTGCGCTGATTCCGGCAGTCGGATACATCCGAATGAGCGGCGACAAGCAGGAGGATAGCCCCGATCAACAACGCGAGGAGATCCGAAAGCTTGCCGAGCGCGGCGGCTACCGGATTATCCACGAGTACTTCGACCCGGCAATCAGCGGCGACGATACCGAGCGGCGTACCGCTTTCCTGCAAATGCGGGATGATGCCGCCGCTGGCGGGTTCCGAGTCATCCTGTGTTGGGACATGTCCCGGTTCGGACGGTTCGACATCTTGGACGCTGGCCACTGGATTCGACCGTTTCGGCAGGCCGGCGTTGCGCTCGTCACCTGCGCAGAGGGTGCCGTGGACTGGCACGACCTGACCGGGCAGTTGCTCTACTCCGTCCAGCAGATGGGCAAGGCTCAATTCCTGCGCGACCTGAGTAGGAATGCCGTCCGTGGCCATCTGGCATCGGCGACCAAGGGTCTGACGCAAGGCGGCGCCGCCCCGTACGGGTACCAAGTTATTGAGCAGCGTTTGACGGTCGATCCGGTGACAGCCCCCGTCATGCGTCGCATTTTTCAAATGTTGTTGGACGGCGAAAGCTCGCGCGCCGTGGCCGACACGTTGAACGCGGAAAGCATCCCGTCGCCCGGCGGAAAGAAGTGGCGGCAAAGCCGTATCTGCAAGCTCGTCAAGCGGCGGCTATACCTTGGCGAGTACCGTTACGCTGAGGAACCCGAGGGGAAATACTTCTGGGCAAGTGCTGACGGAGTGCAGACCGGGGCCAACGGTGCCGAGGCCAAGCCGCTCGTTATCTGCGACAACCACGAGGCCCTTGTTAGCGTGGCCGACTTTGAGCGGGTCCAGCGAATCATTGAGGAACGCACATCGAACCGATCGCCATTTCGCCCCAAGGACAACCCGTACCGCCTGCAAGGGCTGTTGAGGTGTGGCCACTGTGGCAAGTCGATGGTAGGCCAGAAGAAGAACCGTATCGGGGGCTACGCCGATCGGAGTTACATCTGCAGCAGTTACCAGCAAATGGGCGCATCGGTTTGCCGAAAGCACTTCATCAAGGAGGAGACCATAGCGGCAGTCCTGGTGTACAAACTGCGGGAGTACTTCGCAGACATGGACAGTGTCGAGGAACTGCGGGCCGAGGTCCTGCGCCGTTGCCAGCCGCCTAAGCCGACGTGCTGCGGTGTTGACGTGGCTCGTCTGCAGGCCCGTATCGACAAACTTTCCAAGCAGATCGACACCGGGGCCGAGAAGCTGCTTGCGGCTCCGGCGAACCTGACGGAGATCCTGACCGCGAAGCTTCAATCCTGGCAGCAGGAACGCGACCAATTGAAGGCCCAATTGCAGGCCCATAAGAGGCCCCAGGAAGCGATGGTCGACGACGTGGATGGAATGGTCGAGGCAATCATGGGCGAATTACAGACGTTGCAGGAGTGCTATAATGAGACTGATCCCGGCTTGCTCCGTTCGGCGGTTGGGCGTCTCGTGTCCAAGGTGGAATTGTGGTTCGGTTGGAAAACGTCCACGCGGGGGACTCGTCAGACCGCCGTCCCCAAGCGTGGTTTAATCCACCTCCGGCCCGACTTGCAAATCATCAAGCTTGTCTCCGGCGTCACGTCGCGCACATTCAACTTAGCGCCGACGCGACGGCCGTCGCGAACCTGCTTGATCGCATACTGAGCCAGCGGCGTGGGGTAGACGACGTCGATCAGGCCGCGTTCCACGAGGCGAACGAACGCGGCCCAGCAGTTGGCGATGACTTCGGCGATGAGATCCTGACGACGCTCGGGCGATTCAGAGCGGAACGCGAAGCGGGCCTGTTCCCGAATCGCGGGCAGCAGGCAAAGGAACTTGGCCACACAGGCAGACGCGGCCAGATTTCGAGGACTTCTCTTTGCACGTGCAATCATGGGATGACCTCCAATGCGTTGGGGGCCACCCCTGTGGGGCGGCCCTGTCAAGAGAGACAGGACCGCCCGACGCCGGGCGGTCGTTCAAGAACAACCGCCCACGCACGTGGCGAGGGCGAGCACGGCAGCCGATGCCACGTCGACGGGCACGACGCTGGGGCATGCACTTTCAGCATGTCACCTCGCGGGGTAAGCAGCGTTACGACGCCGGAGCCGTTGCGATGGCGGAGGGACACGGCGGTGATCAGCCGCCTAGCCCAGGATTGTGACTATACCAAATGTGTCCCTTTTCTTACCCAATTTTCCGCATGATTTCAGCCGCCAAGGATTGGTCCCGCTCGGCGTAAATCTGCGTGACGTCGGCCTTCGCGTGCCCCAGCACTGCTTGCGTGGCCTCCAGACCAAAGCAACGTCGAATCTCCGTTGCTCTGGTGTGGCGTAACTGGTTGGCGTGCCAGTAGCCGAGCAACGGGGGATTCCCGATGCCGCTCGCTGCCGCTGTTTTCTGGATCGCCTTGTTCGCCTTGTCGATCCCACGACGGATCGCTCGATTGTAGGAATCCTTAGTGTAGCGGGTCTTCGGTGATCGTACGGGCGGGCCTTGCGATTTGTACCGGGCCGATTGCCGTAGCGTAGCGGTGTCTTGCGAGCGGCCTGCCGAGCATCCCGCATGTTCTGCATCGACTCTGCCGGGCTGAAGCAGTACGCGGTGGCGTCTCTGAGCAGGTACGGAAGAAGAACCGCCTGTCCCTTTGGGCCGACGAAAATGATCCGCTCACGACCGTGGTGCTCGGTCTTGTGCGAGCCAGGACGGAAGCACCAAACATCGCCGGAGCGATCCACGTCCATCGGCCGAACTTGGCAGACTTCGCCGGGCCGGCAGCCCGTCAGATGTTGAAAGCGAGCCATGTCTGCCACGATCAGTGGTAGGTGGGGCAGAGTGGCATCGACCAAAGCGTCCTCGACCGGCAAGACCGGATCTGGCTCCCGTGCCTTCGTTCGGCCCTTCTTCAGGCCCTCGACCGTGCGAAGCGAGTGGTAGACGGAGGCCGGCACCAGTTCCTCGGCCGCCCCCCATTTGAACACCCTGGGGATGATGGCTATGAGCTTGTTGATGTACGGACGGGAATGGCCGGCGTCTACGAGCGTTTGCCGGACAGCCTTGAACTTCACTGGGCCGAATGTGGCCGCAGGCTCGCGGCCGTACAAGCCGCAGAGCCGCTTGATTATCAGCCGGATGTGGGCCAGCCAGCCGGACGGCTGCCCGTTCTTCACGTAGTAGCCTTCGGCAAAATCCTGGTAGCTGGAACACAGCTCGACCACGGTCAAGTCGTTGGCAAGAACGGGGCTCGCAATCGTGGCCTTGGAGGACGACGCTGCGAACTCGGCAATCGCTCGCCCGTACGCTTCGCGACTAGCAACGGTCCCGTGCTTCCCCAAATAGATTGTCCGGCCGCGAATCCGGATGTAAGCCTGGCCTGTTGGGGCGTGAAAACAATACTTTGGAATCCGAACGGTACGCATGAGAAAGTGCCTCCTGAAACTGAACTGCGTAGTACTACGCACTTCGCTTTGGTTTCAGGCTGCACTGCGGACCGTCCGCAGGTAATCGTAAGTATCTATTTCAGCCAGTCTTACGGAAAGTTGCGGGGGCAGGACTCGAACCTGCGACCTCGAGGTTATGAGCCTCGCGAGCTACCAAACTGCTCCACCCCGCGGGGATGATTTTAGCGTATCGCCCCAAGAAGTCGAGAGGGGTCACGGAAGTTCCAGTCCGCCTGTCGCCTCCGTGCTCGATAACTCGCGAAACACGAGCGGGTGACGCAAAAACTACGGATACCATCTCGCTATCGGCGGATTCAGTTTGTGGAGCACATGGAGCCTTTCTTATGTTCTTCGTGGCCAAACTTCCTCCGAGTCGTCACTCGCTGTCGACAATTCTTGTCGATTCTTTCGCTTGAAATGGCCTGAAGGCCACTGCTGTGAACATCTTTGTATCATCCAAAATCCGTGAATCGCTCTGGTCACGAGGCTCCGCCTCGTAACCCACTGGACGCGAGGCTCCGCCTCGCAAGCAGGCCGGCAGTGCCGGCAATGCAGTGCGTTCCCAGGCAGTGCCTGGGAACGAGGGTTTCCAAAATGTTCACAGCAGTGGACATGAGGGCCAAAACGGCCGCGCCAAGAGACATCCTTTTCTTGGCGCTCAGACGGCAGCCTGCTAGACTCTGGGAACGTGGGATGCGTTGCAGCTTGCGCTGGGTGGAGAAACTTGGCATGTCGTCACCTGCTCGGAGTCGATGGAAAACGGTCCGCATGCCGGTTCCGCCGACATTCGCCGCTCCGCTCGGCATCGGCTCACCGGTCGCGCCGCCGCTCTGGCCAGGGCAGGGGCCTGGACCGACGCCGGTGGCCCAGCCGATTCCCGTCGTCGGACTAGCGGCTGGAGTTCTCAACCCGCTCACGGCGCCCGCGAGGGCCATGCCGAGTGTTCGCTCGCATGACGACGACGCGGAGTCGGAGACGACATTGGCCGCGAAACACGCCGTCCGCGCAGCACCGCCCTGGCTGATCAGCGCCGTGCTGCACATGCTGCTGCTGATCATCTTGGCGCTCACAAGTATCGCCCAGGACGCCAATCAGAAGACCGTCTTGATCGAAGCCGGCTATGCGGAGAAACTGGGCGACCAACTGGAAGTGGATCTGCTCGGACCTACCGGAAGCGAACTGCGGCTGGACGCCGCCGATCCGGTACTGGTCGATCTGCCGCTGGTCGAGGATCCTCTCGCCAGCGGTCCCCAGCTGGATCTTGCGGCGGTGCTCAGTTTGGCGGGCACGGCGCCCATCGGCACGGGCGGCGAGCTCAGCGTGCCTTCCATCGGCCTGGCACTCACCGGCCGCGAAAAGGGCGCGAAGCGGGCGTTGTTGGCAGCCTATGGTGGCACAGCCACTACCGAAGGGGCCGTGCAACTGGGCCTGGAGTGGCTGAGTAAGCAGCAGGACCGTCGCACCGGACTGTGGAGGCTCAACGGACCGTACACCGACGGTGGCGCGGGCGACAATCCGCTGGCCGCCACGGCGCTGGCCTTGCTGGCCTTTCAGGGCGCCGGCGAAACGCACCAGGAGGGCCGTCACCAGCCTGCGGTGAGCCGCGGGCTGGACGCCTTGCTGAAAATGCAGGATGCGGAAGGTAACTTCTTCCGCGAAGGCGTCGCTAATCATCGGCTGTACTCGCAAGCCCTGGCGAGCATCGTCGTCTGTGAACTGTACGGGATGACGAAGGACCAGCGGTTCCGCAAACCGGCACAGAAGGCGCTGGACTACGCGGCCAAGATTCAGACGCCCCACCTCGGCGGCTGGCGCTATGCACCGGGTCAGGACGCCGACACCTCGGTGACCGGCTGGTTCGTGATGGCACTGCAAAGCGGGCTGATGGCCGGACTGGAAGTGCCCAGCCCAACCCTGGATGCGGTTGCCAAGTACCTGGATACCGTCACCAAGGACGGCAGTACGTACGCCTACCAGCGAAGCCGGGAAGAGACGCTCCCTATGACGGCCGAAGCCCTGCTTTGCCGAGAGTACTTGGGGTGGAAACGCGACGACCCGCGGCTGCGCAAGGGGGTCGATTACCTGCTGCAGAATCCGGTCGACTACGACGCACAAAACGTTTATTGCTGGTACTATGCGACTCAGGTCCTGCATCATATAGGCGGCGCGGATTGGGAGCAGTGGAACCGCGCGATGCGCGAGCGAGTGCCCGGACAGCAGGTCCAAAACGGGCCGGAACGCGGCAGCTGGAGTCCACACGCCGATCGCTGGGGCCCGCTCGGCGGACGGTTGTTCACGACCTGCCTGAGCATCTACATGCTGGAGGTCTACTACCGGCATCTGCCGATCTATCGGTAGCCTCGCCCTCCCGACCCGTGCGCAGTGTGAGATGATGTGGAACGGGAACGGCAGGGGACGCTTAGGATCGCGAAAGAAATAACTGTCGCAAGAATGTGGTCATCTCGCTCCACGAGATGACATGCCATCACGCGGAGCGTGATGGCTACTTTGAAGACCCGACACTAATTCATTTCGCGATCCTTACCGCTGATACAGTTCCGGAAAGACCTCCTCGGAAAGGCCCTGGTTTCGGATGGTCTTGCGCAGGCGTGCCAGGAAGTCGAACTTGAAGTTTGCCACCTGCTGTTCGGTAAGGCCCAGTTCGGCAGCCACGTCCTTGTTGGCCCAGCCGTTTAGAAACAGCAGCTCGACGCACATCAACTTGGTCCAATCGCCAGCTTGGCGCAACTGCTCGACCTGCTGGCGGAGAGCCTCGGCCAGGGACTTCTCTTCCAGTCCGCGCCGTTCTCCGCTGCGCGCGATGCTGCTGGCCCCTCGGCCTGGAGCCGGCAGTTGCCACTGACCGTCTGAGTCTTGGGTGTGGGACAGCGGCAAGGTCGGCCGGCGTCCCTCACGGCGCAGGTGATCGGTCAGCTTGTAGGCGCAGATCGAAAACAGGTACGTCTCCAGCGGTCGCTTGCCGTCGTAGTTCGGCAGGCTGGTCAGAAAGCCGATGAAGGCCTCCTGGACGATATCCTCCGCCACGTGCCGCCGACCGACACGACTCTCCACGAAGGCGAACAGCCGGCCCTCGTAACGGGCGATCAACTCACTCCATGCATCCGCGTCGCCGTGGCGGATGCGGTTGATCAGTAACCGGTCTGTCTTGGAGACTTCGGCCATAGAGGAATCGATGTTGGGCGGCGATGTCCAGCTTCACATCCACGTGATCTGCCGGGCGAGGCGTAGGACCACCACGAGCAATGCCAGTATCGCGGCGCCGCCGAGAAACTGCAACCGGCGGGAGTGGCTGACGTGGGTGGCCGCGTCGAGCCTAAAATATCCGTAGACAACACCCAACACGCTCAACAGGAAGCCGAATCCCAAGGCCGTAACCAGCAACCGGCTGGTGGCCACGAGGGCGCGACATTGGCGGTCCAGGTCGGGACGCCGCCCATCCAACTCCTGGCGAAACTCCGCATCAAACACCACGAGCGCGTGGATCTGTTGCATCGGTCCGAAGGAGACCTGGACGGTCTCTTGGTAGATGCCATCCGGCCCCACCAGATGGCTCTTGATCCAATTTGCATCGTAGTGAACGATTTGCGACGCCTTCAACCGCTCGCCATAGGCTTCGTCGAAGTACTCATCGACATACTCGTCGACCGCTTTCCTGAGTTGTACGTCCAACGCCCGTCGACAGTCGCGCAGCTTCTCATACGGGCCTGAGCTCACCGGCCGCTGCTGCACGTCTCCGATCAGCACGGGCTCCGAGTCGACCCAGCGGGGACGCGACGCCGGGGTGATGCGCACGGGCTCCGTCACGATGGGAGTGGCGAGCGGTTCAACCGGACGGGGCGTGGGCTGCTCGACGATCGGAATTGCCGGAGCGGCCGACTCGGGTGCGGGGGGCGGTTGCTCGGCAGGGGGGGCCGGCTGCGGAACAGGCTGGGCGGGCTTCGCCGGGGAGTCCGACGGGGTCTGCTCGGAGGACTCAGCCGCCGCCGGCTCGTCATCCATCACCACCGTCGTCAGGGCGTGGCTTATAGCCGACGACGGCCTGGCGGGTAGGAGTGTCGGCGTCGCGATGGACACGTCATCAAAGTACCCAGTCGATCCGACGAGCGGATGCGCCATCATCAGCCGCGCGGACAACGCCCATCCGACGATCGCTAGAATCGCCATGCCGCCGAGCGTGCCCAAGCCGACAATTACCGCGTGATAATTGCCGGAGACCAGCGTCTTGATGGCGTTCACCAGCAGGAAAGCCAGGAAGACCGCCAGCACGAGTGCCACCGGGACGATCATCAGGAGAACCAGGACAAACATGATTGGGAACCCCCAAGAGCAAAAGCGTTCTACGCCATTCCTTTTTCAGCGACTGGCGGCGGCAACCAGGGGGAGGACAACTGGACCGCCACAGAAATCGTGGCGGCTAGGACGAAACCCCAAGGCTGCGGAAAACTGAATAACAAGTGCATGAACCAGGCCCACAAGACGCACAACGTCGTGGCCAGCAGACTGAACCGCGTCTTGCGCAACGGGTCGGCCTGACGCCACCAGCGCAGCACGACAAACAAGCCACCGAAGTAGACCATGTACGCCCCGAGCAACGGCGCTCCGTCGGCGCCATACAACTTCTGGCCCCAAGGGCTGTGGGACAGAGTGTGCACGGTCCAATGATCCACATCGGGCAATTCGACGAGCAACAGACGACCCGTGCCGAAGGCCGTCAACCCCACGAGCATCCCGCCGATCAGTAACACGAAACGACGGCGGAAGTGGTCGGGCTCGCGGCCTTCCCAGAACTTGCCGATCGTCAACAGCAACCAGGATCCGGTGACACTGCACACGGTCAGCCAGGCGAACAGCGACCAGGTGGCCACCGTGCTGTCGGGAGTTTTGCCATCGAGCATCAAGAAGACCAGGGACAACACCCCACACACGACCGCGGCCAAGAGTAGTGAACCCGTCCATTCCGTCGCCCGCTCACGAGCGGACTTCTGGCGGAGCCTCTCACGTGCGGCCCTCAGCAGCGTTCCAGGATCGGGTTTGCGGAGGGGATAGGCCACAGGACTTGGGGGGTAACCCATGTGACCTGGAACGGTGCCCGGTGGTCTTCGCGGCGTGCTGCCGCGAAGACAGTTAAGCAGTTCCCGGCCACCGAGATATACCAAGTACACCGCACCCAACAACGCGGCCAAGGGAACCACCCAGGGATTCAGGATCAACGCCACGATTACGGCCAGAATCACCAGCACCTTCGCCGGCCCGTCCGGTTCCGCATGGCGGAAGCCGATTGGTCGGCGAGTCCCGGCGGACCCAGGGTGGGGATAGGCTTGCTGTTGTCGCGGCGGCGCCGAAGAGTATCGCTGGGGCGGCACGGCAGCGGCCGACGATACAGACCCTGGCGGAATACGTTCCGGAACGATCTCCGCGTCGACGATCTCGGGGCGGCTGGAAGCGGGGGGCCAGTTCGCGCGTCGGGTGTCGGTGTCGCCGCCAGGAGTTGCCGTGTGCCCGGCGGCTTCCCAGGCAGTCAGCAGTTGGCAGGCGGTGGAGAAGCGTTTGGTGGGATCCTTCCGCAGCGCGCCCTGGATCACGCCGCGATACGCCGACGGGATGTGCGACACGTCAGGATCTTCGGTCAGGTGCTTCATGATGATTTCCTGACTGCTCTCCCCATCGAACGGCACGTGGCCGGTCAGCATCTCGTACAGGATGATCCCCAAGGCGTACACGTCGATTTCCTTGCCGTACACGCCCTTACCGATTTCCGGCGCCATGTAGTGGAAGGTGCCCACGCTCTCGGTCTGACCGCTACGGCGGCTGGCTTCGATGAACTTCGACAGGCCATAGTCGCCGATCTTCACGACCCCCGAGTCCTCGAAGATGTTGCCCGGCTTCAGGTCGCGATGCACGATGCCCTGCTCGTGCAGATAGCTCATGCCCGCGGCGATACCCCGCAACCAACGGTCGAGTTCTTCCGGTGGCAGGCCGTTCGGATTGCGGTCGATGACATCCTTCAGGCTCTCGCCAGCCACATACTCCATGACGACCCAGGCCTGCCCCTCGGAGTCGTACCGCAAGTCGTACAGCGCGAGCAGGTGGGCGTGTTTCAGATTCAAGCACTGGGTGACGCCGCGCAGTTCCACATCCAGATTGCGCTGGATGTGTTTCAACGCGACGATCTTGCCGGCGTCGCTGAGGGCATAGTAGATTTCGCCGAAGCCCCCCTGGCCGACGCCCCGTTTGATGGTGTAGCCGGCCAGCGGCTGATCACCGGTCTTATAAGCAAACTTCATCGCCCCGCCTGTGGCTGGAGGTGCCTGTTGGTCCGCAGCCTGACGGCCGCGTAGCCCTGGGTCACCTACTAACGTAGTGAGTCGTGGTTGCATTTGTCCAGTTTCCTACGACCAGGATCGCCGTGAAGCATCCAGGCTAACCTTTCACGCTCTCCAAGCTAAGCGAGAAATCTGTTCCCACCACGTGCGAATTCGGGTGCACCAGACCTTCTCCGTGGCAGAACCGTCCGTCGATTTCGAGGCCGTCGCGGGCGCGGCAGTACAGTCGCCCGTCACGCCGGTAGAACACCACGTCGTGCGACCAGGGCCGGCAGACCACGTGGCTGTTTCCGTTCGGCCCCAACACGCACGATTCGGCCATCAGCAGGACGGCGTCGACCGTGGGCTGGGTGCGGTGCCGCGACACGAATTCCAGCCGCGCCGTCGCACTCAACGCATGCGGCTGCCGGAATCGCAACCGCACGCCCTTCCCCAACTCAATCTCGTCACCATCGGCAAGCACGGTGGGACCGTCGATTTCGCGTCCCTCCACGCACACCCGGCGTAACGGTTCGATGAAGTAGCCGTCCTCCCGGCAGATGCGGGCGTGTTGCCGGGACAGGTCCGCCAGGAGCGGGATATCCACCCGGTTTCCCGGCACGGCCTGTCCGAGCACAATCTCGTCGCCACAGCAAACCAGGAATCCGCCGACGGCGTCGACCCAGAGCAGAAAATGTGCGTCGCCGTTCAGCATACTCCACCTCCACCGTCCTCCGGGAGGCTGAGGCACAGCCCACCCTACACCTTAGGGCCGCCGCTCGCCAGGGGGAGAATCGCCTCTCCGTACCGCGAGCGACGTCCCTTAGAAACGGCCGAGAAATAGCTTCGGCACTTGCCTTTCCCGCCCCTCACCCCCACCCAGGGCCACGCAAAGCAGTGTCGCGAGGCAGGCCGGAGTTTGTTCCACTTCTGTTCCGCCCGCAGACATGGGTCAGTCCTTCAAATTTCAGTTCTTGCGGCCTCTGGGCAACGAGGGTGGAGAGTCTCGCCGCCGCAAGAACTGAAATTTGAACGACTGACCCTGGCCGCTGTTTCCGCCCAGTCTTGCGCAGCCCACCCCAACCCTCTCCCCAGAGTACCTGTCTGCCGACAGGCAGGCCGGGGCGAGGGAGCTGTTCTTCGGCCGTGCCTTAACCCCAGGACCCAGTTTCCTTCAGCCACGGTGTGGCTAATCCTTCACCTTGGTACCGACGAGCGTCGCAGGCGTCTGGTCCTTCTGCTGTTCATACTGCGTGATCCGATCCAGGATCGGCGTCGCTGTCGCAGCTTCCTCCAGCGGGATCTCGTCGAGCACGAGGTCCTCGGCATGCACCAGTTGGGCATCGACTTCGATCCGGGCCTCAATGTCCTTCAGTAATTCGCGGGTTCGCGACAGCTGGCTGTCGTCGATCGTAAACTGGCTGGTGGCTTGCGCGACTTCCACCATCTTCAGCCGTGCCTCCAGGTTCTCCACTTCCACTTCCAGTTGCCGCTTGGCCGCAATCATAGCCTTCAGCTTATCCTGCGCCGCGTTCAAACCCCTGTTGCGAATCTCCAAAATCTTCCGCATCTTGTCTACCGTGGCTGCCTTGGTCTGATGCCGTTCGAAGCGGCTGGTCAGATCGGTCTCCACCTGTTTCGAAGTGTAGGTGTGGCCGACGTAGACGAAGGTACTCCCACCGCTGGCCAAGTCGCCCTTGAGACGCTGAATATCCTTCCAGTGCTTAGCCAACTGCTCTTCGTCGGATTTCACCTGGTCAGCCAATTTCTGCAGCGAAAGTTCTTCTTTGGCGATCTCACGCTTGTGCCGACTGATTTCCGGATCGAGATCCTTGATCATCTTGCGGGACCGTGCCAATTCGAAGGGAATCGGCACGCTGTCTTTGACCGTGCTATGCATCCACCCGACCGTCGTCCTAGCGTAACTGAACAAGTCGCGACCAAGAAACAGACTCAGCAACAACACACTCCCACCCGACACCAATAGAGCTTTCTTCAACATGACTTGTCCTCCCTTTGCCTGACCTTCGCGCTGATGTGACGTTTGCCAACAATGCCGTCATGTTATTCGACGCACTTGGAGCAATCTTGAACTTTCCTGCAAATTTCTTGGTAGAAGACATCAAAGGCGGTGTCTCCCGAAGGGTGTCACCGAACGCGTCACCGCTGGCTGCTTCCCAAGTTCTGGCCCACCGCTCCGAGGCTGTGAAAAAATGTGCGAACACGATTTGCGGTAAGGTGGGCCAAGTACTCGCGGCCCACCAATTCCAAGGAAACGGCCTTGCTTGCGACGGTGGGCCGCGAGTACTTGGCCCACCCTACGATTTTTTCACAGCCTCTCCCCGTTGCTCGGCCTTGATCATAAGGTGGCGCAAAACGCTAGCAGCAGGGGGTCAGGGTGGCTGGCGGCAGAATGCAGCGATGCCCCAGAAACCGGGTACTGGGGCTTCGCTTAGGCTCAGCCGCCAGCCACCCGGCCCGTTGCCAGCACCAACACCCGTGCGTAACCTCATGATCAAGGCCCCGTTGCTCCCCGCTGCGGCACATGCTAAGCTCCCCTCTTGTGGAAGTTGGTGCGCGGATCAGCACCCGTTTGTGGCGATCAGGAGGCGAGACATGCTTGGCCAACTGCTTCTGTTGTGGGCCGCCGCCGCTGCGGCCGGTGATGCCAAGCCACTGCACGTGGAGCTGTCCGATGCACGCAACTATGTGGGCAAGACCATCAACGTCACGTTGATAGTCCGTTCGGCGAGCAACAGTTCGGAGGCGCTGCTGATTCTGAACTCCCGCTTGAATCCTCGCGATCAAGAGAATTTCGCCGTGGTCGTGCTGCGCGAAGACAGCCAGGAGTTTCGCCAGACCGACTGGGACAATCTGCCTGCGGCCGTCGCCCGTTTCAAGGACCAGAAAATCAACGCGACGGGCAAGGTCCGCCGCCGGGGCAAGCGTTACGAATTGATCGTCCGGAAACGCGTCCAACTGACAAGTTTCGGCAATCCCTCGTAAGCCACATCGCACTAGCGTTCTATAGCGAAGCTAATCGCCCGCACCCTGGCCAGCCGTCCGAAGTCGTTAATCAGATTGTTCGTGTACTGTTCGTAGTTGGCCCCGCTGTCCTGATAGATACCGTTGGTGAGCAGCGACATCCGCTGTACGAAGTCATCGCTGGCGGCGCCGGCGATGATGGCGTTCACGGTGACGTTCAAGGCATACAGATCCACAACCTCACGCAAGGCAGCGTTTTTCTCGGCGGTGTACGTCGCACTCCCGCTGATATAGTAGGGGTCGTTCTTGATGCCTTGTTTGTCCAGGTCGATCAAGGGGGGGCTGGGGCTGGTGAGGGATTTGGTCGGAGTGCTTTTCTGGTTGGCCTCACCATCCGTGAAGAGGATGAGCACGCGGCTGGCACTCGCGCGTGCATAACTAAGATTAGGATCTGATGTTGGAGTGAACCAATTCGTAGCCAAACGGAGTGCGCTCATGGTGTTGGTGCCGTTGTCCCCCGATTGTCCGCCCGCGACTACCGCGGCGAGCAGGGCCGAGTAATCATCGACCACGTCCAGGAAAGGGGCGGTCGAGGTGCCGGAAATCTGGTAGAAAGTGTCGCTGAAAGCTACCACCGCCACATGGTCGCGAACCACGGCGTTGACCCCTTGATTGTCCTGATTCAACGTCTTGCAACACGCCAGCACAGCATCGAGCACCGCACTGGCCGGGAACTCGCGCGGCGGCAGGTAGACCGGGTTCAGGTCGGTCGAGTAGTTTTCCGACCGCAGTCGGTAAACGTTGGCGGTATCACCGGCCGAACCTGCTTGGGAGAGCCATTTGTTCATCTGTTTAGGCGAGTAGTACAACTGGGACCCCGTGGCGCTGTTGCCGTTGTTCTGGATGCCTGACTGCCGCTCGTTCGCTTGGTCCATCATGAACTGGATATAGCTCGCATAGTTGGCGTGGTTCTTGAGTTCGGCCATTTCCGTCTGCAGCGAGTAAGGATACTTACTGCCGTCCGCCCGGGTGTACTCGTTGATGTAATCGGTTTCGACGCTGGTGGAGGAAGGGTTATTGCCGCCGTCGATGCCGTAGGTGGCGCTATTGCTGCTCGCCGGTTTGCCGGTCAGGTAGGCCGTATAGCCGCGCCAGTAGGTGCGGTACTTGTTGCGGGTGGCAACATCCGTCAGGGAGGGTTTGGCCAGTGGCATGACTTTCGGTAAGTACTTGTCCACGATGAAATCGTAGGCGCACACTGCAGACGCGTTGCCGTTGTAGTCTTGCGAGTAGCTGTACCATTCGGGAGTGCTCTTGACGGTAGAACTGTTGCAGTAAGCCAGGATGTCGGTGTAGTCCAGCTTGGCCAGGATTCTGTTGGGGGTGGTGGTGGTGTCCACGTAGGCAGTCTGGTTGTGCTTGCTAGGACAAATCCCATTGTAAGTTTTCACGGAGTCTGCCAAAGCCGTCGAAGGCTGGTAGCCGCTCAGAGTAGGCAACACGACCTCCTGGTTCTTCGTGTGATCCGAGAAGTTGAAGGTGTTCAGGGCGGTTGGATTGTTCGCCAGATTTAAGGGCACGCCACCCGCGGTCAAGCCGAAGTCCGCCCATTCGGCTTCTTGAATGAGCGTGCCGGCCCCCTTGCCGTCCCGGATGTTCGGCGTCTGCCAGTCGAGCAGAGGGATGGCCCACATCTCGCCGTCGTGATGCATGGAACCGGACACGTCCAAGACAAACACGATGTCGCGCGGATAGACCACGGCGATCGACGAGGCGGAGAAGTCCGCCCGCGAATGGCCGAGCAGCGGGGCAAGGATGAGCGGTAACGATCCGTTGGGGCTGTCCTGTGTCTTGCGGACGGTCACCTTGACGGCGTTGTACGGCAAGGTGTTCCAGGTGAAGGAGTAGCCGCTGGTGCTCCAGTTGCGGGTGCCGAAGATGATATCGGCATCCGTCAATTGCAGCGTTTGTCCGAGTACGGGGTTGAACCCGATGATGTCGCGCGCGGCGGGGCGGGCCACGGCGGGGTTGGAAATGTTCAAGGCGGCCGCGTGGGCTGCCGCGTCCGACGAACGCTGCAATTGCCGTTTGGCCACCAGGATGTACCCCACGTCGATCCCCAGAGCTGCAAAGCCTACCAGGCTGATGAGCAACAGGGCCGTGAGCACGGCGATAGCTCCCGAACGTCGGTGACGTCGGCGAACTGTACGGAACAACATTGCCGTCTCCTGGATGAGCATTACGATCTCCTTGTAGTCTTCCTCAGCCGCGCACGGTCAGTGCGACTCTTTGCGCATCACCGTCGCGACGGAAACCTTGGGAGCGCGGAAAAAAGTCGGCGTGACCCAGGCGACTGTCGCAAAGGTCACCTCCACCTTCACACTCACGGCACAGCCCTCCGAAATGGTCGCCAGGTTGATCGGTTGGTCGATGGGCCCACCCACTGCCGTCTGGCCGGTGATCGTGACGGTGACCGCCGAGGACGAAATCCCGCCGGCCTGTAACGACTCCGTGGCTTCGTTGGTAACATCGGTCGCCGTCGCGCCCGCCAACACGG
>JAPLNJ010000221.1 GCA_026692885.1 Planctomycetota bacterium | reverse complement strand
CCGCTCAAAATCCAGATCCTTGACGCGCAGCCGTAGGCACTCGTTCAGACGCAGCCCACCACCGTTTGCGGCTTCTCGGATTGAACAATGGGTGTTCCGCGGGACAGATCCATCACCAAGTCTCCCAAATCCTGGCAGAGCGGCGAACCATGCGGCACAGGCACCGCGACCCGCGGCATCCCTCCCATGCTCGTCCTCTGCCACAAAACTGCACGGGCGTATACCTACCACACGCTTGTACACATGTCAACAACCCCTGGCAATATTTTTTCGACTGGGGCGAGTTAGGCGACCGGAAGAGGAAGCGTGATCCCCGACGCGCCAGCGAGACGATGTGGAGACGGGCCCCTTTTCTCGCTGATGTATCGGGTAATGTGGTCGGTCAATTTCTTCCGGTCGTGTTAGGTCGCCAGTTCCGACGGTATACCTCCGCGAGATAATCGCGCCGCCTACCGAGAGTCCACACTGCAGTAACGACTTAGCCGTTTTCAGCAGATGTCCCCTCGGACGTGTTCTGCCGCCGAAATCGGCGGCAGAATGCGGCAGGGTCACCTCTCGGTCTTCACGTGAAAATAATCCAGGGCGACTTTTGGTGGACTGGGGCGTGTTATCCCGCCCCGTTTCGGCGGCATAACTCCGCGGGATAATCGCGCCGCCTTCCGAGAACCCACCCTGCCGTAACAGCTTAGCCGTTTTCTGCAGACGCCCCCTCGGGCGTGTTCTGCCGCCGAAATCGGTGGCGTAACACGCGGCGGTCTCGCCTCGGGCGTGTTATGCGACTCGCACAACACGCCCGACGCCACAAAAAGAATTTCCAGGAAACTGTTGACTAGCCGAAGTTTAGCTGCTAGGTTCGGCCTTGTTTTTTGGCGCGAGTTGTCCCGCCGGAACGCCGTCGTAATAAGATATTTCTAGGGCGGCTGGCGGTAGAATTAGAAGTTGAACTAAAACGACATACCACAAATGCCAATAACCCACGGAAACACGGCAATAACCCGTGTTTTACGGCTCGAAACTCACTTTCCGTTCAAAGCCGCAAGCAGCCGCACGGCTCCCTAAACGTCCCGTTCCGGGTGTCAGTGACACCCGCAGATTTTTAGCCGATCGTGGGGGATTCTCGGCGGTCAGGGCCACGTCAGCAGCCGACAATTAGCGAGGACCACGGTCAGCAGGTCCACGTCAGCACCCTTGGCGCCGCCGGCGAACCAACGGCGTCAGGGTGCCCTGGTGGGTATCAGCGATCTCCGCAACCACCGCATTGCTGCCCCTCGGTCAGCCACTGAGATTGCCCCGAGCGGCACTCGTGCCAGTGTTGCGTCAGAATCCAACTCTGAAGACCTGCAGCTACTCCCGCCTCAGCTGCATTTTCGGCCTGTCGCAAGTTGCTGAACGGTCCACTGAGTTGGTCGTTCTTGTGACGGATGACGTAGCGCGTCTGCATGTTGCCCCCCTTGGCCGTAGCCAGGAAAACGGTTGCTCCGGTGTACTCGGCTGCAAGCCTGGTGAACCACTGAAGCCGCTGTCAGCATACGCCAATCCGCACAGGGTACAACAGGGGTCAGGGCCACAATCGGCACCATGTCCCGCTCGCCAATCCACCCCTTAAAAGCCACTGGTGGAACCATACCCACCCGCAAGTGTAGGTTACCTTTGTCCACTACTCGGCACGTTTGGGTGCCTAATTTACGGCACCAAAAAACGGGCCGAAAAACAGGGGTGGATTTTGGCGGGTTTTCTGGGGGTGGTTCGGAACCACCGGGGGCCAGACCGTCTGGCCGCTGCGCCATATCTCCCCACTGTGGGGAAATATTCAGCCGCGGCGATATCTCCCAACTGTTGGGAGATATTCGGCGTCCTTGATATCTGCCAGCAGATGGCAGATATCCTACGCCACGCCGGCCACGTTGTTCGTCGCCAACTCGATGTGCTCGACGTCCACCGTGCCGATCAGCGCCCGGGCCTCGCGGTACCTTCTCCTGGCCGCGGTGAACAGCAGGCGGGAAACGTAGCGTCCGGCCCGGTCGTGATCTCCAGCCATCACAACCGGCAGCCCTGCCGCGATCCAGCCCAATAGGCTGCCCAGCGCAGCCGCCGGGGTGATCTTGCTTCGCCAGTCTCCTGCCTCGATGTCCTGCCACGTCGCCTCGATGACCAACGCTCGGCACGGGTAGGCGAGTAGCCGCATAACTTCGCGGTCGAACCGTTCGCGCTCGGTAC
This sequence comes from Planctomycetota bacterium, assembly GCA_026692885.1. The sequence goes on along the minus strand of JAPLNJ010000221.1, from coordinate 10,902 downwards.
CGATGCAACCAAGGAGGTCCGAAAGTTCCTTGCGTTCGATTGCCACAATTTGCTCGAGACCTTTGACGGAATAATCGCCAGTAGTCAAACCGGCAACCTCAACTCGCAACGGTGACAGGTCCAACGGGGTCTGCTCGCGGGTGTCCACAATCGCTACCACTGACTCGGGGCGAAGCTCGGCGGGTATCGTGGATCTCATCGCGCGCTGGCCTGACTCAGCTTCGACGCCTTCCTGGTGGCGAGCTCGACCGCCTGCTGGAAAGTCCGGCCGCACCCCAGCCGCCTGTCAGCCAAGTGGATCTGGACGTTGCCGGGTGCCAGGCGGCTGCCCATTGCGCCCGTGATCGTCGCCGATGGCCCGAACAACCGTAGAACCGTCTGCCGCTGCCGATAAATGCTTTCGTCCACGTTCCGTCCCTCCTCGAATTGAATGTAGGGGCCTAGAATCGCGTCAAAGCACCCTGGTCGATGCTTTGGTCGGGTTTCGAATCCTGCGCGGTTTCCCCTTGCTGTGTGTGCAGAGGAACGGGCAAGGATTCGATGCTGGCCTGTCTGCCACGGGCCAACTGCGCCGCTAACCTCGCCCGCTGCTCTTCAGACAGCACTTTCGGCTTCCTCATCGGGTTCTTGCCGGCTCGGAACGGCCAGAGGGGGCAATCGGGGATAACGCACTTCGTAACTTCCACAACCGAACCGCCCGAACAGTCGATGCACTTCAGGCGGATTGCCCGCAACGGTGACAGCGTGTCGGCCGTGATCCGCTTGGTGTGCTGGCCAAGATCGTAGGTGATCGCGTGCTTGCTCCAATCGTGCATGTTTAGCTCTCCTTGTGGGAAATGGTTGATGCGTCCTGCGGCGTCCTGCTTCGTCCAAGCCGGAACTCCGCTCGCCGTTGTTCCTCCAGCAGGCGGCAAGCCCGATAAAGCATCGCCGTGAAAACTTCCCGGTCACCACGCCGGGCGGCGTCAAGAAGTTCGTCTATCTGACTCTCGGCAATCGTCGGCATGTGTGTCCTCTCACGAAAATGGGGCGGCGACGGGCTACGTGAACAACCGCAACCCGTCGCTCTGCCCCCTGCTGCTCCGCGCTCGTTGTCTCGATCGTCTGCGAGGGTGACCAATCGGACCCTGGCGACCACGCGGACCAGCAACCCCTAAAACGTCTGCCCCCTCTCGAAGCTCGGTGCGCGAAAGTCGCCACGCGATACGGGGCGGACCGGACGGAAGTCGTAGCGCTCCACTACGTGTCCTGACTCGATCTGCGGTATGCAACCCCCGATGCCTCGCCAGTCGATCTTTGCCGCCTGCCTCAGCAGTTGGGCGAAGTCGGAACCGGCCACAACGAAGAAACCCTGATAGGTCAACTTCAGCTTGCCGCCGTAGTCGTTGGCAAGCTCCACTTCCGGGCCGTACAAAGCTTCGATTTCCGCTCTCTGCTCAAGCGTGATCAGCATGGGCTCGTCTCCTTGGGTTTGGGTTACCACTGTCGGGATCTGGGCTGAATCGTCGGCCGTGGTCTCTCGGCTTGCTGCTGCTGCTGAACTGGCATAACCGGCTCCGGGCGGGGCGCGGGCTTGATCGTCTGAAGGCCGGCCATGTTCCGGGCGAGAACCGCGAGTGCGCAGGCATCCAGGAAATGATTTTGCCCGGTTGGCGGTGCGAATTTCGGGCGAGGAACCGTAATCCATCTTTCGGAAACGATGTGTTCTGAAAATTCCTTGCGGCGGTCCTTCAACTCGCGGCTGGCGTCGTCCGGCAGCGAAAATAACGTGAGGCTGCCGGGTTCGCCGCTGTCGGCCAAAAAGCCGTTCTGGACGCTCAGCTTGTAAGCGTCTGGATTGAATCCGCATAGCGGCGGATTGCCAAACTGGTCAAGGTGCCAGTTGTCTCCGATTATCAGACCCCGCTGCGGTTTCGGGGGGCGGTAGTTGGCGATTCCCTTTGATGGCAGGACCAGCGCGCCGGCCCGGGCGAAAAAATGGTAAACAGGTTGACCGGCCCATTCGGAATCTTTCCAGCCGGAATCGCACAACAGGCCGTCGATTCCTTTCGTTCTGCCGTCGGCGGTCGTGAACGGCTCGGTCGTGAGGTGTTCCCAAAGCGAAAGCAGGCCGTCAAGGATCTGCACTTCGCAGACGGAAACTTTGAGGCCGGCCGTAGCATCGAACCGCCAAAAATAATGTTCGATGATTGAACCCGCTGCGGTCTCGTTCGATGCGAGAATCACGAAGTGTGCGCCGTCCTTCTTTGGGTCAACGCCGATCGTCAGCAGACAACAATCGTCCGGCACTACGCGACGGGCGAGGCCGCTTTCGCAGTCGTTGCGGATGTGGTGCGCGGTAAGAATTCCAAGTCCCTGGGAGTCGTCGGCGGGCGGGTCGTTCTGCAATTCGGATTTGGCCGAGTCCTCGCCGTTGTCAGCGACCCAATCGTAATAGGATTGGATTGTTGACATTTGCGCCGGTCCTCCGTCTCGTAGTGGCGTTGCGTCAAAATGAAATTCGTTGCTCGTCGTGGCGCCCCTGTCCATTTCGGTCCTATTCGCCAGATAGAACCGATGCGCGGCTCTCGCGTCCTGGTCCTCCGGCTCCTTGCCGCGCCTCAATTGGGTGTATTCCTTCCACAGGTCCAAACGGATCGGCGGCGACGTGATCAGTTTGGTTCTGCGCGGGTTCCAAGCCGGTGAAAGTTTCGGGTCTGTGAAGTGGAAGGCGCAGCTCGTCCGGTTCGGTATCGTGCTGAGGTACACCACCGCGCAACGCCGATCTGATCCGCCCAAGCCGCTGATGTCCTCGTTGATTATCCCGATGCGGTTTTCTGTCTGGAGCTCGGAGCGGGCGCTGCCCCTGTCGTCGATGTCGTCTACGATGGCGAGCCCTGGGCGACGATTGCGGACCACGTAGCCACGGATGGGGCCGAGGATTCCCAAGCTGGACCAGATTTGCCCAGTGGCCAAGCTCGTCAACGTCTCCGGCCAGTGGTGTGCGTGCAGTAGGCCCGTGTCGATCGTCGGTAAGATTAAGTTGCCGCCAGTCCAGCCCATCCGGGTCGGCTCACCGTAGGCCGTCTGCATTTTCGCCTGGCCGCGTAGCGATTGGATGGGTAGGCCGATCTCCGGGAAGTCCTGGGAGAGGACAACCGAATTCTGTAGCGCGTCCTTCAGGTTGGAAAGCTCTAGGGCGGCGCGGTAACCGCTCTTACTGACGACCATGATAAAGTCTTGGAAGCCGGCCAACTCCAGCCACAGGCCGACGAACAACGCAAGCCGGGTCTTTCCTCCGGCTCTGGCGTCGGCCCATGCCTGCTTTCCGCCCGTGGTTCCTGCGTAGCGGATTGCCTCTACCAAGTCTCGGCGGGATGCGGTGAATGGCTGGTAGAAAATCGTCGGGAAGCACAGCCGCATAAACTCGTAAGGGTCGGCAAGCATCGCGGCACGGCGGGCGAGGTCTGCCGGTTGTGGGATCTCGATGTCGTAGGCTGCTGCCCGATTGGCCTTCATCCGCTCGGCGTGATAGGCGCGCGCCTTCTGCCTGGTGGCGGTCTCCCGTGGTTTTCGTGGTTTCGGTTTTGTGGCGTCACGCTGGAACATGGTACAATGCGGGCGGTCTCTCAACTCTCAAAGCGAGGTAAATGAAAATGGCGATTCTGAAAACTCGAACGGCTCCGGTCCTCGTCGCGCGTCAGGCGGCTGCTGACGAATTCAAATTCGGGGCGAACAAAAAGCAGGCTGCTCCCAAGAAGGCAAAGTCCGGCACATCCAACGCAAGTAAGGGCGGCGGTTCCTCCGGTGGTTCAACAGGTGCTGTCGATACGACCGACTATGGCGAATTCTGATCGTCGTCATTTGATTACCCTCTCGAAGCTCCGCAGTGCTCCAAGTGCGTTGGCAAAATCGTTGATCTCGGCGGCTCGTCGGTAAAGCTCACGGTAAGCATTCAACAGGAAGCCGCGGGCCACGTCGCAATCAAGCTCTGCTGACTCGGCGCCAAGTTGTTCCAAGGCAGCACTCAGCAGCACTTCGGGCCGTTCTCCGGGGAACGTTGCTTCGACGCTCTGCAAGATGTCTGCGGCTTGCTGGCCTTCGACAATCCACTGCTTAACCTGAAGCACGGAAGCCGGGGTTGGCTCGGCCAGAATCAAGCCAGTGTCAGGTGGTTTCTTTTTGGCCATTGGCCATCGCCTCCTGAATCCACTGCCGGTGAAAGTCGAATAGCTCGCGGTCGTTCGTCAACGCGAATTGCTCCAACGCTCGGCAACTCCTGATATTCGCCGATGACTCGCTGACGTAATGGCGTCCGTCCGTGGTCTGCATCAACAGAACTTTGGCGTGTGACTCAGCCGCGGCAAGGCGGCTCCCTCGGCTCCGCAAGTTTTCCCTGAAGGCGGCGCAGATTTCGCTATCCACCTTCAGAAAGAAATCGGCAACCAAGAAGTCCACGGTGCGGACCTGGCCCGAGTCGATCAGGATTAGCAGCCGCTTGGCAACTCGCGCAGAAAATCCGAGGGTGGTGATTGCGAGATAGTCCAGGGTCGCAGGCGCGGCGAGTCGTAGGACTGCCGGGATCGTGTCAAAGTAGTTGTAGTTTCCCCTGATTACTCCGTGGATGCTGCAACCGGGCTCCGGTAGGTGATCCAGCACCTTAGCGGCGTTGGCCACTCCTCGCGCGTCGATGAACTCTCGCCGACGCTCGCGCGATTCGAAGCGTAGGGCGCTCCGGTCGGCCGCTGGATCGCGCGGCGCGTCTCGGATGGTCAGCGGACGGGCGCTGCGGACGACCAACTTGACCGGCTGCCGGGTGTCTGGGATTCTCGATTTCCTTGGTTTGAGCAACATATATTTCTATCCTGAATGAACTTTTCTTCCGACAACCGCACTACCGGCTGATGGCAAGGCTCAAAATGGCCGAAAAAGAACCTACGTCCCTGGCACCCCCTAGCCTACCTATACCCCCGTACCCGTGCCCCGTCTGCGTCGCTCACGTCGTCGTCTGCGCCGTCCGGCGTCCCGTCCTGCTCCGATGTCCTGCCGGCCAGCGCGGCAGCCGCTGCGGTACGCTCACGCCACGCCCAGCAGCAACGTAGATGGCAGATGTGGCGATCGTCGGTCGGTCCGCAGTGGCCAAGTCTGACGGTTACTCGTTCGCCGCCAGAAAATGGACGGTTGCAAATCGAGCAAACGAGATTTTCGCTTTTGCTTTTTTCCGTCTGCTCAGTTTTTCGTTTTTCGGTTTTCGTTTTGGGGTTCATTTTTTTTTCGTGCCTCAGATTTTGCGGTTCCGTTTTTCGCCTGACCATCGGACAATCTCTAATCCTTGACCGATGCTCTTTTCCATTACTCACGGTGCCAGCCGAGAAGCATCAAGCATCGGACACAATGTGTGCGTCCTAAAGACGCACACGTTTGTGTCCGATGCTCTATGCCTTTCTCGGCACCCATCGGACACAAACCAAAAGCATCGGACAAACACAATTGTCCGATGGTTCAAACTGGGCAATCTGACTCTTGTTCGTCACCACCGGACGCACTTACCAGACGGTACCCGGGCCTGCTCGATTTCCGGCCCGCTTTGTTCACGCAATCGTCCTCGAAGATGATTCGTCTTTGCTCTACCAGACGCTCAAGTGCGATGACTGCTGTCTTTGTCCGGCCGATGCTGCCTCGTAGAATTCCGGTTTCCGTGTCTGCAAAATTCGGGGGCAACTGCTCAAGGTGTGTCACGATCAACGCCATCTTGTCGGCCAAGTCCCTGCCGAGTGCTTCCTCCTTGCGCCGTTCGTGATCCACCTTGGCCTGTCCGGCCGTCTTGAGCCCCACCCGCCATTTGCGGTCGCCGGCCTGGTCAGACGGCCCCTCGTCGATGTCCAGGTGCCACAAGCTGGAATGCCCAGCCGAACCGCCGATGCGTAAATTCAGTTCGTGGAATCCGCTGCCGTCTTGGTAGTCACGCCTGCGATTCAGCAAGATCCACTGGCGAGCGAATTCCGCCCAGCCGCTGCCGCTCAGCGAAGCCAAGTCCAACGGCTCGAACTTGTTCAACGGAACTTTGACGGTGTGGTGTACGACAATCGGTGTGATTCCCTCCCGCAACAGTGCGACGGAAAACGCCCGCAACGCTGCCCCAACGGCGAACACGTTGGCCGATGTTTCGGCCAGCCCGGGGAAGTTCAGATAGGCAGGGTCGATGATTACGACCACAAACTCCCGCCGTTTGCACCACGCAACCAGTTGCTCCGTGCCACTGGGGGAACTGAAGTCGTTTGACTCGGGTGTGACGACAAGATTGGCCAGCAATGCACCCAGGTCAATGTCTTTGGCCTCAGCGATTCTCTTGGTGGTTTCCGAGACCGTGAACATGCCTGATTCGGAACTCACAAACCCAGTCTTGACGGGATTCGCTACGGCGAAGTGATTCAGAAAATAGGTGCCACTGGCAAGGCTGGTTGCCAAGTCGATCATGCTCCCGGTCTTTAAGCATTTCCAGCCGCCGCCGACGATACCCGGCTGATTTGCAACCAACACTTTGTCGATGAGCCACGTCAGCGAAAAATCGCCCGTTGCAATGTCGGCTGCGGTGTATTCGGAGGTCGGCCATAGGGCGGCTGTATCGCCCCCTGTGACGGTGGCCAACGGCGTGCCGTCCTGCGTCGCCAATTCCGATTTCGGCAACACCTTGACCGCGATACAGTGGGTGTCCGGGCTCTCAAATTGCAGTTCCACGGAATCGCCCATGTCCTGCAACACGGTGCCGAAGTTCCCGCGGTCGCCGGCCTGCAGAGTCTCGCCGGGCGTTGCCGGCTTGTAGGTGATCGTCGGCGTGGGGGCGGGCGTCGCCGGCTTACTGGCTTGCCGATCCTCGCGCAGCCTGCAGTCGAATTCCCCGGCCGCTGTGACCTTCTCGCGGGCATCCTGCAGCTTGTGGTCCAGTTCTTTGTCAGACCACGGTTCCCCGCCCGTTTTACTCCCGTTGAATCGTCGCATGATCTCTTCGGCTTCGGCATCGGTCAGGCCGAACCGGAAGCACTCACAAGCCGCTGCGAGGGTAGCGTTGTGCCCCCCCTGCCCGCTGATGGCATCCGGCATCTTTTGGACGTACCGCCAGCAGCGTTCAACCAACTCAGCGCGGGTCGGGCCGCTGGCTGTCTTGGTTGGCTGCGGGATCTTCGTTGTCGTCTGCGCTGCCGGATCAATTCCGCACTCCCGCAAGACAGCATCGGCCAGCAGGTCCACGCACTCACGCAGTTCTTTCGGTGTCACTATCGCCGGTTTCCCGTCGCAGTCCCATGTGATTGACTCGCCAGAGGGATGCACACTCGGCGGAAACACGGTTTGGCAACCCGAGGAACGTAGCTCGACAATCATCCCCAACGGGTCATGCTTTCGTTTGTGGGTGGCAATCGGTGCGGAGACTCGATAAAGGAAATGCGAGCGAGGCTTGCCAGCCCGGCCGAAAACGGCTTTCGTCTCTGGTAGGTAGGTGTGGGCCATCGCCACGGCTTTGGGGTGATCCAGGTCGATGTCGATCAACCAGCCAGACGGTTCACCTAATAGAACACCGATATTCGATTGCTGGCCGTTGAAGTATTTGCCGACGGCCTCCGCGGTGATCCGCAGCTCTGTCCAGCCCGTGAGAACTGGCTTTTTCGTCTGATACGGAACCGGAATCGGTGCCAAGCCACGCCCGATGTATTCGATGGCTGCGTTCTTGCTCGTCTTGCCGTCCATGTGTAGACTTTCCGTGTTGCTTCCGTTCATGCCCCGGTGTCAGTGTCAGCTGCCCGGGGCTTTTTCGTGCCCGGGGGCGGGGTCAGGCGTTTGCATCCAACTGGTCAAGGAACATTCCCACCGTCTCCCGCTCGGCTGCCTCGACCGTCTCTAGACGTGCCAGGGCTTCGTGGTCGATGTGGCGAGTGATGCAGTCGTCGCATATCCCCTGCAATGCGGCGGTCGTCATTGCCTCTAATTCAACCGTTTCTGTCCATCCGTCGCGTTTGTCTTTTGGTGGTCGCGTGGGCAGGTTGTATTTGCGGATCTGGTCTTCGTTGATAGCGACGCGCTCAAAGTGGAAGTCGGCGCCATCGGGGAGGTATCGCACTAGGTCGCGATTTATGCGGTCAGAAATCTGAATGCCGGCGCGGTCATAATCGCCGAAGTAGTAGACAAAGCAGGGGCGATTCTCTTCGGCGATACACTCACTTGCGGAGTGCAGAAAACTCTTGCTTGGCTGGCCGCTGCAGGGCATAAGTGGGACGTCGTATTCTTCCGTAATCGGATACAGGATTCCGGCCACGGAATCCGACTCGCACCAGATTTCGACATAGACTTTCTGGACGTCCCAAATGGCGCGGCGGTAGGTCTTTTTCGTGTACTCCAACATCTGCCTCAGACCGCTGTAGGTGCGAGGCTTTCTCATCCATCTGGTGTTGTCCACAATCCATTCAAACGGTACTCGGCCATCCTCTCGCATCTGGCCGAGAAGCCGCACCACGACGTTGTTGTAGGCGTTCTGCGTCTTGTCGATCAGACTGGTGACGACAGCGCGGTAGAACAGCTGGCGGATAGTCAACGGCTGGTGCTCTTCAGCGAGTGCAAACAGCCCGTCTCGTAGGGTCTCCATTTGGGATTTCGTGCGCCGCGGCCGTTTTATAGGGCTAGACTGATAAGCGGCGTTATCGTCCGCCAGGGTGGTCAATGTGGCGATCATGCGGCGGTGCCTTCCTGGTGTGCTAAGAACCCGGATCGGCCGCGCGCCGTGAAAGGAGCGGGCGCGGTCGTCCAGGTGACGAAAAATCACTCGCCGAAAAGCTCCGGCCGTCTCGCGCGGATCTCGGTGATTCTCGACGGCGCGTTGCTCGCTGATTCCAGACGATTCCACGCCTCGCCAACCCGCTTCTTGGCGTCCACGAGCTCGGCCTTGACGCGCAATTCCAGGGCTTTCAAGGCGGCGTTGGCGCGCTCCACTTCCTCGATTGCTGCCTGGCGTCCGGCTGCGGTTGTGCGCAGTTGCTCGACTTCCTTCAGCAGTCCCGCGTCAAGATCAATCCGGCTGCGGTCGTAGCCCAGCTCTTGGGCGAGGGCCACAAGCTCCGATGCCTCGGAGGCGTCCAAGTCCGTCAACCGCCTGACCAACGGGCGGTACTGATCCAGCACGCCGCGCCGGACCCGTTCGGCCTCTTCCCGTGCTTGGCGTGCCTTTTCTTCTTCAACCTGAAAGGCCAGATCCACCGCGTTTGGCGGCGCTGGTGGTGGTTGGTCGCGCTCTTCGGCTGCCAGTCGTTCGGCTTCGGCGGCGTCTTGTGCTGCCAGCTTGCGCCGCTTTTCCTCTCTCCGCTCGGCGTCGTGTTCACGGTCGATGATTTCGGCCAGGTGGGGATGTTCCATAGGCCGGCCGTTCACGGTTCGTCCGAAAATGCTGGGGGCGAGCTGCTCCTCGTCGTCTGCGGCGTCGTCCGGCTCCACCTGGGATCCGGTGGCCACGAGATCAGCCACGGATGGCGCGGGCGATTCTTCGCGCTCTGCGAGGTCTGCAAGAAGATTGAAAGTTCCCGACGTCGGGAACACGGATGGCGCGGGCGATTCTTCGCGCTCTGCGAGGGCCCGGGCGCGTCGTGATTGTCGTTCTGCGGTCGTACTCATCTCTGTTTTTCCTTTCGTGTGTGGTCAGAAAATCAGCCGCCGGTGACGGTCAGCAGGGCGGCATGGAGTCCTGGGGCGCGTCTGCGGGCCAAGAACCTGGCCCGGATTGGGTCGGCACCGTTGGCGATTTCACGGGCGACACAAGCTTGCCAGCCGTCGGTCAGCGTCGTCTGATCTGCGGTTGATGTGACGGGCGCCACTGCCAGTTTGCCCGGGTTGGCCGCTGCGAGTGCAGCCGCGTACAACTCCGGCTTGGCCTTGGCCACGGAACGGATTGCCGCCTGGCGGGCGGGTAGACCCTCGGCGCGTCCCATCCGTTTCTGGACCGCTGCGGAAAAATCCAGAACGGGGTCGGGAGACGCCACGGGCAAAGCCACGGGCACGGGGCGGACCGATGCGGGCGTGGTCGATGGTACCTGGGCGAGCTCGGCGGGCGTCATCGCGCGCCACGTCTGCCCGTGCATCCACATGTCGATGTGATCGCCAGGGCGGGCGAGGGTGTATGTCCTACTGCCGAGGGTGTAGGTCTGCATGGTTACTCTCCTTCAGTTGGGTGGTGAAAAGAAACAAAACATCAAACGTATGTCTCCGTGGTCTCTCGCCGCTGCCGTCGCACGGGTCGCGAGGCGGGCACCACGGCCAGGGCGGTCAGGAAGTCATCCAGGGCCGCGCGGCTGATGCGGTATCGCGGGCGCAGTCCCTCGCTGAGATTGACCGCGGGAAGCCGTCCGGCGCGAATCCAGCCTAAAATCTTTGACTCGCGACAACGGAGCTCGGCGGCTGCTTCGGGCGGGGTCAAGTAGGTCATCGTGCCACCTCCCGTTCCCGCTGCTCTCGTAGGCGGCGGTCAACGTCTTCCAGGGTGGCCTTGCGCCTCAGGGCGGATCGGATGCCAGCCAAGACAGCAACTTCCCGCCTTCGCTGGGAAAGCTCGCGCTCGATGTCGCTCAGACTGAGTTTTGACAAAACGCTGTCGGCCATAAAAAAACGCCTCCTGTTTCCTTCGATGATTGAAGGATACAGAAGGCGTTGACCTAGAAAGGTACTTTCGAAAGTACTACTCTAGGGCGTCGGCCTGACAAGCTTTACCCCGCATTATTCACGCTACCCCCTTGCGCATTGGAGGAAGTCTGCTAATTTGGCCGCTGTTCACTGGGTTTTCTGACTGTCCCACTTCGAGCATGGAGGTTCATCCAGTGGGTGAACGGAAACGGCCCTTCTTTGAGCCCTCTTTCAATCGTTCGATCAAGGTCCAAGGGGGCGACGATC
>JAPLNJ010000220.1 GCA_026692885.1 Planctomycetota bacterium | reverse complement strand
GGATCTTCCGGGGTTTCGCCGACGTAGTGCAGAATCGTCGTCCCACCGAGCAAGCTCGGCGGAGACGTTGCACAACTTCCAAGACACCGGTTGCACGGCTGTCCCACGGCCGCGCCGCCTTTGCCTGACGACAGCCCGCTGCGTTCCTCCTGCTCGGCTGCCTGGCGCCGGTTGGGGTGTATCTGGCCGCCACGCGGGGAGGTCGCGTGCAGCGGCTCAGATTCCCTGCCGGCCTATTTGCCGCTTCCCTCGCACGCCATCGAGTCCAATACGTACCTGACGGTCTCCCGGCCCGGTTTCCAGACTTGCGGGGAGCCGCAATTGATGGGTGTCACCAAACCCTGCACTAAAAGCTCAATCCCACGCATACCTTTCATCAAGGACAATTACGTGTTTTCGGCAAATGGCTCGGAATTCGTGCTGAAACGACATCCCCTTGGGATGTTCTGCCTGATTGGCGATGTATGTTTTCACCTGCTCCACGTTCGATTCGCTCACGGAGAAGATGCCATATCCCAATTGCCAATGAAAATCCGCGTACTGCCGTCCCTGCTTCTTGAGCCATTTGGTCGTCTCGGTCTTGGCTTCTTCGATGACGTCCTTGATGGCGAACTTGCGAGACAACAGACACAGGGCATGAATGTGGTCCGCCTCCTCGCCGATAATCAACGCGGGAGAATCGACATTGTCCCGGAGAATCGTTGCTTTGTAGGCGTAGAGCTGCTGGCGAATCCCTTCGTCGTTCAGCCAAGGACGACGCCCTTTTGTGCTGTACACAATATGGACGAGGACTCTTGCGGGCGATTGTGACATGGTCTTCCATCATCCCTTTTTCCCGAACAATTCATTGCTTCGCCACCGGACGCTCCGATAGCTTTTCCGTCCCTATTTTCTCCAGCCGCCCGAATTTTCAAAGACGTTTTCTTTGTGACCGTGTGTGATTCGTTCCTGGTCTTTGATTTCTTTCGCCACAACGTGACATCCCTATGCCAGCCCAGGCCATCGGCCTGGGTGACGGTCACGCCGCGCCACACGAAGCCCCAACGGGGCGGCCCTAATTCGCGTTCGCAAGAGTCGTTCGAGCGATTCACCGCCACCAACTTAGTGCCGGCCCTTCAGGCCTGAATGTCGAGGCTTGTTGGCTCCCCCCAGGCCGTTGGCCTGGGCTGGCATAGGGTCGTCCCGTTGGGACTGGAATGCCATCGTGTTCCGCCAAACCCACACACGCGTTTCACCGAGAGCTGCGTGGGCGAACCGCGCGGGTAACGCTCCTCGATCCCAGGCAGGCATGCGGTCGTACGCGAGACGCGTGCTCGGGCCGGGCACCGTGGTGATCGACGGTCGCTTACGGCGATAATCGATCCAATCCCGGCTTTCCCATCCTGGCCTTTGTCTTATTGACCGAGAAGCTGCGTTTCCTTTGTCATTTCGGTTTCAAGGAACGATCTCTCTTTGCCTTCCTGGATCGCATCTCGCAACTTTCTGCCGAACTCCAGGTGCTCAAGCTGCCAAGCAGCCGGTTCGGGGTCCGAGGCCGCCACCGACGCGTTCAGCCTGTCGCACCATACCAACGCACGCGATGTGTCACCAAGGTACGCATTCAAGGCCGCTAGTCCGTAGCACGCATTGGTATTTTGACCAGCTGCGTGTTCGCAAAGGTCACGTACTTCTTCGACTCGCAGTGGATTCCGAACCGACGGAACAAACTGCTGTTCCATCGCGTCGATCACGCGCTCCCACGCCGCCCCGTGTTCCCGCAAGAGTATCTCCCTGTGGCGAATGTCCAAGAACTGATGCAACATTGCCGCACCTGGCGCCACAAGAAACCTAACGCCTGAGGACGGTCGATATGCACCCGAGCGTAATATCTCGAATCCAATCTGCTGCAAAACTGGTCCGTTCAACCGGACAAGCCGCTCGCCACCAATGACGGTCCATTGCGAGAACTTCGTGTGGTAGACATCCACGATGTCGGCCAATTGCTTTTTCGTAAGTCGTTTCATCTTAGACGCCATCACGGTCGCACCGCCTGAACAGGTACATTCGTTCCAATGCCCACAGCGTTTCGAATTTGGTCGACGCGATTCTGGGGCAACCGAGCATTACCAAACTTGTAGTCAAGGACTGATGTCGGATTGGCAACAACGCCTTCAACCACGTCCAAACGAACCGAGCCCCTGAGTTCATCACCGGGTTGCCAGGGGCGACCGTTGATGTACCTCACCTCTGTTGCAAGTCCCAGGTCGCCAAACATACGCTGATATCGTGTTAGGAGTCGGTCCGCGTATCCGTGCTTCAGCGTTCCCGCCTTAGGGCCAGTCCTCGGCAAACCTTCACGAAGCCCCCAGATCTCTGCTCTCGCTGCTATCTCCTGAACCAAACTCGCCGCATTACTGCGTTGCCCACAGCATCCCGCCGACTTGCCTGCCGAGCCGACCGTCCACGTACCAGTTTCGCTGGCCAGGAACTTCCCAGTGGCGTTGGCGAGGGCGCGAGGACCGCCGGGGCGTTGGGCGGCGCCGATCAAAAGACCGGCGACCACGCAACCGACCCGGATGCCGGCGACGCCTACATCGTTCGGGATCGTGCCTAAGTATAACGCACCAAAGGCCGTGCCAGCAGAGGCCGCGACCAGATGCGAGAGTTCCGACGCCGATCCGGCGGCGTAGCCCAGACTGGCGCCGATCGCCGCGCCCTGGAGCATGCCGAGCGCCGCACTCGCCTTCGCCCGTTCAATGTCCTTCTTGTCCTTTTGCTGGTACCACTCTTCGAGAAAGCCGCACACGTAGCCCATCAAGGCGCCGACTGCACCCCCGCCGATCGCCAAGTCCTCCTTCAAGACCGCGCTGTAGCCGATCGGCTCCAAGCCCAAAGGATCTCGCAAGGCTACCGGAGCGTTGCCTACGTAGCGGTAGAGGTTGACGTCGCCAGCCGCAAAACCCACTGGATCTGCACTCACGAAGCGGCCCTGGCGCGGATCAAAGTAGCGGGCGCGATAGTAGTACAGGCCCGTCTCCACGTCCCATTCGCGACCAGTGAACTTGAACCGGTCGCCTTGCGCGGGATTCGTCTCCACAATGATCTGGCCGAAACTGTCGTAGTCCACGTGATCGATCACCACGCCCGCGGCATCGACGATGTCCCGAACCGTGCCTAAATGATCCGCCAGATACCAGGCCGTGCCAACACCAGGCTGATAACGAGCCAAGATCTGGTCGATGCCGTCGCCGTACAAATAGCGGGCAGTCACTTGGCCGGCCTGATCGAAATCGGCCCAGACGTGCAGGCCGTCGTAGACGAACCGGGTCGTCTCGGCCGGCTGTGATCCCACGCCGTCGACATCTACCGTCTTGGCGATCCGCCGATCGAATATGTCGTAAACGAACTGCACGTCCTTGATCACCACGCCCACGACGTTCCGCTCTACCACGCTCGTCAGCCGGTTACGGTAGTCGTAGGTGTACGCGGTCACCGCGCCGGTGGCCCGTTCGGCCTGGCGGACCCGGTTGCCCTCCGCATCGTAACGGTAGTCGTAGGTGTCGTCGGCCAGAATCTGATTGTTCGGCCCGACCGTGTAACCGGCGCCGACACGGTTGCCGTTGGCGTCGTAGGCGTACGCTTCGTCCGCCTGCGTCGGATAGTCGGCGCCAATCAACTGACCGGCTCGGTCGTAGGTGTAGTCCGAAGTCTGGCCGTTGATGACTTGCCGCACCAACTGATCGGCCAGATCGAAGGCGTAATCGTAATCCGCCAACACCGCGTCCACGGCGTTACGATGCGCCAGGTCCGTGATCCGCCCGATGGCGTCGTAGGCGAGCGTCGTCTGACCGACCGCCGTCGTCCCGGCGATGTCAGCAAACCGCTGGATCTCCGTCTGCTGGCCGCGGACGCTGTAGCCGAAGTCGACGCGGGCCTCGCTGAGTCCTCCGCCTTGCCACGTGCGGCTTGCCAACAGATTCCGCGGATCGTACTGCGAGTTGACTCGGACGCCCCGGTCGTCGCTGGTCGAGATGACGTTGCCAATCGCGTCGTAGACGTACGACAAGACCACCTGCACCGCGCCGGGCCTGCCGCCGTTGTCCACGGAGATCGGTCGGTCGA
>JAPLNJ010000219.1 GCA_026692885.1 Planctomycetota bacterium | reverse complement strand
TCGCTGGACCAAGTCTCGCGGGTTCGTCGCCGGCTCGGCTTTGCTCCAACGGGCAAAGAGCCGCTGGAAGCTGCCCAGCAGAAAGTGCCCGCTGCCACAGGCCGGGTCGATCATTTTGAAGACGTCCGTTGTTCTTGGTCCGTTGTCCGTTGCCCGTGGTCCGTTGCTACTGACAACTGACGACTGACAACTGACAACTGGCAACGGACAACTGACAACTAGCCCGAACTCCTCAATGGCCGGATCGAGCGTGCGGTCCAGGATGAATTCCTCCACGAACTCTGGTGTCTGCAGCAGGGCGTACTTCTTGCGCGCCGCCTCCGACAGGTCCTGATACAGGTCGCCCAGGAACCGAGTGTCCCACTGCGGGTCGCAAAAATCGTGGGCCAGATTCCCGGACTCCGGCTCGATTCGCTGGAAGAACGTCAAGATCGTCCTGGCAGCGTCACCGCTCAGCCAGGGCAAGACGTCCGTTGTCAGTTGTCCGTGGTCTCCTGCAACTGACAACGGACTACTGACGACGGACGTCCCCGCAATTGACAATCGAGTACCGTCAAATAACTCGGTACACCCTGGCAGCTGCGCCAGCTCCGAAAACACATGCAACAGGTACTCGCGGTCGGTGTGCCTTGGATATTCGCGGAAGTACAGCTCGTGCTCGTCCCGTGCCCTCCGCAATCGATTCTCTGACAACGGACGACTGACCACGGACAACGGACTAAGAACCACGGACAACGGACCACTGAGCTTCGGTGGATCGACCAGACCGTTATCTTCCAGGAACCGGGCAAACACGCAGGTGAGCACCCAGGCCGCTGCGATCTGCGTAATGGTGTCTGCTCGCCATTCCTCGAAGCTGTCGCCCGTGCGCCCCGCCTCACGTGCCGCGTCATAGTCCGCCCGCAGGCTCTGGTCGATCTCCGGTACTTCGTCGCACCGCTGGCGCAGGTCGGTTTCCAACTGACGCAGCAGCTTCTGCAGGTCGGAGAGCAGGGATTGGCGGTCAATCATGTCAGCGGTCCGTGGTCCGTGGTCCGTGGTCCGTGGTCAGTTGTCAGTTGTCAGTTGTCAGGGGTCAGGGGTCAGGGGTCAGGGGTCAGGGGTCAGGGGTCAGGGGTCAGGGGTCAGGGGTCAGGGGTCAGGGGTCTGCGTCTTCTGCAACTGACAACTGACAACGGACAACTGACATCCTCCCCGATGCTCGTTGCGGAGCCAACTGTCCGGGATGCGGGCCCACTCCGCCCGCCCGATCACAGGCACGGCGTGGCCGTCGAGGACCGGCAATTCGGTGGATTCATCGGCGGCGATTAACATCCACAGGCCCGGAATCCCATCAGGCCGGCCCACCTTCTCCCGCAGTCGCTGCAGCATGTCCATCTGCGCGTACCGTGCAAGCAGGCCGGGGTAGACCAGTAGCACCGCTCTTGGTCCGTTGTCCGTGGTCCGTTGTTCTTGGTCCGTGGTCCGTGGTCCGTGGTCTTCTGCAACTGACAACGGACGACTGACAACGGACTCCTCCGCAACGGACAACGGACGACTGACAACGGACAAAATAGCCCGCTCCACTTCCGGCATCGCCCTCCGCACCAGCAACATCAGCTTGCCCCAGTCGTCGCTACCCGGCATGGCATCGGCCTGGAGCACCTTCTCCCATTTGAGTCCCTTAACCTTGTCGGCTTCGCTGTGGAGCGCCCGCAGGAACGTGGATTCCAGGTCGATCGGCTGGATCGGGAAACGGCTGCACAGTTCGTCGCGCGCCCGGAAGTAGCCCCGCGGCTCGACCGTCATCGCCACGAAGGCACCGTCCGCCATCGCCCGCTGCAGACGCTCCTCAAACTGCCGGGCCTTTGCGATCTCAGGTGTAATCTCGGCCGATGGCGTGCCCGGTTGGGTCGGCAGCCGGGGCACAGGTGTACTGGGTATGGACGACCCGATCTTGGCCCGTGGAACGTAAGTCCCGGTCGTCGGTAAGTCTGCAGGCAGCCAGTCCAAGTCACATCCTGCGTGCAGCAACGCGTTCAGCTCAGGCCGATCCGGAAGTCGAGCCGCGTCCGGATACCGGCCGGAAACACGCTGGCGGATCTGGTCTTCGGTCAGGGAGTTGACGCCCAGCAGGGCTAACTGGGAGAGCCTTAGCGCCCGGACACAGTCCATCCCCCGTGGGTACATCTCCTGACGGCTGGAGACTGCTGCCGTGTGGCTGCTGGAAGCTGCCAGACGCAGCAGACGGGCATCTGGAATGGGCTCCGTGCCTGCCGGTGAGCGCACCGCACGAAGGCGTTCCAGGACCCTCGCCGGCGCCGCCAATGGGTCCTCGGTCGCTAGGGCATCAGCCTCACGACCCAGGCGGACCGCGTAGTCGGCCAGCTCCTGGGTGATCGCGACGATGACTCGGCCGGGAGTGTAGCCGTCACGCTCCGCGTGACGGCAATCCTCACGCGGAGCGTGAGGACTACACTGGACGCGGCGGACGACCAGCCGTGGATCGGCTGTAACCCGTTCCACCTCAACAGCCGCCCGGGTGACCGCCAGCGCCAAGCGGGAGCAGTAAGGTTCGTCCTCGGCCGATCCACGGGCCAGCAGGACCGCAGCGGCCAGCTCTTCGACCGACATCACACCACCGCCCGTCGTCAGCAACTCAGCGATGTCGGTTCGCACTCGGGTGATCGACGGGTCTCGCCGCCACCGCTCCTGCGCTGCGGTAGCCAGTTGCCCCACGCGGGCTCGGGTGACGCCCAGGTGAACCGCCACATCGTTCTGGTTGGGCCAAGGATCAGTCAGATCGGGATCGAGCCCGAGGAAGGCTAAAAGAAAGCGGTCCTTTGTCCGTTGCCCTTTACTTGGTGTTCTTTGTCCTTTGTCCGTCGTCCGTTGTTGGCCGGGCTGGGCTTCCGCAACGGACCACGGACCACGGACAACTGACCACGGACCACTGACCACGGACAACTGACCAAGAACTCTTTGGCACAACAAATCCACGTTCATCACCACCGACTCGGGCTCGTCCGTGGTCGTTTCGGGTCCCTTGATCACCGTGATCGGGGCCTGCGTGGGTGTGCCGAGCCGGCCGCGGAGGACCTTCATCGCGTCGGTGATCTCGCGGCGGGTCTTGTAGCCCACGCCAGGCATGCGATGCAGTTGTTTCTGCGGGAATGCCAGCAGGTCGCGGACGTTCAGGACGTTCACGCGATCCAAAGCGTTACAGGCTCGCGTGCCAAGCCCCAACTCGGCGATCGGTGTGTCCACCGTGGCCTGCTGCAGCCGCTTCTCGACTTCTGCTCGCTCCTCGTGGCCGGCGGATGTTGGCTTGTCCAGCCCCTCGAACGCCTGCCGCCAATCTCGGAGCATTTCCTCGGCGTTGTCAAAACGCTCGGCCGGATTGCGCCGCAGGGATTTGCGGAAGAAGGCTCCCAGCGGCTCCCGCAGGTTTGCGTCAAACAGCTCCGCCTCGATCGTGACCTCACAGTCCAGCATTTCCGCCGCACTCTTGCCATCGCCCCACTTCGGGATCGCACCGGTCGCTAGCTCGTACAACGTGACGGCGGCAGCATACCGCTCGGCATACAGATCCCAGCGCGGAGGCCGGCGGCTGGCGAGAAAGGGTTCCAGGTAGCCGGCTGTGCCGGCACGGATGTTCTCCGGTGGGGTTCGGGAAAGCGAAAAATCAAACAGTACCAGGTGCAGCTTGTCGCCCCGACCCACGGGACCGACCGCGATGTTGTCGGGCGTGATGTCTCGATGCGGGAGGCCCTGCTCTTCGATGAACCGCACCACGTCGAGCAGGTCCTCGCCAAATCGCTGGAGCAGGTCCATGTGCAACCAGCCTTCCTTGCGGAGCCGCTCGCCCAGCGTCTCCTGGCCGGCCCGCCTCATCAGCAGGCAAACGCGGCCACCCAACTCCAACGTCTCCAGGTGCTCGACGATGTGCTGGTGGCGGAGTTTCTGCAGGACCTCACCCTCACCCCGCAGCCGGTCGTTATGGTCCGGGGAGTTGGCGACCTTGAGGACCAGTTCCTGACCATCTCGCTCGACCAGCAGGGCCACCGAGCAGGCGCCCGTTCCAAGTCGCTGCTTGACCACCAAGCCGCCGGCCAGCTTATCGTCGGCCTGGGCCTGCGTGGGGTCCTCGACCACGTCGTGCTCCGCGTCGATCAGCTCCCTCTGGACCTTGTCGAGATCTTCCAGGAATTCCCGCGCCGACTCGGTTCTATTGCCCACGACCGCATGGGTGCTGCTCTGGACCAGATGCTGGAGGTTCTCGCCCGCGCCGTTCAGGACCGCGCTGATCTGCAGCCCTTTGGACTGACGCAGTATCTCGCTCAGCTCCAAGGCGTTGCTGGCCGGCGGCCGGCCGGAAAACAAGTGATAAGCAATCGCACCCAGCGAGAAGACGTCCAGGTGCTCGCCGATCGATTCGGGGTCCGCGAGTGCTTCGGGGGCCATGTAGGCCGTGCTGGCGTCCTCAACCAGTTGGTCCACGTGAACCGTGCCGGTGACTCGCCCACGTGAGCCGCCGGTCGTGGAACCGGCATCACGGTAGCCAACCTGCCAGTTGAGGACCTTGATGTGTGGTCGCGAACTGTCGGCATCGAGCACCAGGATGCTCTGCGGCGACAGGGCCCGATGGACGACTTTCTTGTCATGGGCAAACCGCACCACCTCGGCGATTTGCCGCAGCAAGTCGAGCCGGGTCTCCGGCGTCAGCCGCTGCCCGACCTGTGCCAGATAGTGGTCGAGCCGAATCGCCTTGGGGAAGTGCTCGAAGATGATCGCCGAGCCCAGTTCGTGCTCGGTGAAGCCGTACGTCCGCAGAATACCAGGGTGCTGGAGACTCTCCAGCAGCTGAAACTCCCGCAGGGCCGCCCGCTCGGTGGTCTTACGATCCTCGACCGTAGCCCCCGCACGGATCAGGTAGAGCCGGACTCGCCGCTTGACCTCGTCGAGCTTGACGTGCGTGGCCTGCCAGTCTTGGAAGCCGGGGCCTTCCATCACGACGTTATTGAGGACGAAGTCGCCGACCTTGCGAGACCTCCGCGACGGGCGGATACCGGCCTGCTCCAGGGCCTGACTGATCGCCTTCGCGGTTGGCCGGTCGCCGTAACCCTTGGCTTGCGGGTCCAATCCCGGACAGTCACGGTGCTGGAGTGCCGCCAGAATGCCCGGGCGGGCTGGACTGTCAGTGGTCGTTTCTTGATCCCGCAGGCACACTCGATACCGGGCCGTGCCCTCCATCACCAGTTGCTGATCCGGAGCCGAGCAAAAGATCACCACATCCAGGAACGGCAACCGTCCCTTGAAGTTCTTGATCGCCTTCTGCCGCTCCAGGAGGGACTTAAGTTTCTTGGCTTTGCGGTTGGCTGCGATGACCGGGTTGTCGTCGGTGAAGAGCCGCCCCTCATGCTCCCAGGTCCAGGTCCCAGCGTCGCCCCGCACGATGCCCGGCCGGCTTTTGATTTCGACCAGGAAGAAGCCAGCCGGCGTGAGCACCAGCAGGTCCACCTCGTTGACGCTGCCATCGTCCGCAATGAACTCGAAGTTGGACCAGGCGCGATAGGGGTCCTGATCGGGGAACCGTGCGCGCAGGAAATCCAGTGCATCCCGCTCCCACGGGTACTGCGATTCGGCGATGGTGGTCCAAGACGTTTTAGTCATTTGTTCTTGGTCAGTTGTCAGTTGCCCTTGGCCTGTGCCACCAGTCACCTGACAACGGACAACGGACAACTGCCATCACCTGGGCTTCTTCGGTTTATGTTGCTTGGCGAGTGTTTTAACCGACGCTTCCAACTCCGCCATGATGGACTCCAGGTCGGCCCGCTTGAATAGTCGGTGGTTGTTGACCGGGTGCCGATACTCCGGCAGCTTGCCGTCTGCGCCCCAGTTCCGAATCGTATTGGCCGACACCCCCAGCAGCGTCGCTGCCTCCCGGACACGGACGTAGCCTTGACTCTTGAGCACGGTACTGACCTCCGGTTCTTGACGATGCCCTCCACCTACAGTTGGCGGGAATCCGTAAACTTACCAACGGCTACAAAGGTATTCAATCGGGCAGGCCAGAAACGCGGGCCCTTGACGCACTACGCGTACGAGGTAAGTACCCGCTCACAAGTTGTCGGGTGAAATGAAACCCGGTTTTTTCCAAAAACCGGGTTTCTGTCCCGTGCTGAATACCAGAAAACTTCTGAGC
>JAPLNJ010000218.1 GCA_026692885.1 Planctomycetota bacterium | reverse complement strand
AGTTTGCTACCAAATTTCCAATTTTTTTATCGTTCTTAATTTGTAAATCAAGTTCTTCGAGTAAAATGTCCGCCATTCGGTCATTTTCAGTAGACTCGCAGTTGTGATCTTAGTCGGAGCTGGGTCCGAGTTCTTGGTCTGCGGCGTCTTGAAGCGAAACGGGAGGGGCAGACAGGTGTGAAGCCCAATCGCTGAGACCATGAGTACTACGTCAGCACCGCCCAGCCCCAAACCCCGACGCCGCTGGCTGCAGTTCAGCCTGCGGGCGATGCTGGCGTTGATGTTGGCGTTTGGCGCTGGGTTCGGCTGGTTTGCCCACCAAGTCCAACGGGCGCGGGAGCAATTGATAGCGGCAAGGGCGATTGAGAAGCTGCCGGGAGGCCAAGTGGACTTCGAGCCCGCTTCCGGCGGCATGATACCAACCGCAGTCGCTTGGGTCGGGAAGTTGCTGGGGGAAGACCTGTCTGTGGATGTGTGTCGCGTCAGTCTTGCCAATACCCAGGTCACCGACGCCGGACTGGAGCATCTCCGCAAACTGCCGCAACTCGAAACGCTGTACCTCGACAGCGCTCAGGTCACCGACGCCGGACTGGAGAATGTCCGGGGACTGACGCAACTCGAAACGCTGTCCCTCGAAAACACCCGGGTCACCGACGCCGGGCTTCAGCACGTCCGGCGACTGACGCAACTCCAAGGGCTCTACCTCGACAGCACCCGAGTCGCCGACACCGGACTGGCGCATCTCCGAAGGCTGACGCAACTCCGATGGCTGAACCTCGCCCGCACCCCGGTCACCGATGCGGGACTGAAGCATCTCCGCGGACTGACGCAACTCCAAGGGCTTCAGCTCGACAGCACGCAGGTCACCGACGCGGGACTGGAGCATCTCCGCGGATTGACGCAACTCCAAGGGCTGTCCCTCGGCAGCAGCCGGGTCACCGATGGCGGATTGGAGCATCTCCGGGGATTGACGCACCTCCAGTCGCTGTTCCTTGGCAACACCGGGGTCACCGACGCCGGACTGGAGCATCTCCGCGGATTGACGCAACTCAAACGACTGTACCTTGCCAACACCCAGGTCACCGACGCCGGACTGACGCATCTCCGCGGACTGACGAAGCTGCTGGTGCTGTCCCTTTCCACCGACCAGGTCAGCGACGCGGGGTTGGCGCACCTCCGCGGACTGACGCAACTCCAAGGGCTGTACCTCGACAGCACCCTGGTCACGGATGCGGGACTGACCAATCTCCGAGGAATGACACTGCTCTGGAGCGTGAACCTTGGCAACACGCAGGTCAGTAACGTGGGCGTTGACGAACTGAAGAAGGCATTGCCGAAGTGCGAGATCGTTCGATGACCACCGCACAGGCCACCCCCCCGAAGCCGCGCCGCCGCTGGCTGCAGTTCAGCCTGCGGACGCTGCTGGTGCTGATACTCGTGCTCAGCGCGCCGCTGGGATGGTTGGCGTACAAGATCCGCCAGGCGAGGGAACAGCGGGAGGCGGTAAGGGCGATTCGCCAACTCAGCGGCACGGTAGAATACGATTATCACCACGACTGGAGAGTCTATCCGCCTCCACCGATCTCCTCGCCAACAATTGCGGCAAGACCACCTCGTTTCGTTTGGCTCCACGAGCTGCTCAGAGACGACCTGTTCTCGAATGTAGACGAAGTGTATCTGCGTAGCCCTGACGTCACCGACGACGACCTCGTTCACGTCGTGAAGCTGCCGCGGCTCAGACGCCTTTCTCTGGAGAACACCAACGTTACGGATGGTGGACTTGAGCGGCTAAGCGAACTGCACCGACTCCAAGAGCTGAACCTGACTCACAGCCGTGTCACGAACGCCGGATTGGAGCACCTCGAACGGCTGACCAAGCTCGAACACTTGAACCTCTCTGGCACCCAAGTCACGAGCGCTGGATTGGAGCACCTCAAGCCACTAGCCAGACTCAAACGCTTGGACCTCTCCGGCACACGGGTCGCGGACGCGGGACTGGAGCGTCTCCAGCGACACTCACAGCTCAAGGATCTTTTCCTTGAGGACACTCAGGTCACCGACGCCGGGTTGCAGTCCTTGCGGAATCTGACGCAACTGCAGCGACTCCGGCTCAACGGCACCGCGGTCACCGACACTGGACTGGAACACCTCCAGGGATTCACCCAACTCCAAGAGCTGGAGCTCAGCAGCACGCAGGTCACCGGTGCCGGGTTCGTACATGTCGGGGCACTGACGCAACTCCACGAGATGTGGCTCGACGATTCCCAGGTGACTGATGCCGGGCTGGTGGATCTTTGCGGTCTTACGGAACTGCAGCGACTCCGGCTCAACGGCACCGCGGTCACCGACACTGGACTGTTTCGCCTTCGGAACTTGACCCAGCTCTCGGACCTACAACTCTTCCGTACCCGGGTCACCGACGCCGGTGTCGCCGAACTCCAGAAGGCTTTGCCGAAGTGTGACATCCATGCCAACACGGAGAGGAACGATTGACGTGACCACCGTACCGACCACCACCTCGAAGCCCCGACGCCGCTGGCTGCAGTTCAGCCTGCGGACGCTAATGGTGTTGGTGCTGATCTGTTCGATTCCGTGCGGGTGGTTGGCATACGAGGTGCAACGGGTCCGGGAACAGCGAAGGGCGGCGGAGGCGATGGAGAGCTGGCGGGGGGAAGTCGTTTGGGAGGCCGCAGCCTCTGACCCGATGCGAATCGCCGTGGCGTGGATTGCCCAATGGCGTGGCGAGGACTTGTCACAAGACGTGTGTGAGGTCTGGCTCGGACAGACACGTGTCAGCAGCGGAGGCCTGCGGCATCGGCTGGGAGCACGGACGGACATCGATTACAACGCATTTCCCGATAGTTTCCGGGTCACGGACGGTGCTCTGGTACACCTTCGGGGACTGACGCAACTCACATGCCTGGGACTTGGCAACACCCGCGTTTCCAACGCAGGGTTGACGGATCTCCAAGGACTGACGCGACTGAGGTACCTGGCCCTCGACAACACCAAAGTCAGCAGTGCCGGATTGGCGCACATCGAAGGGCTGACGCAACTGGTGGGTCTGGTTCTTGAACAGACCGAAGTCGACGACGCCGGGATGGTGTATCTCCGAGGGTTGAGCCAGTTGGACTGCCTGAGCCTCGGGCGCACCCAGGTCAGCGACGCGGGGCTTGTGCATCTGCGCGGGCTGACGCGCCTTCGAATACTGTCCCTCGCTGGCACGCGTGTCAGCGACACCGGGCTGGTGCATCTACAAGGACTGACACACTTGGAATGGTTGGCTCTAAACAACACGCAGGTCAGCGACAAAGGGCTGGCGCATCTCCAGCGGCTCAGCCAGCTCGAAGTGCTGGACCTCACGGACACGCGGTCGACTGACGCTGGTGTCTCGCAACTGCAACAGTCCTTGTCAAACTGTAAGATCGAACGATGAGCACCGCCACGGCCACCACTCCGAAGCCCCGCCGCCGCTGGCTGCAGTTCAGCCTGCGGGCGCTGATGGTGCTGATGCTGGTGCTCAGCGTGCCGCTTGGTTGGTTGGCGTACAAGGTCAAGCAGGCGAGGGACCTGCGGGAGGCGGTCGAGGCGATGCGGCGACTCGGAGCTTCCGTGACCGCGGCCCCCGAATCGCCTGACGCCGAGCGGGGGGCGATGGCCTGGATCGGAAAGTTGCTCGGAGAGGACCTGTGCGAATACGTGATTTCGGTAAATCTTGGTCCGCAGTGGGTGGCGACGACAAGAACGCCCAACAACGAGTACCGAGTCAGTGACCCGGACCATCGGGTCACTGCCGCGGCGCTTGAGCAACTTCGGCGACTGCCGAAGCTCGAGGCCTTAGACTTGAAGGGCGACGAGGTCACAGATTCGCAGCTGGAACATCTCCGCGGACTGATCTCGCTCCGACACCTGAGTCTCGATGACACGAAGGTCACCGACGCGGGGCTGGAACATCTCAGCGAGTTGAGCCAACTCCAGAGTCTGTACGTTAGATACGCTCGGTTGACGGGTACCGGGCTGAAGCACCTTAGAGGTTTGAGCCAACTCCGGGATCTGAGTTTGAAAACCACCGGGGTCACCGATGCCGGGCTGGAGCAACTCAGGGAATTGCCCCAACTTTTGAGTCTGGACTTGGAAAACGCCTGTCTCACAGATGCCGGGCTCAAGCACCTCGCGGGACTGAGCCAACTTCGAGACCTGCGTCTGATAAACAGTGGGGTTACGGATACCGGGCTGCAGCACCTAACAGGGTTGAAGCAACTTCACAGCCTGGAACTGCGCGACAACGGGGTGAATGACGCGGGCCTGAAGCAGCTCGAAGGAATGAAGCAACTCAAGTACCTGGACCTCTTTAACACGCAAGTTACCGATGCGGGCGTCGCCGAACTCCAGAAGGCACTGCCGACTTGTCGGATCTACCGATGACCAACGAGCCCACCACCCCCAAGCGTCACCGCCGCTGGCTGCAGTTCAGCCTGCGGGGGCTGATGGTGATCGTGTTACTGATCAGCGGGCCGTGCGGGTGGCTGTCATGGAAGCTGAACTTGGCAAGGAAACAGCGGGAGGCGGTGGAGGCGATCCTAGTGCTTGGCGGGTCCGTCTCATACGAGGCCAAATCCGAGGGCATGATTCCAAAGGCGGCGGTTTGGGTCGGGAAGTTGTTCGGGGAAGACTTGTCTCTCAACGTAGTCGGGGTCGAACTAATTAGCACCCAAGTCACGGACGCCGGACTCGCACGCCTCAAAGTGTTGACCCAACTCAAGGAACTGTCCCTTATGGACACCAAGATCGCTGATGTCGGCTTGGGACACCTCAAGGGTTTGGAAAAGCTCGAAACGCTGCTATTGTTTTCCACGCCAGTCTCAGACGGTGGCCTGGAACAACTCAAGGACCTCCATCAACTGCGGAAGTTATCGCTCTCGAACACCCGGATCACAGATGCAGGTCTCGAACACCTTCGCGGTTTCACACGCCTAGACTTCCTGAGCCTGTACGGTACTCAGGTGACTGACGCTGGCCTTGAACACTTGAGTGGGTTGGCCGAACTTCAAGAGTTGGAACTTATCGGCACCAAGGTCACCGACGCCGGGTTGGTGTGTCTGAAAGGGTTGGTCAGACTCGAACTTATCGACCTGAGGGGCACCCAGGTCACCGACGCTGGCGTAGCCGAACTCCAGAAGGCATTGCCGAGGTGCCAGATCATCCGATGACCACCGCACCGACCATCCCCCCGAAGCCTCGACGCCGCTGGCTGCAGTTCAGCCTCCGGACGATGTTGGCACTGACGGTGGTGCTCGGTTGCGGCTTCGGCTGGCTCGGCACAAAGGTCAAAGCGGCGAAGGAACAGGACGGGGCACTTCAGGCACTTTCGGGAATTGGCGCTGTCCGTCAGGATTACCCCTCAGAAGTACCGCCGAAATGGCGGGCCTTGATCCCTGAAGACTTGGTGCCTCGCTGGGCAAGAGACAACTTGTTCGATGACGTCACTGGCTTGACTTTCACCCTCAAGGACGGCTTCCATGCGTGGGGGCCAATCGGTCAAAATCCTGGATGTGTCGATGGCAGCCTTGTGCCGCTGGCTCGGCTCCCTGACTTGCGATTCGTTGGCCTTGCAGGCACCCACATCACCGACAACGGCCTCCGCCATCTCACAGGCCTGAGATCTCTTGAATGCTTGAACCTCGGACTCACGTCGGTCAGCGACGCGGGACTCATGCACTTGAAGCCGCTGGTCAACCTGGAAAGGCTGATTCTGGCCAACACTCAGGTGACGGATGCAGGACTTGTTCAATTGAAAGACCGGACTCGGCTCCAGGTCTTGGTTCTCGGCAACGATCTGATTGTCCCTCCTCACTACCGCCACCGGGGTCAGATACAGCAGGAACGGTTGACGCGGCGTAAGAAGTGGTTTCCCTGGACCACGCGGATTACTGACGCTGGACTCCTTCACATTCGGGCCTTGACGCGGCTGCGACAGTTGGACCTTTGCAGCACCGGAGTAACCGATGCTGGACTGATTCACCTGAATACACTTACGATGCTCAAGTCCTTGGCCATCAGCAATACACAGGTCACCGATGCGGGTCTGGTTCACCTCCGGGAGTTCGCGGAACTTGAACACCTGGACGTTAGCAACACGTTGGTCACTGACGCGGGGCTGGAGGACCTTCGAACCTTGACCAAGCTACAGGAGCTGGACCTCGCGGGCACTAAGGTCACTGACGGTGGATTGGTTCACCTCGCTGACCTGATGAGCTTGAGGCAACTGTGGCTGGAAGACACCAGTGTCAGCGACGATGGGGTCATGCGGCTTCGGAAGCTATTGCCTAACCTTGAGGTACTCGACCCGAGAGGTATCACCTGGAAACCGCTCGCGATGTTTCCTGACACTGGCGAGGCCCGACTTCCGTGACCACCAAACCGCCTGCATGGCCGCACCGCCGTCGCCGCTGGCTGCAGTTCAGCCTGCGGCACGTCGTTTCCGCCGATCTCGACGCAATGCGTCGGCGGTCCCAATTCCCGCAGTGTCACCGTGCGGTGCTGGGCAGTACAATGCGGCGGCCGCCCGCTGGCAGGCAAGATCGTTAATCCTGCGGAAGCGGACGCATTCCGCAACCCTGATCGAGTCGAGCCATGATCATCTTCGGCCACAAGACGACTGCCTCGATTGTAGCCAGCGGGGTATTTGTCTGTCCGCGATGCCGCACCTCGCAAGGGTATTACCATTTGCTTCACAGACGCTGGTTTACCCTGTACTTCATTCCCGTCCTGCCATTGGGCCGGGTCGGAGAACAGGTCGAATGCCAGGGTTGCTTTTCCCGTTTCGTGCCCGCTGTGTTGGCAGGTCCGCCAAACGAAGAAGTCGTGACGGCCACACTGGTCGACGGAACCGCGATTGGCCAGTCGGCGACAACGTGGCAGTCATCTCCGATGCAGAAGACTTCCGCGCTGGCGATCAGCAGCTTGGTCCTGGGCATCCTGTCGTTCTTTGGTTTATGCGTTTGCGGAGTTTCACTGCTCACCTCGCCGGCGGCAATCGCCACGGGGCATCTCGCGCTCGCGAGCATCCGGCGTTCCGCAGGTCGCTTGGCAGGACGAGGCTACGCCCTGACCGGATGCGTGTGCGGCTACGTGTTCCTGGTCGCCTCAATAGCCGTCTGGACGCTGGTGGCGCCCCCGTTCGTCAGCGGCTGGAGACAAACGCGGGAGCACGCTGCCGGGCCGCAGTCGCCCGCGCGTGCTTCCGCCGAGCACCAACTGCAGTCCGCCGAGATGCGAGTCCTGACGCCCGGCACCAACGGCGCCGCTACGGGCAACTCTCCGGCAGCAACCGAACTTGCCCAAAAGTACGCTCAGGCACTGCAGGCCATGCGTGCCGAGGATTTCACGCCAGACCGCGACCGCGTCTTTTCCTTAACAGAGGGCCGGTTCGTGGTCTACTGCGAGTTACACACCGGCCGCTGTCTGTTCCTGGTCCATGTGCCCTCCTACCGTGGTTTCGCGCAAGAAGCCAAACGGGAGCTGGAAAGCAGGGCCTGGGAACTAGCCCAAGGAACCGTGCAAGGAACCTTACAGCCGGAAGACCGTCTGGCAGTCGGCCTGCGCGGTGTCGCGTTGTATGGGGCAATCCTCGTAGGCCCCGCCGCTGGCAATGCGGCCGAGTCCCCAAACTACACCCGTGGCGAACGGCGCGAACTGCTGGCGTTCTTTTCCGTGCCCGACGCCGACGGCGAGGTTCCCTGCGGCGAGCCCGCAGTTCCGGGCATGTCGGCCACGGGGCGTGCTGAGCCGGACGCTCTCGACTCCGGCGAGTCGCCCGGTGTCGAGTCGCGCGACCCTCCGGCCTCGGTCGCGCCGCGAAGCCACGTTGATTTGCCACGTCCGAGCTTCCCTCCACCGGCAGGCGAACATCCGGAGTCCGTAGCGACTCCGGCCAAGACCGGGCGCCTGGCTGAAATCGTCAAACAAGTTCCCAACATGGGCTGGACGGTGCAGTCCCTGGCCTTTGCAGCCAATGGGCGTTATCTGGCGGCGGGCAAGTTGGATGCCAGCGTGGTCGTCTTGGATGCGACCACAGGGCAATCGCTGCATTCCGAGTCTCGCCGCAATGACCTGGGGCAGATCCAGGGCCTGGCTTTCACTAACGATGGTCACCGCCTGATTGCCGGCGGACACCGCGGCGTAATCCAGGTCTGGGATGTGGACGAGGCCGGGCATTTGCAGGCAATTGCATCCTTGCCGGCCCACGCACGCCCCGTGACCAGCCTGGCAACCGGTGCGCAGACTTCACTGGTCATCAGCGGCAGCGCCGCGGGCGAATTGGCCTGGCACGACGGCGAGCCTGCGACGCCCAATTTACAGCGATTGCCGGTCTTCCAGCGGGCGGTGCTGAGCATTTGTCTCTCTGGCCAGGGCGATCAGGCCTGGGCCACCGACGGGCGCCGTCTGGTGCAAGTCAACCTGCGGGAGGCAAGTGTTGTCCGCGATCAGGAACTCGGCCGCGGCTCAGGCCAGGTGGCAGCGTTCTCACGGGACGGCAAGCAGTTGGCCATTTGCCAAGGGACCAACATCCGCATCTGGGACACATCGACCGCCCACTTGCTCACGACGCTGACTGCCGAGCGCGACCTCCAATGGTCCCTGGAGTTCTTGCCTCACGGGCGAGGACTCATCTCCGGTGGGCGCGGCACGGCAACGCTCTGGAGCTTGGCCAACGGCGAACCCGTGGTCCACGTCGCTGCGGGCGATGCCCAGTACATCAAGGCGTTGGCCGTTACGCCGGATGCCAGCTTGCTGGCGGTCATTCCCAGCGCCGCCGGACAAACACTGACCATCGCGCGCCTACCGACCCTGCCCTGAAGCGAATCGCGGACCGGCGGTGCTGAAATGGCTGTTGTTTTGGAAATAGTAGCGTTAGTACGGGCGCGGCTCATTCCGCCACGTTTCTCCATTGCCACGATTCTCGTGGCGATCGCCACCATCGCGATACTACTGCAGTATCGGTCGAGACGGCGGACGGTTCACCACTCGTCGCATACGAAACGAATCAGACGCCACACAAGATGGCTTTCACGCCTGCTTGCGAGATTACCTGGACACGAACGGAAGGACGCAAGCAGTTGATCTTCACGTATATGATGCCATAGCCGTGCCTTGGAACAGAGGCGACGAACAACCATTGGTGTCAGTGCGCCTTGCAGGGCGTGTTGTGTTCTTTGCCGGGTGGGCGACCCCCGTCACTCACGGCCGAAACTGCTCAATTTACGTGGTACCAAAGAATGCCGTCGTTGTACCGATTCGATATCGAGTCGGAGTTGTAGTTCTCGATGCCCTTATCGTCGGGATCTGTGTCCTAGCCGTAGTCCTTGCCTCGATGGTTACGACAAAACCAAGTAGGCGAACGGGGCACACAACCGGACAAGCAACACCTGTTTGAAAACGTGGGCGAATGGCCGTATGCCCCAAACTTCGACGGACGTTAGTTCTTCGAGAAAGTCGCTCACTTCCCGAAATCCGACAGGCGGACCTGGGCCGTCTCCGGCGCCCACTCGGCCCACTTGAATCTCGTTCCCTCCTCGGGCCTCTTCTGCCGGATGATCCCCCGGCAATCGTGGCCGGGCGAGGTCTCCCATTCGATTTCAAAGTAGGCCAAAATGCCGCCTGCCCATTCGCGTTCCTTGGGCCATGTGCGGGGCGGCCGCGCACCGAGAAAATCGGCATAGATCAGCCAGACCTTCACTTGCCCGCTGGCTGGGCCGCTGTCGGCGCCGAGGTGCAGCAAGAACGGATCGGATTTCGCGACATGCGAGACGGTTTGCAGGTCCGTCTTCGACATCCCTTCCGCGTGCCACTCTGCAGACACCAACGGCGAGTCCTTGGTCTCGAACGTCTCCGCTTTGCCGTGCGCGTCGTACTTGCGGATCAACACGGCAGCGAAATCATTGTCCACGTGTTTCACCGGATCGGTGCCACCGTACCGTTCAATTCGTTCCTGGCCGGGCAGACGCAACAGGTACGGAAGGTTGGGCCAAAGCCACTTCGCGTCTGCGTCCCACACTCGGACTTCATCCATCCACGGAATGTCGGCGAAGGCCAATTCCGAATTCCAAAACTGACGATCTGTCTCCTCCGACGGACGCGCAATTGTGACCACTAGCCGAACCTCTGCTTCGCCCCGTGCCGCCTGCTTCGCGTCGAGAGCCAAACTCCCGCGGAGCAGCGGCTTGGCCGATGCCGGGAGTCTGTCCTGCGGATCTCGCGGGGGCCAATAGATGCTGAAGGGACACACGGCACCATCCAGGCTGTCAGCCGCGGTTAACGTCTTCGTACGATCGCAGCCGACACAGAGGAATTGGACACCGAGGGCCAAGACAATCGCCCTGCGAGTGGCTAAATCGTCATGAGCAGAGCTGGCAGCCACCGCTATTCTCCGCCGACCACGTAAAGACCGAGTTGCGCGGCCCGCGCCGTTGACCGCACGCGATCGCCGCCTCGCGTGCACCCCGGTATCTGATCCGGCTCCATTCTACCCCGCGGTCTCGCCACACGACACAGGGGACAGGCGACCGGCGGGGGCGCCGGGGCTGGGGCGGGGAAACCCGCCCCGGCTACCCGATTGTGTGCCGGCTATCTTGGATCGATGTGACAGTACCACCGGCTCTTGATTTTGCGGAACTTGACCTTTTCGGGCATCGTAGAGAAAACGTCCTTTGCGGGTGCAGCCACCGTCACGGTCGCTACGGCCGAGTTCCTTTTCATGGCCATTTTGCCCAGTGTGACGGACGAAAGCAGTTCTTTCGCGGTCGGTCGCGCCGATTCCGGCCGGGCATCGCCTGAGCTCGCCATCAGTTTCGCCAGTTTCTCGTGCCTGTCCGCGATCTGTTTCATGAGTTTGCCTGGGTTCTTGATCTTCGACACCGCCTCCACGAGCGCTCTATCCGGCGAATCTTCGTCAGCCTTTTCTGTCTGACCATCACCACCATCATCTGAGGACGGCTCGATGCCATGTTCGCGGAAGACCTTTTGCATCTCGGGGTCTTGGCCGAAGAGAAACGCGGCAGAGAAGAGAGACAGGGCGACGTGGTAGGCTTTCGCTTCGGAGGTCAACGACGAGAGCATCAAGTCGAAGTCTACGGAAACGACGCCCGTGCAATAGGCATGAAATGCCTTTTCCGGCGAGTCGAAGCCGGGGAGCTTGTCTTTGGCAAACGACGGTAGAGTCGCTCCGAGCACGAAAGCCGCCAATGCGAGCGAACGCATCTCTCGATCCCCCGTGAAGATCCACGCACATAACGAACACCGTCACCCGGCCGCCGCCAAGTGACCTCCCATTTTTCATGCGCCCGCCCGGCGGCTCCGCTGCACTGGTGCAGCCGGACACGTCCCATTTTACCCCGCGGTCCCGGCACGCAACACAGGACGGGGCAAATTGACTCGCGGCTTGGTGGTGTAGCGGCTGGGCGTGAGAATCCGCCCCGATTACCCGATTCGGTGCTCTCGCCAGGCTCTCGCAATCGCGAAGAACACCGCTGCCAGCAACGCCCACTCGGCCAGCACTGTCGGCCAATCGATGTCCAGCAGGAACGACACTTCCATGCAGGTGAAAATGACTACCAGGTAGCCCCAGAGGAGGGCAACTTGTGGCCCCTCCGGCAAGCCTGAGCGCCAGACGGAAATCACCGCAGTGATAGCCACAGGAGCGTACCCCCCGGCCCACAGCGGCCAGTACAACTCCCATCCACCGGTGCCGAACTTGACATCGCCGAGTCCGAACCAGGCCGTGTTCGCGTACATCATGGCCACCGTGCCGACAATGTACGCCGCCAAGAAACCGATCGCGTGCCCGAGCATCGGCTTAGCCCTCCACCGAGCGACCATCTTGACCGGCTCCCGGCCGATCAACTCGCCATCTCCCCGGACCAGATCGCGCTCTGGTCCGACATTTTGTTGCGTGCTGGACCGACCACGGGATTCGTCGCGTCATTCGTCGGGCATCCGGCTTCGCCGAAGGTCAGTCGGAATAGCCTCCTCCGTCTCGATGAGGCGACGAAGCAACTCCTTGTCGGCCCGAATGGCATCAAGCCCGCGTTCATCGTGCTTCTGCTCGCGGTACTCCGTTTCCACGTCAATCGCCCATTGCAGGGCATCGGCTTGCAGTCTCCAGAGCGGCTTGTCCTTGTTCTGTTCCCACCATCGGCGCGCGGCATCATTGTTGTCGAATCCGGGGGGGCCCCAGCGAGTTGGGCCAAAGCCGCTGAGGGGCTCACCCCATATCTCGTATTTGTGCAGCTGCTCGCGGACAATCTTCCGGCAGTGGCGGCCAACGTTTTCGTTGTAGTAGACGCGGTCGCCTGGAGCCGCGTTTAGTGCCTCGTGCGAATAGCTGTACCGATCGTCGTCGAAGTGTTCGATGAGTTGCGGAAATGCCCGCACGCCCATCTTCACGAGTTCGTCTGCCGCCCGGAACACGGCGTCTTGCTTTTCCTCGGACCATCCGGACGGGAACACCGTCGTTCGACGACCGGTCTTGTCCCGTACGGCCTGCGGGCGATCGTTTTCCGACGCGAGTTTGTCGATAAGCGTCTCAATCTTCTTGGCTCGCTTCGAATTGCCCTTTGCCGATTCCGCGCTGAGGGTCGTAACAGGCAGCAGGCAGCCACCCACAATCATGGCCATCAGAGCATGTGGTTTCGTGAGTTTCATGGCCGCGTTGCTCTCCACGTGACGAAGTTATGTCGTCCACTCTGTCATGGCATCAGCCCTTGCTCTTGGAATCTCGCAGGGCACGTAACGAATTGCGTTTACCAGGCCGCGACGAGCCAACGCATCCATTCTGCCAGACCAGATCGCGGCTCTGATCCGACGCCTTGTTCGGCGGTTGGGCAGCCACGACTCGTACGCAAGTCCTTCGACAATATGGCTACCGAAATTGAAAGTACCGATGCATGTGACGTGTGTGCACTTGCAAAGTCATCGAGTTTAGCACAGTGCGGTACAAACGGTCGTCATCCAGCGATCTGCCTGCTCCCGGTGGCCAGCTGCCCGCGTTCTCACCTTCCGCGATTTGCGATTCAACCTGTTGCCGGCGAAGCTGGCGAAGCCACTGATCCCATGTCCGCCAAGAGTCGCCCTCCCAGTCGAACACGGCCTGGGTGGCATAGTAGGTGTACACTGCGTCGTCCTTGGCAGGCCCCTGATTCACGATTAGCTGAATTACCGGTTTCCATGCCCCGTCCCCACGCTGGCCGAGAACGCACATTTGACAGATCATGTGCATGGCGACGGCCGTCAGATCGTGGAGCGACGTCCCCTCGGGCGGACGCGTTTTCGACAGATACAGAGCCGCTTTCTTTGCCGCGTCGTGCCATTCCGGCTCCGAGAGGACAGGTTGGGCCTCGAACAACGCCGCAAGCTGACGATACGTTGTCGGAAGATTGACGTCCTGGCCA
The DNA here is from genome assembly GCA_026692885.1 of Planctomycetota bacterium. Next base: position 4,361 of record JAPLNJ010000218.1, on the reverse strand, counting down.
GCCGCCGCCCAACTGCCACTCTTCCCGTCTTGCCGGGCAAGTATGAGGTCCACGGCGCGCCGTAGGGGTTCGCGCAGATTCGCCTGTCCCGTCAATCCGTAAATCGCGGCCACGGCCAAAGTCGCGGAAGCGTGAGCGTTCACTGCGGCCCCATTGCCAGAAAAATCGTTGCTGTGTGGGCTACTTCTCTGCTGGGCGAGCAGGAAAGTCAGACCCTTGGTCATCGCCTTCGCGAAAGGCCCGGTGCCGTTGGGCGTATGACCGTAACTGGCCAAGGCGGTGAGCACCAATGCTGTGGCCTCAGCCTGGGCGCCCGCCGAGGCCACACCGGGGGGGGAGGCAAGTAGTTCCAACTCCCGTCGTCCGCCTGCTGCCGCAACATCCAGCCAAAGGCCGCGGGGACGGGACGGTTCGCATGCCGTGTTTGCCCGGCACCACCCTCGGTCAAATCAAGGGCTTCTTCGGGCTCGCCAGCGATTCCAAGACACGGGATTGCACTGCTTAACGCACAGGCAACAGTGGCCATCAGCAGTATGTTGACATATTTCATTATCGAGTGGCACAACGGGCGACGCGTACTGGAGGACGCACGGATGACTAGCCGAATGTTACGGGTCATGCGGGCGGCTTGTGTGACCCAACCATCATCTCGCACGCAATCGCCGCCTCGCGTGCACCCCGTTGCAGCCGGACAGGCCCCATTTTACCCCGCGGCCTCGGCACGCAACACGGGGCGGGGAAATGGACGCCGGGTGGCAGGCTGTGCGGGGAACCCCCCCGGCTACCCGATTCTGGCCTACCTCAGTCTTTGGGCCGGGAACCAAGACAGATCATAGCCGCCTCGAGTTCGATCTTGAATCCCCGGTCAAGCGTCCCGGAGCAGTACGGCCCCAGCAGATCGCGAAAATCCGGGCATAAGTCGGGCAACGAGCGTATCGTCAGTTTCTCCGCGTCGGACATCGCGATTTCTAGCGAGGTGAGATCCGAGGCCAGGCTTTGAGTCAGCATTTTGTCGTTGACGCCCAGCCAGCCGATCGCAGCATGCTCGCGCAGCCAAGCGAACGCGAGGATGTCCGGCGGATCGGCGTCGCCCACGAAGTAGCATCGAGTACCGACCGGCAGCGCATCAAGGTGGATCAGGTCGGCGGACACGGGAAGGCCGTATCGGCCGACGATCATGACGGGGTGCGCAACATCAAGGGCACGGAGGTTGTGGTTGAGGCAATGGAACTTGGTCGTGTAGATAACCGTTCGCGCGGCAGAAGAATCGCCCACGATGCTGGACCCAGCTTCGGAACTGGCCACCACAAATTCGCCATCGTCGTGGTCGTGGAACCAGGATTCGATCTCGCGGACGCGATTGTTCGATGTCGCGGTCACGGATGAACTCCACGGCCAGAACGGTAGCGGTAACCCGGCGGCGGCCAAGTACCGTTGACTTCATTGCTGACCCGATCCGCCGCTCGGGTTCACCGCTTTAGTTCTGCTCTTCTTCACCGCCCGATCCGCCCTCGCTGGGGTCGCGGTATGACGCGCGGTACGTGAAATCGCATGTCGTATTCGTTGGCGGGAACAGCCCACCGGAATCATATCTGACCGACGCTCGATAAGCCTCACCGTCTTCTAGCTTGCTGGCTAAAGCGCCAGGCTGAATGAACCATCTCGACGCACGACATGAATCGCCCATCTCACCGCTGTACACCGTGACTCCATCGCGGAGTCTTGTCACTAGCACCACGGGCGCCGGCGATTGCACAATCCGTCCCTTAGTTGCGTCCCAGCGGGGCAAGTCGCGGTAGAACATTCGCTTTGTGATATTCGGACTGTAAAAAAGAAAGAGACCGCCTGACCATCCGAAATCCGCGTGCAGACGCGGTTCCGGCGAATCCAGCAGGATATTGACAGTCCTGGCACGGTCAAACAGATCGTGATTTAAGGTCACGGAGAAGTAAGGGCCTGACTTCTTACTGTAAAAAGCTACGTGCCAAGTCTGTTTATGGAACCTTTCAAAAGGCAAATCCACGGGCAGCTCAGTTAAACCGACGGAAATCCAGGCTGAAGGGGCATTACAGGGGCACCAAAGGGAGAGCGTCGTATCCGCTTCCAGTTTTTCGGCGAGTTTCCCGGAGACCATTAGCCGAAACCCCAGCTCTCCGGAGACCAGAGGCCGCTGGGCAAGGAACACGGCAAGGAGTGCGGCGACGATTGTTCTCATTTGAGCAGAACGGTAACGATAACGCGGGCGTCCTCACGGACCACGCCGCAAATTCAGACCCTGCGGACGCCTCGCGTTCATCGGGTAGTTACTGGGCCCGTCGCGCGCGACCCGCACGATTTTCGCCGTCAGTATATCGCGGGGCCAGCCGTCCCACCATCAGCACGACCGCCGCCGCTGGGTTGTCGATTCACTGCACCGTGCCGCGTTCGTTCTTCAGCGGCCCTGGGCAGCATCCGGTTACCGTGTGCCCCGTACCGCGCAAAACAGCCCTACCAAAAAGGAGCTGCCAACAGGCACCACGACCCACCAGTTCGGGAAGTACGCCACATCTGTCAGATCCCAAGTGACGAACGAGACCTGGCCGCGGGTGGTTCCCGTCACCCTTTCGGAGCCGAGGTTGCCGGTTACGAGGAGAAAAGCAGCCGCGATGATGGAGAGAGCCATTAGGGTCATCCCGATGTTCCGTTGCATCGATGCTTCCCGGCCTTGGCACAGTAACGGCAGCGGTAACGGGGCCGCCGCCAAAACGCTATAACTTCAAAACCCGCGTGATCGGCGGCTCCCGTTCACCGCTTGGTTCGGCGCAGCTCACTTTCGGTACTGGTGCCAGTAGAAATACCCCTCCTCGATGGAGGGTCGGTATCCAAGATGGATTGCCTTGTCAATCAATACTTGACCCCGCTCAGGCTGGGGAAAATGTCCCCCTGGTGGACCTTTCCATCCGGGCGGGCGCGGCACATGGTCCCCGTACTTCAGTCGGACCCCTACAGCATAGACGGCGGGCGGATAGTCCACGGCCGCGGCTTTTTCAAGCCAAGCGTAGCCGCCCTGTACGTCCGGTGAGAACGGCCAGAGAATCAAATTTCCGATCTCCTCATCATGCTTTTCGGTCCATCGCGCCAATTCATACATGGCTGCGGGATCGCCGCGATTGGCTTTCCACATCAGAACCCACCCGGGAACGTAGACCCAAAGGAAAAGTAGCACTACGATTGAGACTGACACGGCCGCCGCACCGAGGAACGGCTTTCGTCCCTTCGTAAGAAGGAGCAAGGGCACGCCGATTAGCAGCGCCGGCAAGATCAACGGCAAGTAACTTACCGGCATCGGCATCCTCCATCGCCGAACATCAATAATTAACCCGTGCTGACTCGGTGATATGCCGCTTATCAGCGGGATTATCACCGGCTCGATAAAACTTTATCACCAGCGAGGGGCCGTGCAATCAACCCTACACGGACGTGAGCGTGCGGTGCATGCCGGCCACTCCGGTCGGGTCAAGGACAGCCCCGTCAGGGGCGCAATCTAGCGACTCGGGTGGGCGGCGTCAATGTTCTTCGACGGTCGCTCAGTGCTTCTCGGGCGGGCTTCTCTGAGCCGCCTATGGCCACAAGGCGAACGGTTTGATTCGGCCCAATGTGCCAACTGCGGGCTGAGAGCGGGCACGATAATCGATGGGCATGCGATCGAGGTAATCGCGGGAAGACGGGTTGTTGACCGGCGGCGGAAGTACCGGTGCCTCCTCTCTTCTGTTCTGGATGTGAACAGGGTGGGCCGCGGTGCTGATCTGCGGGCGTAGCAGACAGTCACCAGCGGTGCATCCAGGGGACTTCTCGGCCAAGGGCGTGGCAGAGACGGATAGTGGCGGGATGCAGTGGCTGCTTGAGCACGGCGGCCCACAATTCCAACTGGTGGCCTCGGCTGCGGCACTTGTGGCAATGATAACGGCCCAAGGCGACGTTCACGGAGAAGGTGCGGCTGCGTGCTGATGTCGAGCCATGCACGGGGCAAGGTCCGTGCCATTGGTCGCCCCGTCGCTGCGTGGGGTGGAAGCCGAGCAGGTTCAGAACTTCCACCATCGTGATCTCGCGGCGTAAGCGGTCGAAGTCGATGCCGGGCATGGTGGTTCCTCTGACGTGCGGGAGAATCGCGGCCGAAGGACGCGTTGCAGACCGTTCCGTTCCCTCCTTTCTCTAGAGAGGGAACGGGAACGATCGGCTCGTCGTCAGTCGACACGTTGCCAACCGCCGGGCGTGCGACGGATTCGGCCAGCGCGTTCCAGCGTGTCCAGGACCGCGCCCAGTCGCTCGTTCTTGACGCCCAGTGTTTCGCGAAGCTTGGTCCGCGTGAGCATCTGGTCGGG
>JAPLNJ010000217.1 GCA_026692885.1 Planctomycetota bacterium | reverse complement strand
ACGGCTCTGGAGAGCCATGCTACGGGGGGTCACACCGTGAGCGTCAGCAACGTTATGTCGTCGTCACGTAGGCCTTGGTGCTCGCGCAGTCGCTCGATCCACGCGGCGAATTCAGCGGGGGTGGTCTGCGGCGTCAGGAATCGCTGCAATTCCTCCCACGGGCTGTCGCCGGCTTCTTGCCGGGCCAAGGCCCAGTGTGCCAAGGCGTCCGTCATCAGCCACAAGCGGTCTCCTGGCAGGGCCGTTTGAGAGGTCGCGTGGCCGTGGGTCATCTCCGCAAAAGACCCACGCGAGCAGACCAGCGCCGGAGTATTGCCGAATTGCTCGGAACGCTCGACAGGAAAAGATTTCTGCAGGACGGCGTCCCGTGTATGGAACAGGCAGGTATCGCCGACGGCGACGGCGTGCCAGTGGCAGGGGAGTCCTTCGAACGTTTTGAGCACGACTCCTAAGAAAGTCGCAAACGAGCCTTTCTGAAATTTCTTCACGGCATGATACGGAATCTCGCGTCCGCAAAACTGGGCCGCCCAAGCGTCCCGCGCACCGAGCAACCAGCCGGACCAGTCCTCCGCATCGCCCTTGGCAGCCACAAACCGATTGACTAACAACTCGGCCCACACTTTGGCGTAGACGCTGTCCGTGGTACCGTCCGCCACCGCGAGACGCTGGCCGACAGGATCCACCGCGTAGGCATCCTCCCACTCTTCGAGAGTCTCATCGCCTTTGGGCTGACGGAAGGCAAGGCAATGCCGGGCCATGTCGGACATCGGTTCCCTCAATTTCCCTTCGGACCTAAAGCGGTTCCAATGTCGAGGAAATGGACGACGGAATCCAGGTCGGCATTAAACACGAAACCGCGGGCGCCGGCGATGACAGGGTACTCCATCGACTGGGCTTCCTCGATCATTTTCGGCGGCAACGGGCTGGACATGCGGAACAGGCGTTGGGAGAACTTGTCGGGCAACTGGCCTTCGTCGGACGGAAACAGAATCGGACTGCTCTCGTCGGACGAGATGTGCACGTTAAACAACAGCACGTTTCCATCGGCGGTGGTGATCTCGCGCAAAGCCGCTGCGGCAGCTTCCGGATCGCCGTCTTTGGCCTCACCATCGGTGATGTTGATGACGATCGGCGGGAAGGAATTGGGATTCGCCGTCACGAAACTTCGGACCGTCTTCTGCGCCTCGGCCAGCGCACCGCACATCAGCGTGGTTCTGCCATCCGCGACAGGCTCGATCCACACCGTCACGATCACCTTTGCCTCCCGCACTCCTCCGGCGCCGTCGCGTTCCTTCCTGACACGCTCCTCGATGCGCAGCGGGTGACTGCCGATCCGGCTGACCGGGACCAGTCCCTGGCCGGCCAACTCGCCCCCCAGCCCGGAACCGATGCGACTTCCGTAACCGATGACGCCGATATAGTACCGATCGGCGATCTTCTCGCCTTTCGAACAACGAGACACCAGGGCATCCAGCAGGCGATTGAGGGCCTCGGCTACGCCATCGGCTTTCCTGACACTACGGTCACGCCCAAAGGGCAATTTCATCGAACCGGACTGATCGACTAGGAACAGAAAACACGTGGGATTGCGCGTCGTGATTTGTGCCGTGTAGTTCATCGCCATATTCCTGGTAGCAAGGTGTTGCTGGGGAAAGCCGTGTCAGCCGCGCAGGCACCGTTCCCGCCTCTGCCCCCAACGCCGCGTAGCGAGGTTGCCGAGTTGGGCACCTGCTGAAACCTCTCATCAAGCGAGTAAATGGTCTGCAAACGTCGAACGAGCAGCGCTCAGTCTACCGAAAATTTCCGCGAGTGGAAGACACCGGCCTTGATCGTAATCTTGCGAAATACTAGCAGTGATATCCTGGGCGTCCTCTGAGTCTTTACTGCGCCGGCAGATCGGTTAGCCATTTGTTGACTGGCACGACCACCACGCTCCGCTCTCCGGTCACGCTGATGTCGAACACGTGCCAGACGGGACCTTGGGGATTGCGGGGGATCTGAAACACCTCGCCGGATCTGGCGCCGCGGTAATAGAGACGGACCTGGGCCTGGGAGATCGCCAATCCGTTGCCGCCTTTTTCTCCCGCAGTCCCCCGATTCCGATCATCGACGATGTAGTAGCTGTAGCGGGCATTGGGGGTTGTCCGGGCCGTGATCGTTTCGGGATCCGGCCCGTTCTTGGCATCAATGTCCAGGGTGGCTCCGCCCTGATTGCGATTGTTGACGTGCACGTGGAAGCCGCTGCCACCCGCGCCGCCATAGAGATGGCCGTCCAGATCCAATCGCGGCTGGAGCTTGGCCCAGGTCAGGACGATGCGGATTTCGTTCGCTTTCATGGCCGGACTCAACACGGCGAGCATGTCGTCACCGCCGGTAGGATGCGTGAGTTTGGCCGGTTCAAAGCCGGCAGCCGAAACCTGCACCTCGGCCAGCCCCGACGGGAGTCCGCGGATCTCGAAATGACCCTCCGCGTTGGCCTTCACGCTGCGCCGGTCGCCGCCGACCGAGACCCGGACCTCGGCACCAGGCACAGGCTGCTTCCTCACGGCATCAACGACATCGCCGCGCAAAACCACTCCCTTGGCGGCGACTTCATTGGGGGGTTTACGTCCGCTTTTTCGCTCCGGCGGACTACGTGGCTGCGGCGGTTGGTCGAGCTCCGGCACCGGGGACGGGGTCGGCTGAGGCGCAGTGGCCATCGGTGGTGGTGGCGGCTCCCGCGTCAGCGGCACGTCGATCCAGGCGTCGCCGGGCTGCACCTGCTTATTCATACGCGTCTCCTGATAGCCCTGCGCTTTCGCCGTCAGTTCCACCGATCCGGGCGGCAGCTTTCCGAGGCTGAATCCGCCGTCCGCGCCACTGGTCAGCGTCTGGCGCTGTCCCGCCACCTGGACTTCGAGTGCGGCCTGGGGCACCGCTTTCTTGCTGTCCGTCGCGTCCCGCGTCACGCCGCGGACTTCGGGCCAGGGGACCAGGGGAATCTGGCCGAGATCCTGCTCGCCGGTCTTCCCGGATTGCGCGAGTTCCTTAGGCTCGTAGCCTTGCGCGGTTACCCGGAGCGTGGACTTCGCCGCAGGAACGCCGGACAGGGCAAATCGGCCCTCGGCGTCGCTGGTAGATTTCAACTGCGTCTGCGGGATGCTTACGGTGGCTCCCGAGATCGGCTTCTGGTCCGTCGCACTGACGACCTTTCCACGGAGCGTCGTGCCGCCTTGCAACACCAGCTCGACGCGAGTCTCCTGGCCAGCGGGCAGGTCCTTCGCCAACGAGGCCTCCAAGCCGGCCGCCTGGGCAGTGACCTGGCCCGGTCCGCTGCAGACGTTCTACAAGTGGAATTGCCCCTGCTGGTCCGTCTGGGTTTTGAACTGGGCGCCGGCAGCGTTCAAGCAGACTTCGGCACCGGCGACCGGCTGTTGCGTGTCGCTGCGCGTCACCCGGCCGCGGAGCACCGCATCGCCGGTCAACTCGATCCGCAACGGCTCCTTCCCCGGCTCAGCCTGGACAATATTCTTGCTGAAGCCCTTCGCCATGGCGCCCACGCGGAGCGGGGTGAGGGGCACGCCAGTGATGGTGAACTTGCCGTCCTTGTCCGTCTGCGCGGTGGCCCGGGGCTCGGCCACGGCGACCATCGCGCCGGGGATAGGCCCCCCATCGACGGCTCGGACGACGACACCCTCAATCGCGACCGCGGGAATCAGGGCGATCTCTTCCAGATCCTGCGCCCCGGCCTGCAGTTCCTGTGGGACATCTCGGGGGATGTAGCCCTCGGCCGACACCTGCAACGTGAGTTGGGAGGCGGGAATCTCAGGGAGTGTGAATTCTCCGCGGGCGCCGCTGGTGGCCTGCGCCCCGGTCTGGGTGACGGTGATGGTGGCGTTGGACACGGCGGCGCGGTCGCCTGCCTTGACCACTCGCCCGCGCGCCGTGGCCGCACCGGTCAACACGATTTCCACGGTCGTTTCCTGACCGGCGGGCAAGTCCTTGGCCAACGACGCGGTCCAGCCCGGCACGGAGGCGGCGATGTTCACCGGGCCGCTGCGGACCTCGGCCCAGCGGAAAACGCCGCGCTCGTCGGTTCGCGTCTTGAAGGGCGTGCCGGACAGCAGCACCTGGGCGTTGGGTACGGGTTGCTTCGTGTCGCCGCGGAGCACCGTGCCCTGCACGCTCGCGTCACCGGCCAGGGGGATCGACAGTGCGACCGCTCCGGGCTCAGCGGGAACGGAGTTCGCGCGGAAGCCGGCCGCAGACGCCCGCAGCTCGACGCGCGCCGGGGGCACACCGGCGAGCTGGAACCGCCCGTCGGCGTCCGTGCGGGTGGGGGTCTGATCGAGACCGCGCACACGGATCTCGGCGTCAGCGATCGGCAGTTGCGGATCCGCGGCATGGACCACGCGGCCGCCGAGGCTGCAGTCGCCGGCCAAGACGACGCGGAGGGGTGCCTCTCCGGAGCCCCCACTCGCGCTGCCGACCAGGGCCTGCCCCGTAACCTCCGTCGCTGCAAAGCCCGTCGCCGTGACTTGCAGCCGGAGCGGTCCCGGCGGGAGCGACGCACATTGGAAGCTGCCGGAGTCGTCACTCTCGACCGGCGCCACGTCGAGACCTACGGTCGCCACGCGGGCCTGGGCAAGGCCCAGTTCCTGGTCGTCCAGCAGGTACACCACGCGGCCCGAGAGTTGGGCCACGCCGGTCATGCGCACGTCGACGGAGGTCTCGTTGCGGGCCGACATCTCGACCGGGACAGACTGCTCGCTAAAACCCCGCGCGGAGACTTTCAGCGTGGCCTTGCCGGCCGGCAGACGTACCAGGCGAAAGGACCCTGGACCGTCCGTGACCGTCGTCCGCGGGTCGCCTTCGATCCGAGCCTCGGCCCCGGTGAGCGGCGCGCCATCGGCGGCTCGGACCACGTGGCCGGCCAGGATGGCACTGGGACGCAGATAGGCATACGCCGCACCCCCGCCGCCAACTAGCAGCAGTAACAGCAGCGCGAGCAGCAACTTCCACCGGCGGCGGACGAATCCTTGAGCCGCCACGGAACGCCCGCAGCGGGCACATTTCCGGACGGCTCCGCCTTCCACCAGCGCCAGTTGGTGACAGTCGGGGTTGCCACAGACGACCGGCTGGCCGGCCGACCGATCGGGCCGCGGAAGATGGCCGCAACACCAGACGAGCCGCCAGGTTCCCAGCAGATCCCGGTACTTGAACAGTTGCCACTTCAGACCCAGGGGATCCGCCTCCGGGCGGAATGCGAGCAAGCCTTGGCTGAGAAACCGATGCATCGTGTGCCCGGAGCTGGAACGCGGCACGGCCTGCTGCAAGCGGTCCTTCAGGCCCTGGAATTCCTCCCGTAGCGGTCCCTGGAGATCAGCCTCGGTCGTCGGCACACAGGTGATGCCGCCGAGACGCCCTCGGTCGTCGTCCCGCACGTAGAAGGCCACGGTCTCGCCTTCCCATACCGGCTCCGCAGCAAACCGCCCGAGCCAATCGGCGAGCAGGGCGACGTTGGCGTTCCAGCGGTCCAGGATCGGCAACCCCGTTTGCACCAC
>JAPLNJ010000216.1 GCA_026692885.1 Planctomycetota bacterium | reverse complement strand
ACAGCGCAAGCCTGATGCTGGTGGCGTTCCTGGGCCGGTTGTTCAAGCAGGTGGAGCGGTTCGATCGGGCGTCGATCCTCACCGGCCGCGAGGCCGCCATCGAGCTGCGGGAAGCCATCACCGACGCCTACGATGTCGCCGCAAGAAGACTTGAAGAAAATGCCGGAATCCGCCTTGAACCAATTCGACCTGAACCCGCTGGAGTCGTTCCGCCGAGCGATCTGCCAGACGTCGCCCCAACTGGCCCGACCGATCAGCCAGTGGGTGGAACAGGAGATCACAATCCCCACGGGCCAGTATGCGGGGAACCCGTTCCGACACTGGCGTCATCCAGTGAGCCGAATCTGGTTTCAGGAGCTTGATCGAAACTACTGGTGGCGTCATGCCGTGGTTGCCCCGACGCAGAACGGCAAGTCGTTCGTGGGGTACGCCCCTCATCAGGTTCCCATCTATAAGTTCTGCGCATGGGCGAACCGGGACCTGGCGTTCATGGCGGAAGTGCGGCGGCTGGCCAAGGGGCACGGCGAAGGCCAGCTGCGGACCACGCCGTACCGGGCGCCGAACAACAAGTCCCCCAACGTGATCTACATCGGCAACGATTACTGGATTGCCAGGCCCAAGCAGGGCAAGACGGAATTCAAGGGCGTGCAACTCGTCCACGTGAATTCGGACATCTGGAAAACGGCCGTCTACGAAGGCTTCACGGTCAAGCCGGACGCCGAGGGGATCCCTACGATTAGCGGACCGTGCCTCCCGAAGTGTTCCTCCCAGCCCTGCAGGCGCGGGTTGAAAAGCGGTACGACTTCGTCGGTGTCGGGGTCAACGCTGGTGAGGTTGGGGCCTTTATGGCGATTACAGTCAGGACAGGCCAAGGCGAGATTCGCGGCATCGTCGATGCCCCCATGCTGACGGGCGCGAATATGCTCGATGTGAAACCTAAAGAACGACGCTGCCGCCTGAGGCAATCGACAATACTCGCAGCAGTACTTCGCCCGACGCCAGACGAGATCACGCAGCGCCGCGTCCATTACCGATTCGCCCCCGGCAACAACCGCCGCGTCTTAGCCTGAAGGACCGTGATGAAGTGAAATGCCTCCAGGTATCTATCGTACTCGACCTTCTCCCGGAGGGTGAGCCTGCCTTCGTTGGCCCGGTCGGCCAGTTCGTCGAGGCGGGCCTGCGTCTCGGCGTCTGCGCGCAGTTGCACAATCCGCTCGGCCACTTCCGGCGTGAGGCAGTCGGCAAACGGGTCCAACACTCGATCCAGGACATCCGCACCAGTGAATTGGCTCATGGAAGAAGTATACCACGAACACGGCGTGCGGAAAACACGAGTCGGTCGCCTGCCCGCGAGATGCAACGTCGCAGCCGCTCGTGGGATTGCCGATCAACCGGCGACGCCGACGACCGACTGAGGGAAGGGGCCACGTCTCCCTTGATACTTGAAGTCGTCGTCGGCCCTGCACCCACAGTCGCGTCATTCGTTCTTCCCCCGTGATCGACCGCCACAACCACAGCACTGCCTCCGCCAATGGCATCCGTGCCAGCATCGCCTTCGTCGTCTCTTCCATCGCGCACCTCCTTGTGCTTGGCTTTTGATCCACGAACGACGCCACGTCGCAAGAAGTTACGCAAGATCAAGATGTTTACAGCAGTTGGCGGGAGGCTCCGGCCAGCTTACGCTGGCGGCTTCCATGTGGCGTGCGCGGCTCCGGGCTAGGTACGGAGCGGGACGACTCTCCCGGCTCACGCCGGGAGCTTCTACGGCAAAGCATGGGAAATGCGCAACTTCAAAGACTCGGACCGCCTGCATCGAGCGGGACAGGCATTGCAGGTTTGGACGAAGCAAGACTGACCACCGAAATGGCCATCTGACAGGACTCACCGTTTAGGTCCCAGCAAAATTCCATAGCGGCCGGATGGCATCCTCGCCGTGCGGCGTCAGAATGGCGACCAGATTTCCCACCTCGTCCAGCCCGGCCAGCTCCGGTCCGGCCGTCTGCCAGCGGTTCTGAACCGCCATGCCGTGGGCCAGCCGGCACGTTTCGGCTGGCGTCAATTGGATGGTCGGCAACTGGGACACCGCACGCAGTGCCGGCAGCAGGTGAGCCGTGATCGACTCAGGCGTTAGGTCTTCCAACCCGCACGCCTCAGCGACGCAAAAATCTCCGATGGCTGTTCGTTCCAGGGCCGACATGACGGCGGCCGTTCCCAGAGCTTGGGCCACATCGCGTCCCAGCGACCGGATATAGGTCCCCGAGCCGCAGGTCACCGACAGCCTGACCACGGGATACGCATAACTCTGCAGTGTCAGTTGGTGC
>JAPLNJ010000215.1 GCA_026692885.1 Planctomycetota bacterium | reverse complement strand
ACTGCACCAGGAAACGCCCACCGAGGCCGGTGTCTTCGTCCACGATTTCCATATCGACGAGGCTATTGCCGCTGTGTTCCGCCTTGGCGGGGGACAGACGCCGGGCACGCTCGGCCACCTCCTGAGCTTCCGCTTGGCTCTCCCACTCCACCACCCGAGCGAGTCGCTCGAAGGGATCTTCCTCGCCGGCCGGACTGGCGATGGATCCACTGGCCCAAACCCGTACGCGGCGGTCCCGCAACAGCTGGCCGTCCAAGGCGTTGACCAGCCGCGTTTCCCAGCCATCAGGAATCTCGATCGTCGCCTGTTTGCCGTGCAATTCGATGCGTCCAATTCGGCGCCGCTCGACCCCGCCGACCTGCTCCAGAAACGCCAGCACGTCCGACTTGTTGACTTGGCGCGACAGAGGTTCCAGATGAAGCAGTGGCATAAGACCTTCTCCGCCTTGTAGATGACCTGCCCGGTTTCGCTGACCTTGACCAGGCGAGACGGTCAGTTGTCAGATGCAGGGGACCAAGAACAACGGACAACGGACCAAGAACCACGGGTGTTTGCAGTCCGGGCAGCGAACGCGGGCGAAGCCCTCGTGCAGGTCCCCACACTTGAGAAAGGCGGCCACCGAGCGCTCGACGACGGGCCGCCAGAATCCGTACTTGGCCTGAAACCGCTCGTCGTAGACCTGCTGGAAGGTCTCAAAATGCTCGTCGATCAAGCGCCACAGGTCAGAGGCCTGCGGGTCGCGTGGACGGCGATTCAGCGGCTGGACCAGGAGCGGAAACCAAGTCGCCCCAGTATCTTGCGTTCCAGAGCCACCGTCAACTTTCCGAGGGCCATCCGGTTGCTCCATCGAGACCTCTTGCTTGTGTCAGACTGGACAGATCCCCGTTCCACCCGCTGAGCCAGGCGTCGACGGCATTCCCGGAACTCGGCGCGATCGCCGCCACCGCCTTTTGACCGCGAGGCAATTTGGCCCCGCGCACCGCCATGCTCCACGACGATATGGTCAACGAATCGCGGACCGCCTGAGAATCGCCCCAAGCTGCAAGCACCGCGTCGGTAGCCACGGCCGCGTGTCCAAAATCGGACTTGGCAGCGTCCCTGCGGAGGCGGCCTTGGAAGCCGCCGTCGGATGGGAATAATGCAAGCGGGAAGCCCGTGGGAGTGGCCAGCGCCGCGAAACTGCTGGTCAGAGCGGCCGAAGCGTTGGCCGCGGCTTCGGCCTCCGCTGCCGTTGGTTCGCCGGAACCCATGGTCCCGACGGCCCCGGGGACGCCGGTCGACGTCGACTCGCCCGCTGCCACGTGACTGTTGATGTAGGTGATGACCAATAAGACGTCGAGGGGAGTCACGTCGCCGCTGCCGTTGACATCATAGAACGCTGGCGGACCACTGGCCGGAGGCGGCGGTAGCGGACCGCTACCATATCGATTGACGTAGTTGATGATGCAGAGCGCATCGGAGGCCGATACCAGCTCATCATCCGGTGTCACGTAGGGTGAGAACTCGGCTTCGGGGGCAATGTCCGACGGCTTTCGCTCGTTCGTCCAGGGCCGGTACGTGACCGTGTCGTCGAGCGTCAGGGGTGCCGCGCTGGGCACGCCGGCACCGTTCTGCGCAGCTCCGCTCCGCAGCGTTACGGTCACGGTCCCTGCGTCAGTCAGCCCGCCGATCACCACGTCGTAGGTCTTTCCACTGCCCGTCACCGTAACCGCGGGTGCTCCCGGCGCGGAACCCATGACGGTAATATCATCTGCCGCGAAACCGGTGACCGATTCCGAGAACACCACCGTGAAGTGGATCGGCAGGCGGCACGTAGGATCGTACTGGCCAGCCGCCTGACTAACCGCTACGGCGGGAGGCTGTGGGACAAAGTCGAAGTTGCCCAACGAGTAAACCTCTGTCGGCGTGAGGAACGCCGCGGCCGCGCCCCCCAACCCATCGGGCGTGACCAGCGTCTGGGCAGCAGCTTCTGCCGCGGCGCGCGTGTTCGCCAGGATCGTGAACTCAGCCAAACGCAGCGTCTGGCCGACGGGGATGGTCAGCTGGTAGGTCCACTCGAGATTGTCGCCCGTGCGGATGACCGAGGCCGGTTGCCGGCCAGCCGGACCGTGGATGTAGTGGATGATCGCCGGGCTGCCGGAACCATCGGCGTCGTCGGTGCCGATCCATTGGTCCGTCGTCTCGATCGTCGTGTCCCTGTCCGAGGTCGCAAACACCGTCGTCGCAGAATCCGAGCCGAGATTGGCCACCATCCGGACTGTCGTCGTGATCGGCGAACCTGTGGGATTGCTCAAGACGTCGACCGTCCGGGCAAAATCCTCAGCGTCTGTGTCCGGCACCGTGATCTCTCGGAAAACGTAGAGTCCGGCGATAATGGCTATCGGTGTGACGACCGTACGGCCATTGTCGGTCAGGAGATCGCTGCTGGCGGACGGTGCATACGTCTGACCACCCACTTCCAACCGTCCCGCTCCGTCAAAGGCGTTTCCGGTGCCTTCCACCAACTGCCCGGCCCCGAACCCGCTGGTTTGGACATCAAATCGAAACGCGTGCGGCGACAGCAATTCGCGGAACCCCGGCCACTGCGGTCCTGTGTTCAGCAGGACGCTGACATGGTTCAGGATGTTGTAAGAGTTGGCCACGGCGAGATCGCTCTTACCGTCATCGTCAAAATCGCCCACGACGAGCGAAACGGGATTCGCGCCGCCGGAGGCGTAGGCTACGGCGGCGGCAAAACCTCCGCTGCCATTTCCCAAGAGCACGCCGATGGTATCGCTAGTAAAGTTGGCGACGGCCAGGTCGGTTTTTCCGTCGGCATTGAAATCGCCCACCGTGAGCGCTGCGGAACGCGAGCTGCCAGAGGCGTAGGTGAGGGCGTTGGCAAATCCACCGGCGCCATTGCCCAAGAGGATGCCGACGCTATTGCTGTAAGAGTTGGCGACGGCGAGATCGGTCTTGCCGTCATCGTTAAAATCGCCCAGGACGACCGAAACGGGATTCGCGCCGCCGGAGGCGTAGGCTACGGCGGCGGCAAAACCTCCGCTGCCATTTCCCAAGAGCACGCCGATGGTATCGCCAGCGCTATTGGCGACGGCCAGGTCGGTCT
>JAPLNJ010000214.1 GCA_026692885.1 Planctomycetota bacterium | reverse complement strand
TTGGGCGGTGTTCCCGGGATACATGGGCCCGACGGATTCGTAGTAATAGGGGTCCGTGTCTGGCAGGTAGGCGTCGAAGTCGTACCGGCCGGGATGGGTCAGTGTCACATCGTTGTTGTCCGACCCGCTCTGGTAGGAAATGTTCATCACGTAGCCACCGGCCGTAAAGAACGCGTCTTCGCCGAGTCCGTTGAATTGCGTGTCGATGGTGTCCGCCAGATTGTTGTCGATCACGCGGAATGCTGCGCCCACGGGCATGGGGAAGACCGAGGTCACCAGGGTGGCCCCATTCGCGCCATGGACGGTGCCGCCCAGGTTCACCGTGCCGTTGACCGCCAACTGGTCGTACTTCGCGGCTAGCGGCGCCATCACGGCAGGGGAGACGCCGTTCAGTTGCACGCGGAAGGTCGCCCCCGACTGGAACACGACGTCGCCGTTCACCGTCAGACGCCCCGGCTGCGGCCCGCAGGTGGGGGTGCTGCCGGCCGGATCGCAATCGCCCGGATCGAGTGTCCCGCCGCCGTTGACGTTGACCAGGCGATCGATCGTGCCGTTCCCGCCTAACGTTCCGCTCGGCGTGCCGGTGACGGTCACGGCTCCGCCGGCACCCACGAGCGTGCCGTTGATCAGCCAGGTGCCGTTGTTGATCGTGGTAGCTCCGGTGTAGGTGTTGTGGCCGCCATTCAGCCGCAGCGCGCCGACGCCGTTCTTGATCACGTCGCCGGCAGAAACGATGTTGCCGTCCAGGTATCCGCTGCAGTCGCCCAGGCTGAAGGTCACCGTCCCGGCACCGGCCGCGATATCGCCCGCCATCGCGATCGTGCCGTCGTTACTCAAGCCGAGGCTCGTGGTGTCGTAGTTGGCCGTGATCTCCACGCTCCCGTCGTGGGACGTGACCGTTCCGGCCGCGAGGCCACGGACATCCTGATCCGCCCGCAGCCGGATCGGCCCCTGTTGACTGGTCACCGGCGCATTGACATACAGGCCGCTGCCGTTGCCGCCGTCGGCCGTGATGGTGATCGTCCCGCGTTGGCTGCTGACGGCGGCGTTCAGGTTGACGTCCTGAGCGGCGCCGTTGGCCGTCAGCGTCAGATCGCCCGCGCCCAGGGTGCTCACGCCGCTCCCGCCGGCCAACACCGTGAGTGTGCCGTTGGCGGCAGTCAGGCGGATGCTGCCCGTCCCGCTGGCATTGCTTTGCGCCAGTTGCTGCACGCCGATCGGTCCACCTGCGGAAACTTCATCGATTTGGATACTGCCGCTGGTCCCGGAGTTCACCGCATCCAGCGTGGTCACGTTGCTGCGTAGGGCGGTCGTGCTGCCGATCCCGCTAACGGCCTGCAGGGTCAGCAGGTCGGCCGTGAGCAGTCCGCTGCCGTCGATCGACCCCGTCTCGGCAGTCAGGGTGAGATGGCCGGTGCCCGCATTCAGAGCCGCTGACGAACCGATGCCGATCGAGTCCTGGGCCTGGATCGTCAGCGTGGCGTTTCCGGTCGTGAGGCCGCTGGTGGCACCAACGGTGCCGATCTGCAGGCTGCCCGCGTCCCGGTAGGACAGCGAACCGAGCACGTTGGCCGCCAGGTTCCCGCTGATGTGGTTCAGCGGCTGGTCCAGTGTGAACGTCCCGTTGCCGAGCAGGAGCAGATCGGTGGTCAGCAGCGTGGTCCCGGCGGCCTGACTGACGGCCGTACTGCCAGCGTTCGAGGCTTGAAACGTGGTCCGGTTGGCGACGGCCAGGTTGCCGGCGTCCAGTGCGATGTGCCGGGTGGACACGCTCAAACTGTCGCCGACGACGCTGACGCCGTGGAAACTTGTCGTCCCGGTGCCGGATGTCTGGGTCAGATTGCCCGCCGTGCGTGCGTCGGCCAAAAAAGTCACGTCCGCGGCGCTGGCGATCGTCAGGGCCCCCAATTCCTGGTTCGTCCCCGATCCGACCGCGGCGGTGAACGTGAGATCGCCGGTGCCGGAGGACACGGATAGCGTGTTGGCCCCGTTCGCCGCACTGTTCAACGTGCTGTCGAAGGTGATGTCGCCGGTGCTCGTGGCCAGCGTGGCGTTGGCACCCACGGTCACCGCTCCACCATACGCCTGGTCGCCCGTGGTTTGCACGCCGCCGCCGTCAATCGCCGTGTTCAACCCCGCGCCCGTGGTCAGGCTGGCCAGGGGGACGGCCACCGTGCCCACCGGCCCTTGGAAGGTCAGCCCGTTGCTGCCGGTGATCGTCAAGGCTTGATGGCCGGCGGTCGTGCCGCGGACGGTACTGGCGAAGACCAGGTTGGTCGCACCGGTTTCGCGAAACGTCGTGCTGGCCCCCAGCGTGACCGCGCCGGCCAGTTGCACAGTGCTCTCCGCGGGCAGGTAGGGATTCGTCGCGACCACGATCTCGGTGAGCGTCTGGTTCACGGCGGCCCCGCCGTAGCTTCCGCCATACACGGTGACGGTGCCGTGGATAGCGACCTGGTCGAGGGCTGCCTGGGGCGTGGCGAAGGCATTGTAGCCAAAGATCAGGCCTCCGATCGGATCGTAGTTGGGATTGGTGCCGATAGGTGTGCCGGCCCAAGCGTCGTCGACATATATGCCCGTCGGCACGCGTCGATTCAGCACGACGTCGTTTCCGTCGCCACCCACGTAGGAAATCGTGAACACCGGGAAGGCGTCGCCCGGCAACGTCACGGCAGCGCCCTCGGCCAGCCCTTGGAAGGTGCCGCCGACCACGTCGCTGCCGTCGTTGTCGATGATCACCAGGACGCCCGTGCCCGTGGGCACGTAGTTGACGGCCCGCGACAGCGTCAGGGTGGCGTCGCCCAGGCTGACATTCCCCGCGACCTGCAATTGGTCGTGGTCCGTACCGGGCGTGTTGCCGTTAACCTCGACTCGAAACGCCGTATTGGCATTCCAGGTCACAGTGCCGCTGTGCAAGATTCCGGTGCTGCCGGTGCCATTGCCCGTGCCGTTGCCAGGGCTGACCGTGCCCGTGGTGTTCATCGTGATCGCGCCCACGGTGCCGTTGCCGCTGAGGATCCCGCCAGCCAGGGCCGTAACGCCGATCCTGCCGTCCGGTCCGTTCACCAACAGCGTGCCGTCGGTGATCGTCGTGGTCCCGGTATAGGTGTTGAACGCCGTGAGCGTCAGACTGCCCGGACCCATCTTGTTCAACGCCCCCGTGCCGATAATCGAGCTGGCCACCGTGAACGTATTGACGTGCGGCGGCAGGGGATAGCCAACTGGCGTCGGATTGACGCTCCAGCCGGAAGACGTCGTGTTCAGCACCCCGATGAGGGCTTCGCCGCCGTCCAGCGTGATCGTCCGGTTCGTCGTGAACGTGCCCGGCACCATGGCTCCATTCCCGGTCGGGAACGGGGAGACGCCGCCCCAGTTGTCCCGCCCATCGGCGATCTCCAATTCGGCGCCGGGCTTCAGGATTACGACGTTGGTGGCATTCCCCAGGTTCACATCGCGACTGATGCTCAGCTCGCCGCGAAGCACCGTGACTTTGCCCGTGAAGGTATTGTCCCCGCCCAGTCCTTGGATGCCCAGGCTGTCGATGGTCAGGCCGCCGGTGGTGCCGGGCGAATTGACCATCGGTCCTTGCCGGAAGTTCGTTTGCCCTGCGGTCTCCCCGTACACCGCACCGCCGTCACCGATATACAAACCGCGGCCGGGGAAGGCCGAATATGTGGCGTCGACCAGCACTTTCGCGCCGTTGTCAACGTACAGGTAGTTGGAGAACGGGTCATTGCTAACAGGCTGCGGACCCAGGTTTCGTGGGGCACGTTGGATAATGGTGCCTTCGTGGAGGTAGGTGCCCCCGGTGTAGGTATTCAGCGTCGTAGGCTCCCAGGTGCCCTGGCCGACTTTCGTCAACCGACCGGTGCCGCTGATGACGCCCCCGGCGGTGACCGTGATCGCGCCCGGCACGTCCACGCGGCCACCGCCCACACCCAGGACGACGTTGCGGCTGGTCCCCAGGGTGGCCGTGAACCGCAGCGTGGCGTTATTGGTCATCGTCAGGTTGCCGCCCAGGTCTCCCAGGTTCACATCGGCGCCGATACTAAGCGTCCCTGCATTGAGCAGGGTGCCACCGCTGTAGCTGTTCGAACCGCTCAACGTCAGCAGGCCGGACCCTGTCTTGGCCAGCGTCAGCAGGCCGCTGCTGTTGATCATCTGGCCGACGAAGGTGCTGCTCGCATCACCCAGGCCCACGGTCAGGGTGCTGGCACCGGCGGTCGTATCCACGCGACCGCTGCCCGTCAGGCCCTGGATCGCGCCGCTGTAGCCCGCCAAGTCCAGCCGGCCGGCGACCGCCACGTTCCCCGGCGCCAAGGCTTGGTTGCTGCCCAACTTGAGCGTGCCGTTGGAGATCGTCGTGTTTCCGGTGTAAGCGTCCTGGCCGGCCAGCGTCAAGGTTCCGGTTCCGGTCTTGGTCAGCCCGCCGCTGCCGCTGAGATTGCCCGAGAACAGGGGGGAGCTGTCGTCACCACCCAGGGTCAAGGTGGCGGTCCCCAGCAGCACGTTACCACCGAGCGTGCCGCCTCCCGACAGCGAGCCGATCGTCTCGTCGTGGCCGTTCAGGTTCAGCACGGCTCCTGACGCATTGGCCAGGGTGACCCGGCCGCCGTCCGGCAGGACGCCCGCGTTGCCCAGTCGCAGTTCGCCGGCCTGGATCCAGGTATCGCCGCTGTAGGTGTTGCCGGTATTGCTCAGGATCAGCGTGCCACTGCCGAGTTTGGCGAGGTCCGCGCCCGAGACTCCGGAGACGACGCCCGCGATCGTCAAGGTCCCGCCCGCCTGGACCACGCCGATCTCGCTCGCGCTGTTCAGCGTCACGTTGCCGGACAACGTGGTGTTGCCCGAGCCGGACATCAAGGCCCCCCCGCCCGTGCTGCCATTGCCGTTGAGGATCAGGGGTTCGGGCAGCGTGAACAAGCCTTCAATGCTCAACGTGGCCCCGCCGTCCACGACCGTCCCCTGGGCCGTCGAACCCAGGCCCGAAGCGCTCCGGACGATCAGCGTCCCGGCGTTGACCGTGGTCAGGCCGCCGTAGGTGTTGTTGCCGGTCAGCGTGACGACTCCGGTGCCCGCCGCGGTCAGACCACCGCTCCCCGTGATTTGACTGCTCAAGTTTAGGTGGCCCGCGCCCGCTGTCGTCAGCACCTTGCCATTGGTGGCGATGCTGCCGTTGAAGTCCAAGGTCCCGCTGGCGACCGTGGACCAGGTTTGACTGTCACCCAGCGTGACATTCAGCGCGATGGTGTTCGTCCCGGTCGCCTCCGCGACAATACCTCCGCCGTTCAGCGTCGTGGCCTGGCCGCTGAGCGTGTAGCCACTGTCCTGGAAGATGATCTGGCCAAACGCTTTTCCCGGGCCAAAATCGTTGACGCTGGAAGCCTTCCGCGCGGCACTGGCGTTCCCGAAAACCAGCTCCTCGTTGCCGATTCCCGTGGGTGCCGTGTCGGTCTCCCAGTTGATCGGATCTGTCCAGTTGTTGCTGGTCATCGAACCACCATCCCAAACGTAAACCGGATGAGCGGGGTCGGTTTCCACGATCGTATAGGTGAACACCGTTAGGCTGCCGAGTTGGGCGTTGACCGGGTCGGACAGCACCAGGTTGACCACCTTGTCGGCTTCGAAGGTCGGGTTGTGATTGATGGTGATGGGGATGTTCTGCGTGGTACTGCCCGGCGAAAAGGTCAGCGTGCCGGGTGTCGCCAACGTGTAGTCCACGCCGCCGGGGGTGGCGGTCGAGTCGCCTCTGACGGTGTAGGTGACCGTCACGGTCTCCGACGAACTGGCGGCGAGCTGGACGGCAATCGTGGGATTCGGAAACGTCTCGGCGCCGGAGCCGGAGGCCGAGGCAAACGCCACGGTGACGGCACTCTGATAGGTCAACACGACGTCGTTACCGTCTCCGCCCGCGTAGCTGATCCGAAACGTCCGTCCCCCGACGGTGAACACCGCGCCGCCGGTCAAGATGTTTCCCAAGGTGTCCCGGAACGTCCCGAACACCGCATCGATACCGTCGTTGTCGACGATCGTGAACTGAGCACCGTCGGCAGGCGTGAAGCTGGGCCGGAAATCCAGCGTCGCATGGCCCAGGCTGATCCCCCCCGCGACCCGCAACTGGTCGTGTCCGCTGCCCGGCCCCGAACCATTGAACAGTTCTGCCAGGAACGTCGTGTCGGTGTTCCACGTTACATCGCCACTGTGCAAAATGCCGGCAGTGCCCGTGCCGTCTCCCGTACCATCGCCCGGGCTGACCGTGCCGGAGGCGGCCACGCTGATCGCCCCGACGGTGCCGTTGCCGCCCAGCGTTCCGCCCGCTAGTGAGATCGCTCCGATGCGGCCGTTGGGACCCTGCAGCGACAGCGTCCCGTCGTGGACGGTGGTGGAACCAGCGTACGTGTTGTCCGCTGCGAGCGTCAGGATGCCGGGCCCGGTCTTGCTCAGCGCGCCACTGCCCCCCACGGGACCGGTCAGCGTCAGGGTGTTCGTGTGGGACGGCAGCGGACTCAGAGGACTCAGATTCTGCTGAGGGTTGGCCCCGTTGAGCACCTCCATCGTCACGGTGCCACTGGCGAGCGTGACAGTCCGGCTGGTCGTAATCGTGCCGGCCACCACCTGACCATTGCCGCCCGGGTAGGCCTGGGGGCCTTCCCAATTCATCCGCCCGTCGGCGGCCTGCAGGGTGGTCCCACCGCGCAGAATCACGGGATTGGCGGCATTCCCCAGGTTCACATCGCGGCTGATGCTCAGCGTGCCGTTCAGAACCGTGACGTCGCCGCTGAAGGAGTTGTTGCCGACCAGACCCTGGACACCGAGCGTGACGAAGGTCAGTCCTCCGCTGGTGCCCGGCCAGTTCTGCATGGGACCGTTGCGGAAGTTCACCTGGCCGGAGGTCTCGCCATAGACCGCACCGCCAACGCCGACGTACAAACCGCGGCCGGGGAAGGCCGAATACGTGGCGTCAACCAGCAGGTGAGCGCCATTGTCGACGTACAGGTAGTTGCTGGAGTAGGGGCTGCTTTCCGGCTGCGGACCCAGGTTGCCCGCGGTGTGGTGGATCAGCGTGCCTTCGTGCAGGTACGTGCCGCCCGTATAGGTGTTGATCGCCGTGGGTTCCCAAGTACCCTGGCCGATTTTGGTCAGCTGGCCGACGCCGCTGACGATGCCGGCTTGGATGCGGGTCACGCCTGGGGCGACATTCAGGGTTCCACCGCCGCTGTCCAGTCGCACGGGCCGAGTCGTCGTGAAGCTGGCCGTTTGCAGCAGCGTCCCGTGGTCGCAGATCAGCGTCGCGGTAGCGGCCCCCAGGTTGTTGTTCAAGCTGATACTGATCGTGCCGGCCTGGATCGTCGTGTCGCCGCTGTAGGTGTTATTGCCGGCCAGCGTGAGTGTCCCGGTGCCGACCTTGGTCAGCGCCAGACTCCCACCGTTGTTCTGAATGATGCCGAAAAAGGTGCTGGTCGCGTTGCTGTTGCCGACGATCAGGGTGCCGCTGCCGGACGTACTGTCCACGGTGCCGTTCCCCGACAACCCGTTCAGCGTGTCCCTGAATCCGTTCACATCCAGTGTACCGGTGCCGTTCACGGCGACGTTCCCATGCCCCGTGCCATCCGGGATCACGTCGTTGGCGCCTAGCCGCAACGTGCCCCCCGAGACCGTGGTGTCCCCGGCATAGGTATTGCTGGCGCTGAGCGTCACGACGCCGGACCCCAGCTTGGTCAGACCAAACGTACCGCTGACCGAACCGGCCAGCCGCATGTCGCCGGCGCCGGTGACGGTCAGTTCCGAGACCGTCCCGCTGCTGCTGACCGAGCCATTCAGCGTGAGGGTTTTGCCGGGCGTGGAAGAACTGAGGGTGCCGTTGGCCAACAACACGACATTGCCCGCGAAGCTGTTGTTGCCGTCCAGGCTATCGAGCGTGCCGCCCGCCCCGGTGATCCGCACCGTCTCGGCTGTCCCATAGGTCACATTGGAGAACTGCAACGTGCCCGAGCTGCCGATTTGGGTCAGACCCGCCGTGGTCCCCAACGCTCCATCGGCGGTGACTTGCAGCGTGCCCTGGCTGATCGTCGTGTTGCCGCCATAGGTATTGGCGCCGCCCAGGCCCAGCGTCCCGGCCCCCGTCTTGATCAGGTCGCCACTGCCGCTGACCAGGCCGCTGACCGCGAGGCTGGTCCCGAGGGTGTCGATCTGGAAGGTGCCGCTGCCACCCGCGGCTAACTGGAACTCGATGGGGTGCCTGAGCAACTGCTTCCGCTCACCAAGGAGACCTTGAGTGACGCCTTTGCGGAGCTTGCCGGGAGCGGTTGGATGCACGATGATGGGCTGTTGCACTCCTTCTATGGCGTATGACTCCACGCGGTTATGGATCGTGGCCACTGGACCCAGCATGCCATCCCACCACCGACCGAGGCTTCCCTACCCCTCGCCCCGCGCGGCACGAGCGGAGCGAGGGGATGGTTACTGTTTAGTGCCCCCTCTCCCCACTCCTTCGTCATGGGGCGAGGGAACTCTCAGCGGTGGGAGCGTACGGAAGCGCCCGCTGCACTATAAGCAGGTTCCATTTGCGTAATCATCGATCATGATGCATTGTCCCATGCGGTTCTATGACTCCGTCGTGATTTGGTTGTGCAAAATGCTTAGTCGAGTGCTGTTTAAGATGCTGATTCGAAGTGGGTGGGCGAGATCCTTCCCGTCCGCCGCTATTGTGAGGCTGATAGGCTGTGTACTGGCGGCCGGGGCGCCACTGGCCGGAGCGGCGGGAGCGCCGCGCGGCTGGCTGAGCTGGCGGGGACCCGAGCAGAGCGGCTATTCGGCGGAGACCGGTCTCCCGGACCGCGTTTCGGCCAGGGACACGCTCTGGCGGGCGGATTTCCACGGGCAATCGGCACCCGTGATCGCGAACGGAAAGCTGTATGCCATGGGCTATACCGGCCAGGGGGCGGATTTGCAGGAGGGCGTGACCTGTTTCGACGCGGAGACGGGCCGGAAGCTCTGGCAGCATCTCTACAACGATTACCTGAGCGACACCATCTACCTGCGCTATGCCACGGCCAGCCCGGCGATCGATAGCGAGACGGGCAACGTCTATATCCAGGGCACGCAGGGCATCCTGGCGGCGTTTACGGCGGACGGCACGCTGCTCTGGCAGCATTCGCTGATGGAGGAGTTCGGCCGGCTGACGTTTCCGAACAGCCGCACGGCTTCGCCCGTCATCGACGCCGACCTGGTGATCACCCGCGGCATCACCGCCAACTGGGGCACGCAAGGCCCGGGGGCGGATCGGTTCTACGCGTTCGACAAGCAGACCGGCGCGCTGGTCTGGGCGTCGAGCCCGGGGGCACCGCCGAAAGACAATTCGTTTTCGCATCCCCAGCTTGGCTGGTACCAGGGCCGGCGCGTGTTCTTCGCGGGCACGGGTGACGGGAGCGTGGTGTGCGCCAACGCGCGGACCGGCGAGCCGATCTGGCGCGTGTCGCTGTTCCGCGCCGGGATCAACGCCACGGTGCTCGTGCATCACGAGGATAAACTCATCGCCATCTACGGGACTCCTTACGAGCTGGGCCAGATGGTCGCGCTCAAGATGCCCAGGGTGCTGCCCGCCAACCCTGCCGCGGCGCCGGTAGTGCTCGAACGCAAGCAGCTCGAACTCTGGGCCGACGATATTTCCTCCTCCACCACTTCGCCAATCCTCGTCGGCGACACCGTCTACGCGGTGGCCGAGAAGGGCGACCTGTTCGCCGTGGACGCCAACAACGGCGCGATCAAGTGGAAGCTGAAGCTGGGCATCGAGCAGCGGAATGCCTGTCCGCTGTTCGCCGATGGGAAGCTCTATGTGCCGATGCTCGACGACCCGGCGAGCAAAGCGACGGGCGAGGCGGGTACTACCGGGGCTTTCTCTATCATCAAACCGGGGGATAACGAGGGTGAGATTCTGTGCCATGCCGCGCTGGACGGCCGTTGTTTCGGAACGCCGGTAGCGTATAACGGCAAGCTATATCTGCAGACCACGCGTCACCTGTATTGCTGGGGCGCAAAGGGCGACAACCCGGGCTGTTCCGCGCCGCCGGAGGAGAAGCCGTGGCCCGCGCCCGGACCGGCGACCCAGCTCCAGGTGATCCCCTCGGAGGTGCTGCTGCATCCGGGTGAAAAGGCGACCTTCCGCTTGCGCTCGTTGGACGCCAACGGTCTCAGGGTTGATGATTCCATTCCCGCAAAGCAGGCAAGCTGGGCCAGCTACATCCCGCCGACGGCAAAGGTCAAGGCGGCGATGAAGGGCGCTTTCGATGCGGACGGCGTATTGCAGGCCGCGCCGGATGTCACCCCCTCGGCGGGGGCATTTGAAGCCACGCTGGGCTCGTTGAAGGGCTACCTGCGCGGCCGGGTGATGCCTAATGTTCCGACCAAAGAGGATTTCGAGTCGTTCAGGCTGACCGAGACGAACGCCGATGGCGTGGTATTCAGCTATCCGCCGCTGCCGTGGATTGGGGCCCGGTTCAAGTTCGATGTGCGGCAAAAGGACGGAAGCAAAGTGCTCGCGAAGACTACCGACAACCGGTTCTTCCAGCGCGCGACGGTGTTCATCGGCACGCCGGAGATGAGCCACTATACCATCCAGGCCGACGTCATGAGCGATGGCAACAAGCGCAAGATGTCGGAGGTCGGCGTCATCAACCAGCATTACCTGATCGTGCTCAAGGGCAACGAGCAAAAGCTGGAGGTGAACTCCAACCAGGAGCGGCTGCGGGCATCGGAGGATTTCAAGTGGTCGCCGAACGTCTGGTATCGGCTCAAGGCGCGGGTGGAACGAAACCCGGACGGCTCCGCCGTGGTGCAAGCCAAGGCGTGGAAGCGCGGCGAGCCGGAACCGACCGCGTGGACGATCTCCGTGCCGCACAAGACCGCGCATCAGGCCGGGTCGCCGGGCTTGTTCGGCTTTTCCCCGCAGGATATGCCGGTTTATATCGATAACATCGACGTAACGCCGGATGCAGATTAAAGGAGTTGAATGAGTTACATGAGTTACACGCTGACAAGCTCGATTGCGTCTTTGCTTCTTTGCGCCTTTGCGCTGATTCCGCCGTCCAGCCATGCCCAGGACTGGCCCCAGTGGGGCGGAACATCGGCCCGCAACATGTACTGCACCGCCACGAACCTGCCGGACCATTTCACCAAGGGCAAAGCGGGCGACATCAAGTTCAAGGGCACCTCGGAGGAGATCGAACGTGCCAACACGGAGAACCTCAAGTGGGTGGCCAAGCTCGGCTCGCAGAGCTACGGCAACGTCACCGTGGCCAACGGCCGGGTCTTCATCGGCACCAACAACGAGAACCCGCGCGACCCGCGGAGCGTCGGCGACCGAAGCATCCTGATGTGCTTCGACGAGAAGACCGGCGAGCTGCTGTGGCAGCTCGTGGTGCCCAAGCTCGCGTCCGGCAAGGTCAACGATTGGGAAAGCCTGGGGCTGCTGTCGTCGCCGACGATCGAGGGCGACCGGGTGTATGTCGTGAGCAGCCGCTGCGAGGTGCTTTGCCTCAACGCCAAAGGGATGGCCAATGGCAACGACGGCCCGTTCAAGGATGAGGCCAAATACGTGGTCAAGGACGTGATCCTCGACAAAGGCAAGCCGATGGAGCGGCGAGCCCCGCCGATCGAGCCCGGCCCGAAGGACGCCGACATCCTCTGGCAGTACGACATGATCGGTGAGCTGGGCGTGTTCCCGCACAACGCCTCCGACTGCGCACCGCTGGTCATTGGCAACGTGGTGTATGTGAACACCTCCAACGGGCAGGACTGGACGCATTCGAATATCCCCTCGCCCCGAGCGCCCAGCCTGATCGCGCTGGACAAGCAGACCGGCGAATTCCTGGGGGAGGACGACGCGAATATCGGCCCGCACATCTT
Organism: Planctomycetota bacterium; assembly: GCA_026692885.1. The sequence continues at coordinate 281 of JAPLNJ010000214.1, read as the reverse complement.
CCACGGTCAATGGTGTTCACCGTCTACGGGCAGCGTGAACGGCCGCCAGCTCATCTTCTTCGGCGGCGGCGACGGCATTTGCTACGCGTTCGACTCCAAGCCAGTTAAGGAGGGCGACAGCAGCTACCTGAAGAAAGCGTGGTGGTACGACTGTAACCCGCCGGAGCGGAAGAAATTCAAGTATCCGGATGCCCAGGGCCCCAGCGAGATCAACGCCACGCCGGTGTTCTGGAAGAACCGCGTTTACACGGCGGTCGGCCAGGACCCGGAACACGGCGAAG
>JAPLNJ010000213.1 GCA_026692885.1 Planctomycetota bacterium | reverse complement strand
GTTCAAACCAGATGCTCTGGGGAGGGGGAAGGTTTGCGCTAGCGTCATCTCCCGCTCCTCTGTCTCGCTCTCGCTGCTTCCATGGCGGTGAAGAAATCAGAGTATGAATAATTCGGGCTCACGAAGCGATTGCGCGCTCTCTGGCGTTTCGCCTTCACTATCGGGGCGGTGGCCCACTACGAGCGGGCACCGCGAAAGAAGTGGACGAAGCACAGCAAACAGAGTAGGCCCAAGGGCGTGCCCCGTCCTGTCAACGAAGCCCCCCCAGATGAACCTGCGCCGGAGGAGGGAACGGTCTGGCACTTCTACCGCACGGTGTACGCTCCGCAACGACTGATCGAAGTGACGGAGACACAGCGGGCAGCCTATGAACGCATCTTTCGTTTCATGCGTGAACACTTCGGGCGTGATTTGTTGCTGACCGAGCTCAGCGACAGCTTAGCGGCCGACTTCCTCGGCTCACAAAGCCGGAAGAACAAGTCCCCGGGGACAGTAAACCACCATCGGTCGCTACTTCTTGCCGTCTGGCGTTTCGCTTTCGACAGCGGGCTAGTCTCTGCCCTGCCCCGCATCAAGAAGCTTAAGCAGCATTGGGACGAACCGGATTCATGGAGCGAACAGGAAGCGGCTCGCATTGTGGAAGCGGCGGGAAAACTGGAACTGATGCCGATCTACGGCATTCCCGCCAACAAGTGGTGGCGTGCCTTCCTGCTGGTCGCCTACTGGACGGCGTTGCGGCGTGGATCGTTATTGGAGTTGCGCCGCGCCGATGTGGACCTGCAAAGCGGTTGGCTGTACGTGCGTCCGGTCGGCATCAAGACGCGACGCGGAAAACGCTTTCGCTTGGGTGCGGATGCGGTGGCGGCTATCCGGGAAATCTGGCTTCCAGAACGGGAACTGCTTTTCCCGTGGCGTAAAGATCGAGGTGGAACCGGTGCCCACTTCAACCGAATTTTGGAACTCGCGGGGGTGCCGCGCAGCCATCGGACCAGCATGAACCAAACGCACAAATGGCGGCGAACCGTGGCCACCCTCGCGGCGATACGCGGGGGACTGTCAGCGGCCGTCGCCCTGCTTGGTCACAGCGGGCCGGAAATGACACGTCGCTATATCGACCCTACGAAACTGCCAGGCAACGATGCTACGCAGTTTCTCGCCCCCCTCGCGCTGTCGCAACACACAGCGGAAACCCCTTAACCAATTCCCCCAACAAACACGACCAACGAAAGGTTAGACCATGATTGCCAAGAGCGTTTTCGCGAAAACTGAAACGAAACTGATTGACGTAAACGACATCGGACCAAACCCCAGACAACCCCGTGCGGTGTTCGATGAACGCGAGTTGACCGCGCTGGTATCGTCCCTGAAGGAAAACGACTTGCTGCAACCCATCGGGGTTAGACCGGCACCGGAGGGTTCTGAAAGGGAATGGGAATTGATCTGGGGAGAACGGCGGTTGCGCGCCGCAACGCAGGCGGGGCACAAGTCGATTCCCGCGCGGGTCTGCATGGTGTCCGCTTCTGGCGCGCTGCTGATGATGGGAGACGAAAACTTGAATCGTAGCGACTGGAACGCCATCGAAAAGGCCAAGTACGTGACGTCCCTCGGGGAACCGGAGGAGCAAGGGGGCGCGGGGCTGAACGATACGCAGATTGCCAAGCACTACCGGAAGTCTCGCCCGTGGGTGTCAAATCTGAAACGCTTGTTGCACCTGCCCGACCGCTGGCAGCAGCGCATCATCAGCGGGGAACTCTCGCAAAACAAGGCGAATCGGATTCTGCCGTATGCCGATCAACCGGAGGTGTTGGGCCGTATCGAAGCCGACATCGAGGCCAACCCCTGGGCTTGGAGGACGCCAGAAGATTTTGAACGCAACGCGAAGCTATTGGCAGAAAACAACCAAGCCGAGACGTGCCCAAGGAAGGTTAGCGGGCTGTCTGCCGCGCATTCACAGAAGGCGGTTGCGCAGGGCAGCAAGGGAAGGAGCGACGCGGCCGGGGAAACCAAGTCCTCCGCGGATATGGTCCCACAGGTGGAGGCGTCCGAGGCGGATCCCGGGGCCGAAACGCTGACGAACGAAGAACGCCTAACGCGGGTTGCGGAAACCTTCCCGTCCCTGAAAGGCGCGCCGGGCGTTTCGCCCTGGAATGCAGAAAAGCTGTTTCACTGCATCGGGCCGATGAGCCACGGGGAGCGGCTGGCCGCGCTGTTCTGTCTGCATGTGTGGAACCCTGGTAAATCGCCGTGGGAAAAGAAGCCGTTCAACCTATTCGAAGCCGTCAACGTCTGGGACCCGCAACACCTGGACGCGCTGCGCGCGTGGTTGAATCGCCCGTTCATGGTCTAGCCCTTCTAGTCGGAAAGGAAATCCATCGTGAAACACAAGACCGACAAACAACGGAAAGCGGCGGCTTACATTCGGGCTTTCCCGGCGGCCGGGAAAATCTCCTTGGAACGACAACGCAGGAAGTTGACCCGGCTGGCAAAACGGGCGCTGTGCGAAATCGTGGAATGGTACGAAGACCAATTCGCAGTGGGGGATTCGATTGAGGATCGTCCGGCATTCTGCCGGATGCTCTTGGACGGGCGTAAGGGGCTGTTTGAGGTTATCCTTTGCGACCATCAACGGCGCTTCGGGCGACTCGATCTTGTCAACGAAGGCTTGTTCATTTCTCCGCTACGCAACGCAGGCGTGCGGATGCTGACCACCGCGCAGGGGTGGGCAGAGCTGCCCATCTATGCGGGCCGATGCACAAGCGCGAGCTTGCCCCAGAAACCCCGCCGTTCGCGCGGGACAGTACGCAAGCCAAGCGTCAGTTGCGGCAAGACAGCGGTTTTCTGGATCAGCCACAGTCTGCCCCCAGACGATTGTTAGACGCGGCTGGTATCAGCCGTAAAGCGGGTGGCTTGGGGTTCGGACTTGGCGAATCCCAAGCCCCGCGAATTGTGCGGGTGTGACTTGGCGATCGGTGTCCGTGTGACCAAGCCGACGGCGCAACTGTGACGGAGCTGGTGGGGTGCCCGTGACGGTCTGGACTTCGCCGACGTGACGCGACGGCTGGCGCGCGTGGCGCGGGACAAATCGGAAAGCCTCTTGCGGCCGGGGCCTTCCTGCAAAATTCAGTACGGGTAAACTGTTGGGCATCGGGACGGCTACGAGGGTTCGAAACCGAGCGGCCAAGCGGACCCGGCGCGATTCTGCTTCTGTCAGCTACTCCGCAGCAATCGCGCCGGGACCGACCCGATTTAGGAGTAACTGAATCATGGAAGTCTCTTTTCCTGCTGGGCTCCGTCCCAAGCCATCCGAACTTAATGTTGTGCGGAAGTTGGCGGACAGACTGCAAGACTCGCTAGATTCGTGGGATTACCACGTTGCCGATCGATTCGCGAACTCGTTGTATGGACAAGGCAGGTACAGAAGAAGCAACGCTTTTCATGGCGTCCTAAGTGCCTTGTACGCGCTAGATGTGTTCTTCAACCCGGAACGAGTTTCGTGGACCCCTCATCGGGCCATTCCTGAATCGTTTGTACAGCGATGGCCCGATCTGTTCGGCGCCCCACCGCTTTATGCCCCCGGTCTGGACAACTGCCTTTCTGTCCACGATGCGCTGTCGCGAATTCTGGCGGCTGTCGACCACGGAATTGAAACGCTTGATGTTTCCGGTCTGGCGCAGGATCGGGGGCAACGCTGGCTTTGTAAGGGAAAGTGGCGATTTGGACGTCATCTGTTTGATGACAACCGGAGAGAAGGATACTACCAAGAAGAATACTATGAGGAATTGCCTCCGGAGGAAGTTACTTCATGGTGCCCGCCGTTGCCGTGGAAAGACGGAAACTGGGACGATCATTTCGTTGACTTGGGTACTGTGTCCGTGTCTCTTGGTGACTCGCTTCAAACGTCCAGCGGATTTCGCTGGCCTTCCCTGAAAACCCCGGGCTCTGCTTGCCTCAGATGTGTACCGTTGCTTGGAGCTCTGGTATTTCTGGACCTGATTTTGACGAAAGGACGCTCCTGGCCCGTTACCGACGACGTAGGGCCAAGAACGTTGATCGTCCCAACGGATCAACCGCCCTGTGACGAGGATGCGGTTAAGAAGGTGCTGGAAATCGAAACACTAACGGGGACGCGGCTGAAGGACGGCGAAAACCCGGTGTGGTTCTTGGACACATATCAGGCGTATTGCGAACAAGCAAAACGGCATCCCGTTGTGCCCTTTGCCGATTACTGCCGCAAGGGTTTCCCACAACAAATCGTGGCCCTTTACGCTTTTCGGATTGTCCCCGCTGAGCCACTGGAAATCATCGGGGAAGAGAAAGCTACGCACGACAGTGACCAAGGGCTTGGCGCGGGCGTCGAACGATGGAAATCGGCAAGGAATCGCGGCCGAAAGATCGACTCAGACTTCAATGAAGACCGGCGCATCTTCGAAGCCTGGAAGACAGGACGCTATACGATAAAACTAGACCTCGCGCGGGAACTTCAGAAATCGGAGCGAGAAGTGAAAGCGGCAATTGACAGGCATCGACATCGAGCAAGCGTGTAATGATTCGATGCGACATAGCCGCGGTCCCGAGTTGCCCGGGCTGCCCCAGCCTGGCCGCGGTGCTGATCGACCTGCAGGCCCTCGACTCCGCGGCCGTGGCGGCTGCCGAGCCGTCCACCTGGTTGCCGTCCAGGAAGCGGCCGTTGGACGCGACCCGTGGTTGCGGTGCCGATCGTGGCCCCTGAATGCCGTCCAGGAAGCGACCGTTGGACGCGGCCCGTGGTTGCGTCGCCGATCGCCGGCGCGGTGTCGAGCGGTCCGGAGCTGCAGGCCCTCGACTCCGCGGCCGTCGCCGGCTGTCGAGCCGTCCACCTGGTTGCCATCTAGGAAGCGGCCGTTGGACGCGGCCCGTGGTTGCGGTGCTGATCGTGGCCGCGGTGTCGAACGGTCCGGAGATTCTGCCCAGCGTGGCCCCGGTGCTGATCGTCGGCGCGGTGCTGATCGACCTGCAGGCCCTCGACTCCGCGGCCGTGGCCCTGGGTGCCGAACTGCCCGACGTGGCCGCGGTGCTGATCGACCTGCAGGCCCACCACTCCGCGGCCGTCGCCGGCTGTCGAGCTGCTCACCTGGTTGCGGTGGGAATCGTCCCCGCCGTGCCGATCGCCGGCGCGTTGTCGAGCGGTGCGGACGCGGGCAGGGTGGGCGGAGTTGCCGGGAACTCCGCCCACTTCCCAGACGTCGGCGCGGGTGGTGTGGGCGCCCGG
>JAPLNJ010000212.1 GCA_026692885.1 Planctomycetota bacterium | reverse complement strand
GGCGAGGTCTACATGGCCAAGTACGAGAACGGTCAATGGCACTACCTGTCACGGGATCAGCTCGGCATTTCCCGGGCCGAAATCCGCGAGCGCAGCAAACAAGACCAACCCGCGGCGCCGGGCCAGCCGCAGGCTCCTTCTCCGACCCCACCGTCGGCCGCCCAGGAAAGTTACCGCTGAGCCCGCTGAAGGCGTGCACATTCCCGAGTAGATCTGGTCCCTGGACACTCGCTGGTTAGATTCCAGGTTGATCGTGTTGCAGGGCGTGCCGTTCGCTCAGCCGTTCATGAACTGGACGCCGGGAGGGAACCCATGCTAGAATGCCCCGTCGCATCGGCTCGGACCGGCTCCTGCGGACGGCAAGTCCGCGTCTGGAAATTGCCCGACAGAAGAGTGCGGCTGCCACCCGTATCGCAAGCACCATAGACTGAGCAGAGAACAAGAAGACCCATGAAAATCGCGCTACCGTCAGACGGCACGGAGGTCGATCAGCACTTCGGCCACTGCCAAAGTTTCACCATCCTTGGTATTGATGACGAGAACAAGATCGTATCGGAAGAGGTTTTGACTCCCCCGCCCGGCTGCGGATGCAAGTCGAACATCGTCCCGCAACTGGCCCGCATGGGTGTCTCCGTGATGTTGGCGGGGAATATGGGCGGCGGGGCGGTGAACGTCCTGGCCAGCAACGGAATCACGGCTATTCGAGGCTGCTCCGGCAACGTGCATGAAGTAGCTCGAGCGTGGTTGGCAGGGAGGGTTGATGATTCAGGGACCAGTTGCCAGTCCCATGCCTCGGGCGGTTGCCCGGAACATTCGTAAGTGCATCTGGCACCCTCGAAGGTGTGACCGTGAAGAAGATATCCAGAAAAGCGTTTCTTGTTGGTGGGGCAACTGCGGTCGCCGCCGTCGCGGCGAGTGCCTGTCTATGTACGAAAAAAGGCTGGGCGACTATATCTGGAGTGGGCGCTACTCCGAGTATTGCGGCTGATGCCTATGGCATTGAGAAAGACAACCGCATTAGGATACGCCTTGACAAGGTTCCAGAACTCTCCACGGTCGGAGGGGCCGTCAAGATTCAGGATGCGAGTATCTCGGATGCCTTGATTGTTGTTCGAGAAACCGAGGATATCTTCGTGGCGGCATCCATCAAATGCACCCATCGTGGTGTTGAGGTTGAGTATCGGGCGGAAGACATGTGCTTCGAGTGCGCCAGCCTCGGAGGAAGCCGATTCAGGACCAATGGCGAGAAGGTTTCTGGGTTTGCGAAAGGTCCCCTGAAGACGTACGCGATCTCTCGTGAGGACGATACTTTGGTAATTCGACTTTCACGAGAATCATCGCTCTGATCAGGCAAACGTGAGGCTCCTTCTGTCGCCGAAGGCGTTTTCCTCGGCAAGGGAGAGCATGGCCTGAAAGTCATCGCTGTCACGTGTCCAATCGATTCGACCACCATGCGTCGCCGTTCTGGCCGTAGACTGCTGTGAATTTCGTCGAGCAACTGGCGCAAGTCCGGGCCTACGGCCGCTGGCCGATCTACATCCCCCTGTGTTTCTGATCCTTGGAGAGCAACTGGTTGGACTCGGGATTGATTGTGTTGCAGGGCGTGCCGTTCGTCCAAAGAATCCGTACCACAGCGGCGTGCGAGTAGGCACCCAAACCAAAGTGCGATGTGGATCTGGCCACCAGTTGCCGCTGGCAAAGGGGACCGACTTTCACCTCCAGCAGACTCCCGAGGCCGTCCATGTTGACCGCCAAGTCGGGATACTGGCCGGGATGGGGATCCGCTCGCAACGCGACGTCAAGCCAATGATTTCGGTTGCCTCCCTCATTCGCGTACCACACTAGCCGCTCCGGCTCCACGACCAGCAGGTCCCAATCTCCGTCACCATCCAG
>JAPLNJ010000211.1 GCA_026692885.1 Planctomycetota bacterium | reverse complement strand
CACGGCGGAGCGTGACGACTACTATACTCGCGACAGTTATTCATGCGCCGGTCCTACGACGCAAAGGCAGAGAAAAAGAGGATCTACTTTGCCTCTTGGTGCGAGTCATCCATTTGGCGGCTCGTTCGTTCTGCGATTCCGCGTGCTGTCGATGGGCCAGTCGTTGACCGCTGCCGTCGTGGTACAATGACGCAGAGGCTCGTCAAGGCCAACGGGTTCGTTGCGTTCCTTCTTCCCCCAGGAGCATGCCATGAGAAGCCAGCCTACGGTCCGTGGATTCACGCGAATGGAGTTGCTGACGGTCGTTCTTCTCCTCGGCGTTCTGGTGAGCTTGTTGCTGCCCGGGTGTCTGCAGTCGGAGAATCTGGGTCGCCGAGTTCAGTGCAACAACAATCTGCACAACATCGCGATCAGCCTACAGAACTACCACGACACCTACAAAATGTTTCCGATGGGAGCCATGCATTCCGGAGCCAATCCCGGCGGCGACCCGCCGATTACCGCCGCCTTGGGACCCTCTTGGTGGTTCGGCATTCTGCCGTTCACGGAGGGTCGGAACATCTACGACAAGATCACGATCACGCAGCGCCAGGACGGCCCCGCCAAGCACGAATTCTGTGCCGACGACATGTACGCGGCAGGGATTCTCATTGCCAAACTCGTGCCGGAGTTCATGCGGTGCCCCACAAGTCCGCTGCCGGTGATGGAGGCGTCAGACGGCCCAATCACACTGCCCACCTACGTTGGGATCGCAGGCGGTTGCGACATCGACCCCAATTCGCAGGACTACCAGGCCGGTGCTGGCAAGGCTCCTGGACTCGTGGCACCGGTGACGACCGCGGTCTACCAGAACAAGGCCAAAGGGACTGGCGCGGCGGCGGGCGGGATTGTCACGTCCAGCGGCATGCTGCCACCGTGCGAGCACGTCTCCATCGGCAAGAGTTTCGACGGAACCTCGAACACGATAATCGTGGGCGAACAAGCGGACTTTCTACAGGACCAGGATCCGTCCAGCAGCACGAAGTATCACGGCGACCCCGGCTGGACCGTGGGCGGTACGGGACCGGGAGGCGGCTGGCTGTCGGGCACGAACCGTGTCGACCCGGTTCCGCAAGTGGCTAGTCTGGGCGGTACACCGGCGACTTGGGGAGCGGATTGCTGGAACATCACGACGGTTCGCTATCGTCTGAACTACACGAAGGTGCTGGGGGGCACCCCTCAGCCCGGCTGCAGTGAGAACCACGGCATCAACAACCCGCTGCAATCGCCGCACGCGGGTGGCCTCTCGGTGGTGATGACCGACGGCTCCGTGCAGTTCATCTCCCAGACGATGGACCTTGTCGTCTTGCTACGCTTGGCAATTCGCGACGACGGGCAGCCCGTGAAAATCGGGGATGAGATAATCGGCCGCTGACCCCAGCCCAGGACGGTTGAAAACTTGACCTTGACAGGCAGACAGCGGCCATTGCCACCCTCCCGCTTTTCTTTCGCCGACCCGACGGATGGCAAGGCCGGCCCACGGATTTATTCTTATCCAGTCCTCATCCGTGGGTCGGCTTTGCTATCCATTCCGGCCTTGATCATAACGTTGCGAAATGCT